>NZ_JBMDJV010000024.1:0-87659 GCF_057809375.1 Aquitalea sp. FG25
ACCCACGACAACAGGAATCACAATCCTGGACTCTACCAACTGAGCTACATCCACCACAGGGTACTGCATTCTTCTACTACTGTTGCCAGCACTGCTTGAGTACTGGCGCGCCCGACAGGAATCGAACCTGTAACCCCCGGCTTAGAAGGCCGGTGCTCTATCCAGTTGAGCTACGGGCACACACGTATCGGGCTTTTTCTGGTCGGGGCGGCGGGATTCGAACTCGCGACCCCCTGATCCCAAATCAGGTGCGCTACCAGGCTGCGCTACGCCCCGACGACAGAGAGCGCAACTATAAGGAAAGGCCTGTTTCCTGTCAATACTGTGTTGCAATCTTTTTTCGGGTGGCCGGTGGGCAGGCTATGGCGAAGCCGACATCCGGCTGTAACGCGGGCATAACTAACTGCATGATATATAGATGCTTATTTTGCGAATTTTTCTTTACGTGAAATTATTCCTAATGTATTTTTGTGGTTTCGTAAAAAGCTAAAAAATGAGAAAATTGCCGCCTCTTTTCAAGTTCCATACGGAATCAGGCATGGCGGCGCAACTCATTGATGGTAAGGCAGTAGCAGAACAACTCATCGCCAAGGTAGGCGAAGGCGTAAAGCAGCGCGTGGCTGCAGGCAAGCGCGCACCCGCGCTGGCAGTGATCCTGGTGGGCAACGACCCGGCATCCAGTGTTTATGTAGGCAGCAAGAAACGCTCTTGCGAAAAAGCGGGTATCCGTTCGGTGGCTTACGATCTGCCGGCTGAAACCAGCCAGCAGGCATTGCTGGACATTATTGATACCCTGAATGCCGACGCAACCGTGGATGGCATTCTGGTGCAGCTGCCACTGCCCAAGCAGATCGACCCGCAAGCCGTGATCGAACGTATCGACCCGAAAAAGGATGTCGACGGCTTCCACCCCTATAATATGGGCCGCCTGGCTATCAAGATGCCGCTGCTGCGTCCATGCACGCCGCGTGGTGTGATGACGCTGCTGGAAGAATACGGCATCGATCCCAAGGGCAAGAAGGCTGTGATTGTGGGGGCTTCCAATATTGTGGGTCGTCCGCAAGCGCTGGAAATGCTGCTGGCACGTGCCACGGTGACGGTGTGCCACAGCGCCACCGCCGATCTGGCACATGAAGTAGCCCAGGCTGATATCGTGGTGGCTGCCGTTGGTATTCCTGGCTTCATCAAGGGCGAGTGGATCAAGCCCGGTGCCGTAGTGATTGATGTTGGCATCAACCGTCTGGATACCGGCAAGCTGGCCGGTGATGTGGAGTTTGCTGCTGCTGCCGAGCGCGCCAGTTTCATCACCCCGGTTCCGGGTGGTGTCGGTCCGATGACCGTGGCAACGCTGTTGCAGAATACGCTGGATTCGGCCAATCTGAACGCCTGATCCCGTTCACCGGCATACAGCGCCACAGGCTGCAGGGGCTTACCCCTGTCGCGTGTGGCGTTTGTCATTGGCGGTGTGCGTACGGGCAGAACAGAATTGGCAAGTGACAGCCGCAAGGCTGCCGTTGATCATGTAATGACAAAGAGACTGTAATAATGAGCAATACCCGACAATCGGCCACACTGCTGATCAGTGCGCCGGACAAGAAGGGCCTGGTAGCGGCCCTGGCCAACTTCCTGATGACTTACAACGCCAACATCATGCATGCCGACCAGCATCAGGATGCCAGCGAAAACCTGTTCCTGATGCGGATCCAGTGGGAGCTGGAAGGCTTTACCCTGCCGATGGATGCGTTTTCTGCCGCGTTTCAGCCCATTGCCGCCGAGCACAACATGACCTGGAAGGTGTCGCTGTCCAGCCGCAAGCCGCGTATGGCGATTTTCGTATCCAAATACGAACACTGCCTGGTGGATTTGCTGCACCGCTGGCGCATTGGTGAGCTCAATTGCGATATCCCGCTGGTGATTTCCAACCATGAAGACTGCCGCCGCCTGGTGGAATTCAACGGCATTCCCTTCCATGTTGTTCCGGTAACCCGCGACAACAAGGCCGAAGCCGAGGCTGAGCAGTTCCGCCTGCTGGAAGAGGCCGGTGCCGATTTCATCGTGCTGGCGCGTTACATGCAGGTGTTGTCCGGCGAGTTCGTCAAGCGTTATCCCGATCGCGTCATCAACATTCACCACAGCTTCCTGCCGGCATTCGATGGGGCCAAGCCGTATCACCGTGCCTTTGCCCGTGGCGTGAAGCTGATTGGTGCTACCAGCCATTACGTGACCGAAGATCTGGACGAAGGCCCGATCATTGAGCAGGAAGTCACCCGTATTTCCCACCGTGACGACGTGGAAGACCTGATCCAGAAAGGCCGCGATCTGGAAAAAGTGGTGCTATCCCGCGCGGTGCGCTGGCATGTGGATGACCGCATCCTGTCTTACAGCAACAAGACCGTTGTTTTTGACTGAGCCGGCACCATGCACCGTCTGATTGATGACTTGTTGGGCCTGCTGCGCTTTCGCGTGGGGCCACTGGAGCAATACCAGTATCCACGCTGGATGCCCGCACTGTTGCTTACCGTACTCGGGCTTGTCGCCAGCGGCGGTACCGGAGAGCTGGGCAATAATATTGTCGGGCGCATGGGTTTCATGCTGCTGTTTACCTGGCTGGAAATGCTGCTGTTCACCCAGTTCATGACGGTATGGCTGCGGCTGGCCAAGTGGCAGCCGACCGGTTCACTGTTTGGCCTGATCGTGCTGTGTAACAGCCTGCAGTTTGTTGAGCCGCTCACCAGCTGGCTGCCGGACGATGTGGCTCTCGGTGCTGATCTGGCACTCTCCTTGCTGACCATCGCCCTGATGGTCAACGGGCTGGCGCTGGTTTCCGGTGTAGGCCGCCTGCGGGTGTTGCTGGGGGTGATGCTGTTTGCCCCGGTGGCCATGCTGACGCTGGCCATGACCTTGCAGATGGCTGGCAGCATGGGCTGGGTGACCATTCCGCAGGACATGCTCAACTCGGTGAGCGAGGCGACGGCACCGGCCAGCGATACCCCGGCTGCGGGCAAGGATAGTAGCGATTTGTGAGTCGCTGCGTAGTGGCTGTTACAGAAAAGGGCTGCCTGCGGGCAGCCCTTTTCTGTAACAGCCAGTATCCTTCAGGGCTCTTCGTCCGCAGGGCTGGCCAGCAGCGTGAGCAAGGCCTGTTGCACGCTTTGGCGTTGCATGGCGCTGCGCAACTGGCCGTGATAGTGGCCATCGACAAACAGCAACAGGGTAGGGAGATGAAAGATTTCGAAGGCATGGGCCAGGGCCATGCTTTGCTGCACATCAACATAAGCCAGTTGCTGCAAGCCGTCGGGCTGCCAATCCTGCAGCAGTTGACGCCATGCGCGGCAGGCTGAGCAGCCGGGTTGGCCGAACAGGACGAGTGTATTGCCGTGCAGTGTGGCCAGCCGCTGGTAGAAACCAAACTCGTCCAGCAGCAGCCAGGGGACGCTGGCCATGGTGGTTCAGTCAACCTTGGCGATGTAGCGGGCCAGTCCCAGAATGGCGCGCAATGCCTGGCCCTTGGCGGTTTCTTCATTACGCAGGCGGGCGTAGCGGCGCAGGATGGCGCGGCTTTCCACAAACAGGTCGAGATCGGTATCCGGCGAGGAAACCAGTGCAATACGTTCGATTTCACCCTGTGGCTTTGCCTGACCCTGCGCAATGCACAGGTATACCTTGTGGGCATTGTGGGGGGTGATGTGGTCGAATAGGTAGAGCATGGAATTGATGCGCAGGCCGGTTTCTTCTCGAATTTCGCGGATCAGGGCCTGGGAGCGTAACTCGCCCCGGTTGGCCTTGCCGCCTGGCAGGTTGTAGCGGCTGCCGCGTGCTGCAGTGACCAGTACACCATCGGGCAATTCGATAATGGCGGTGGCACGTCTTGCCAGATCTGCCGGCAGGCGTTGATCGGGCTTTTTGTCGTCCAGATTTCTCATGCGTCTCTATATAACAGATACGGGCCGCAAATGGCGGCCCAGTTCTGTTGGCTATTCTAATGTAACCATCCGGTAGCGACAAACAGTCAATGCTTCTTTATACCTGTAATGTTTGGATTCGTAGCATACCTTCCTGTCTGTAGTACCAGGATTGGTCAACTTTACAGTTAGTCAAACCAGGCGGTAAGCCAGTCCACCCAGGCCAAGCAGCAGGCAATACCAACCAAAGGGGCGCAGCGATTCGATTTCGGTTTTCTTGAAATAACGCATGAGAAACCAGGTGCTGGCGTAGGCGCACAGGCCGGCAACGGCACCGCAGCCAAGTAGCAGACCCCAGTGTTGGGCATGTCCGGCGTGGGCCAGTTTGGGGATTTCCAGCACGCCTGCTGCCAGGATGATGGGGGTTGCCAGCAAGAAGGAAAAACGGGCGGCAGAGGCATGATCCAGGCCATGTGCCAGTCCGCTGAGCAAGGTGACGCCAGAGCGGGAGATGCCCGGCAACAGCGCCAGTGCCTGGCCGCTGCCGATCTTGATGGCACCCGCAATGCTCAATTCATCCAGGCTCTTGTGCGCCCGGCGCTGTCCCAGGCGCTCGCCCAATAGCAGCAGTAGGCCATTGATGCTGAGAAAAACCAGTACCGCAGTGGCGCTGCTAAACAGCACGCGCAGTTGTTTTTCCAGCAGCAAGCCCAGCAGACCAGCAGGGATGGTGCCGGCGATCAGTCGCCACATCAGCCGTGCTTCCGGGTTGCCGCCGCCGCCTTTGGCGCGGACGAAGCCGGCAATCAACTGCAGCCAGTCACGATAGAAAAACAGCAGCAGGGCCAGGGCTGTTCCCAGGTGCAGCATGACCATGAAGGGCAGAAAGTCAGGATTGCTGCGATTGAGCGACCAGTGCAGCCAGTCGGGAATCAGGATGCCATGTCCCAGGCTGCTAACCGGAAACAGTTCGCTGATACCTTGGATAACTGCAAACAGCAGTGCTTCAACGGGATTCATCGTGATAAGGGCGGTGTACGCAAATAATGGAAACGCACCGTTTTATCACGCAAAAATGTCATTTTGATGACCTGTCATCGACGCATGCCGGGCGGCGGCTGCTGACAAAGCGTGACCGCACACCCGGACAAGGCGTGCCGATGCCGACACTGGCCGTAGTAGAGCAAGGCGGCACACGGCTGGGGCAGATGATTTATCAGCAGGTTTCAGTGTTTGGGATCAAGCGCATCCTCTTCCAGCTCGGCTTCCATGGCGGCGCGGATGCTGGCAAAG
This sequence comes from Aquitalea sp. FG25, assembly GCF_057809375.1. NCBI lineage: Bacteria > Pseudomonadati > Pseudomonadota > Betaproteobacteria > Neisseriales > Chromobacteriaceae > Aquitalea > Aquitalea sp. FG25. The sequence goes on from NZ_JBMDJV010000024.1 coordinate 5,196, forward strand.
AACTGGTGGATTTCCTGCACGGCAGGGGAGATGGCGGCCAGCCACTGTTCGCGCTGGCTGCTGTCGCTGTTGTCGATGTAGGGACGCATTTCCGGGTCCGGGTGACGTTCGAACGCCAGGGCCATGATGGCTTCCAGCGCGTCGGCATGCTCGGCATCGTCAAACAGCAGGTTCCAGTCGTCTTGCAGCAGCTGCATGCCTTCGACAAAGCCTTCGGCCCAGTCATTGCCATGCACCACGCCCTGTGCATCGGCATCCAGCCAGGGCTGGAACTCTTCACCCTGTTGCAGGGTGTGCGTGATGTCCAGCCAGTGGCCCATCAGCAGGGAGACAAACTTTTCCAGATCCTTCTCGCTGCGAAAGGCCTGCTCGTCATCAAAGGCCTCACCCAGGATCAGCGGCAGACATTCGGTGGGCTTGATGGCCTCCGGGCCACACAGCAGCGCGGTGAAGAAGCCGTCCAGCTTTTCCAGGTTCATGCACTGCAGGCTTTCAAAGCGTTGCAGGGTGGCAGACAGGCGCTGGTAGTCGGCCTCGGTCAGCGGAGCGTGTTTCATCGGCGGGTCTTTCAGTGGCAATGCCGCATTATTACCGATCAGCCCCCCGGCTGACCAATCACGTTGTGTCTTATTCCTTCCAGCGCATGGGCGGCAGGGCGGCAAAGGCTTCGCGCAGGGCTTGGCCCCAGCCGGTGTGCAGTTGCTGGAAATAGGGGTCGTGTTCGGTAATGCGCTGGTGAATGCCGGGGCCGAAGTCGTCTTTGTCATACACCAGCATGTCGATGGGCAGGCCGACCGACAGATTGCTCTTCATGGTGGAGTCAAAGCTGATCAGCGCGCACTTGGCCGCGTCCTCCACCGGGGTGTGGTAATTCACCACCCGGTCGATGATGGGCTTGCCGTATTTGGCTTCGCCGATCTGGAAGTAGGGCGTGTCCTGCGTGGCTTCGATGAAATTGCCCTGCGGGTAGATATTGAACAGGCGCGGTGCTTCGCCGCGAATCTGCCCGCCCAAGAGAAAAGAGCAGCCGACTTCGATCTTGGACTGGCTCAGTGCCGGGCCGTCGCGCTCGGCGATTTCGCGCAGGGTATCGCCCACCAGACAGGCGGCATCGTACATCGACGGCACGTTCAGGATGGTGCGCTCGTCTTTGGGGTTATTGGTGCGCTGGCGCAGCAGGCTGACCACGCTTTGGGTGGTGGCCAGGTTGCCAGCGGACAGCAGCACCAAGAGCCGCTCGTCCGGCTGCTGGAAAAACTGCATTTTGCGGAAGGTGGACACGTGGTCCACCCCGGCGTTGGTGCGGGAGTCCGAGGCGAACAGCATGCCGGATGCCAGATTCATGGCGACGCAGTAAGTCATGATGCAGCTACTTGTGTGGTGGAGTTGAATCAATCTAGCTGCTGTGTCACTGGCCGTCCAGCCAGACGCGCGCCTGGGCGCTCATACTTTCGGTGCCGCCACCAAAGCGCACGCCGCGTACCGGGCAGGCATCCAGGTAATCCATGCCGATGGCCAGCTTGAGGTGATGTTCGTTGGCGGCCACGGCATTGGCCACGTCGAAGCTGTGCCAGGCTCCGTCCACCCAGGCTTCGGCCCAGGCATGGCTGGAGACGTGGTCTGCCGCATGCGCCGGGGAGTAGACATAGCCACTGACATAGCGCGCCGGAATCCCTAACTGGCGGGCGCAGCTGAGGAAAACATGGGTGTGGTCCTGGCATACCCCGGCGCCTTTGGCAAAAGCAGTGGCTGCCGGCGTGTGGCTCTGGGTTTCGCCCGGCAGGAAGGGCATGCATTCGCGTATGCCCTCTACCAGACTTTGCAGCTGGCTCAGGCTGGGTATCTGCTGGCGATAGCTGGCGGCAAAGTTGCGCAGTGCGTCGTCTGGGGTGGTCAGTTCGGTCTGGCGCAGGAAAAACAATGGCGGCAGGGAGTCACATACCGGGGCGGTGTCTTCGGTTTCCACCGTGCCGCTTACCTTGATGCGGATTTCCTGGTGCGGGTAGTCCAGCGTCAGCACATGCAGGATATTGCCGTAGCTGTCGGTGCTGCGATGGGCTGATTCCGGCAATTCCAGCTGCCAGTCCAGAATGCGCAGGCCATTGCCGCCCTGCGGGGTCAGGCGCAGATACTGGGTGCTGTGACGCACCGGGCTATCGTAGCGGTACAGCGTTTCATGGCTGATGGCGAGTCTCATGGCGAGCCCTTTCTGAAGATGAAAACCGGCCTGCGTTCAGGCAGTTTCCAGATAACTGTGGTGAATGGAATTGCCCAGCAGGATGATGTCGCCGATCAGGCTGTCCAGTGTTTGCTCCAGTCCATCGGCAAAGATGTCCTCGATGCTGCTGTAGGTCAGCCGCGCCTGGATTTCGCTGGCGCGGCGGCGGGCGGTGCGGCCTGCCTGGCCTTCGATGCGCGCCAGCACCTTGTTGATTTCGCCAAAACAGGCGCGCAGGCTGCGCGGCATGTCGTTGCGCAGGATGAGCAGCTCGGCCACCCGCTGCGGCGTGATGCTGTCGCGGTAGATGTCGCGATAGGCTTCAAAGCCGGATACCGAGCGCAGCAGCGCGGCCCATTGGTAGTAGTCGAGGATGTTTTCCGCTTCCGGCTCGTTATCGCTGATCTGCTTGGTTTTCACATTCAGGATGCGCGCAGTGTTGTCGGCGCGTTCGATGAAGGTGCCCAGGCGGGAAAAGTGGAAGGTGTCGTTGCGCAGCATGGTGCCGTAGCCCGCACCACGGAACAGGTGCGAGCGCTCGCGCACCCATTCCAGAAAGGCAGATGCGCTGCGGGTGTCCAGACCACGGCTTTGCCATTCGCGCATTTCCAGCCAGGTACCGTTCACCTGTTCCCACATCTCGGTGGTGATCTTCACCCGCACCACATGGGCATTTTCGCGGGCGCTGCGCATGCAGTTGTAGATGCTGCCGGGGTTGTCGCTGTCCAGCGCCAGATAGTGCAGCACCGCTTGCGGAGTGGGGGTGTGGTGGCGCTGCAGGAAGTCGGCGGTGCTGCCGGTGACATCCAGCGGCACCAGCAGATCGTCCTGCGACGAGGCATGCAGCAGCGACATCTGCAAGCTGACATCCAGCAAGCGTGCGGTGTTTTCAGCGCGTTCCATATTGCGTGCCATCCAGTACAGGCACCCTGCCATTCGGCTCAGCATGTGATGTCCTCCTTCAGAATCCAGGTGTCTTTGGTGCCGCCGCCTTGCGAGGAATTGACCACCAGCGAGCCTTCGCGCAGTGCCACGCGGGTGAGGCCACCGGCCACCAGCTGTACTTTCTTGCCCGACAACACAAAGGGGCGCAGATCGATATGGCGCGGTGCGATGCCGGATTCGACAAAAGTGGGGCAGGTGGACAAGGACAGCGTGGGCTGGGCAATGAAGTTGGCCGGGTCTTCCAGAATGCGCAGGCGATAGGCATCGATTTCCGCCTGAGTGGAGGCCGGGCCCACCAGCATGCCGTAGCCGCCTGCGCCGTGGACTTCCTTCACCACCAGCTCGGCCAGGTGATCCAGTACGTAGGCCAGGTCGTCCGGCTTGCGCAATTGCCAGGTGGGCACATTGTGCAGGATGGGTTCTTCGCCCAGGTAAAAGCGGATCATGTCCGGCACATAGGGGTAGATGGACTTGTCATCCGCCACGCCGGTGCCCACCGCATTGCACACGCTGACACGGCCCTCGCGATAGACCGACATCAGCCCCGGCACGCCCAGCATGGAGCCGGCATTGAAGGCCAGCGGGTCCAGATAGGCATCATCCAGCCGGCGGTAGATCACATCCACCCGCTGCGGGCCGGAGGTAGTACGCATGTAGACATGGCCGTTTTTCACGAACAAGTCCTGCCCTTCCACCAGTTCCACCCCCATCTGGCTGGCCAAAAAGGCGTGCTCGAAATAGGCGCTGTTGTACTGGCCGGGGGTGAGTACCACCACGGTGGGGTTGTCCACCTCGGTGGGTGCCACCGCGCGCAGGGTGTCCAGCAGCATATTGGGGTAGTGCTCCACCGGGGTGATGTCGTGGCTGGCAAACAGCTCGGGAAACAGCCGCATCATCATCTTGCGGTTTTCCAGCATGTAGCTCACGCCGGACGGGGTGCGCAGATTGTCTTCCAGTACGTAAAAGCCGCCGTCGCTGTGGCGGATGATGTCCACCCCGGCGATGTGGGCGTACACCTGGCGCGGCAGATCGATGCCCTGCATGGCCAGCTGGTAACCGGCATTGGTGAGGATTTGCTCCGGCGGGATGATGCCGGCCTTGAGGATGTCCTGCTCGTGGTAGATGTCGTGCAAAAAGCGGTTGAGCGCTGTGACGCGCTGGATGCAGCCTGCTTCCAGGGTTTTCCATTCGCTGGCCGAGATGATGCGTGGAATGGTGTCAAACGGAATCAGCCGTTCCGAGCCGCTTTCGTCGCCGTAAACGGCAAAGGTGATGCCGACGCGGCGAAACAGCGTGTCGGCCTCGCTTTGCTTGTCGCGCAGCCAGGCGAGCGGCGCCTGGTTAAGCCAGTTGGCAAAGTGCTGGTAGGACGGACGGGTGTCCTGATCCGGTGCCAGCATTTCGTCGTAGTGGGTGTGGTCTAGCGGTGTAATCCGGTGCATCGCGCATTCCCCCTTGATGGCTTGTAAAGGGAGTAAGGCAATAAGCGTGCCCAAAAATGCCGGGCAACCGTCATTTTGACCGTGAGTCAGCTAGGTGCAGGGGTGGCGTGGTTAAACCGCCAGACGGGCAGGTAGGGAGATTTGGTGCGCGTGGCGGTTTTTTAGCGTGGCATTAAAAATTGATTGATTAATTATGCTGTAAAAAATTCACAAAGATAGCGGTGCTGCACCTTAATGACACACGGGTGCAAACGGTGGTGCAGGCTGTGGTTGAGAATGGTGCAGGGCGGCGCTGTCCGGACAGGCGATGCCGGGGCTGGCGGGCGTGAAGGCCACCGGCCACCGGCTGTCTGTCTGGTCAGAGGATTTCGGCAATATTGCGCGCGGCGCGCTTGGCATCCAGGAAAATCAGCCCCAGCTTGGCTTCGCGCCGGGCAATCACGGTCAGCACGGCATCGCGGCCTGCATAGCTCATCAGGATGTAGCCGTTGTCGCCCTTTACCATCACCTGTTCCAGTTCGCCACGCGCCAGCTCCTTGGCGGTGCGTTCACCCAGCGACAGCATGGCGGCGGCCATGGCACCAACCCGGTCTTCATCCACATCCTGCGGCAGCAGGGCGGCCATGGTCAGGCCATCGGATGAGATGATGGCCGAGGCTTCGATATCGGCCGAGGCACCGTTTAGGTCACTCAGGATGGACTTGAGCATCTGTTCACGCATGGTTTTCTCCAGTGGGTATTCTGTGGCCCGCAGCGGGGCTGCTGTTTATTCAAGCGTAACGACGGCTGAGCAATTCGATCAGCGTCACAAAGTGTTCGTCCTGCAGGCGCGGGGTACCGCCAATCACCAGCACGAAAGACTGCTGCCCCACGTGCAAGGGGAAAAACCCCAGCTCGCTCTGCCCGGCAGGGTTGCTGACCGACCAGGCCAGGCTGCTGATGTTGAGGTTGTTCTTCAGCAGCAGGGCGTGGCGACGGTTCAGCGACATGATGTCGCCGGCCAGGGCGGCGATTTCCTCGGCGGACTCGTGATGAAAGCCTGCCGTGGCGTAATACAGGCCGTTGTCGTCGGCCAGCAGGGCCCGGCCGTTGTCCGACAGTGCAGCCAGCAGCGATGGCAGCTGGCTTTCCAGATTGACCGCCAGCGAAGGACGCGGCTCTTCCGTGCCGTGGACAAAGTCCAGCCGCTGCAGCCGGTATAGCGTCTCCAGCCCTTTGTCCAGGTCGTTATTGCTCCACTCGGCCAGCAGGGCTTCGGTGAGCGGAACAGAATGGCCCAGCCGCAGAATCTGGGTCAGCAACACGCGGGCGGCATCCTGCTCGGGGCTGGACACGGCGTAGTAGGCTCCGGCCGGGCTGGCAATCGGGTACAGCGCGTCCTTGAGCGAAAGGTTGTCTGACATGATCAGCTTTCCAGCCCGGGATCAATGGAGAACAGCAGGGCCAGCACCAGCTTTTTGACGTCCTCCCGGGAGCGGGCATCAATTTCGAAAATGGGTGGCCGCATATCAAACTTTTCCAGCAGGGCGGCATAGGTTTCGATGCTGGGTGTGGCGCGCATATCGGTTTTGGTGACGCCAATCACCAGTGGTGCGTCCTTGAGCATGTCGCGGAAGGCATTCAGAAAGAACTGCAGATCCTTCACCGGATTGGTACGGGTATTGTCCAGCAGCAGAATCAGGCCGATGCCGCCATGGCTGAGGATGTCCCACATGAAATCAAACCGCTCCTGGCCGGGTGTGCCATAGAGATGCACCTTGGTGCTTTCATCCAGCATCAGCACGCCGTAGTCCAGCGCCACGGTGGTGGTGTCCTTGCGGTTGAGGGTCATGTCAGAGGCACGGGCATCGGTGGTTACCGGTGCAATATCGCTGATGGCACCGATGGCTGTGGTTTTGCCTGCGCCGACGGGGCCGGCAAAGATGATCTTGTTATCGTAAGCACGCATGGATTCGAGTTTTCCTGTTTACAGGCCGATGACTTTTTTCAGCAGGCGGGACAGCAGGTTGCCACTGCCCGGTGGAGGTTTCACTGCGGCGGTGGCCGGGTTGCTGGCGCTGCTTGCCGCACTGCCGGCAGCGGCCTCCACCCGGGCCACTGGCCTTACCGGTTCGGTGGTAATCACCGACAGATTGCTGTTGCGGTTGGGGATGTCGAGAATCCCGATGCCGTAGGCGGCGGCCAGATAGTTGAACAGATGTTCCGGCGGTACCTTGAGCAGGCGGGTGATCAGCTTGAGATTGACCGGGGTCCGGGTCAGGAAGGCGGTAATGCGCATGGCTTCCGGAATGGGAGCCAGCCGCGTCAGGTTAGGCCAGAAGCGCAGACGGATTGGGGTATCGGCACTGATGCCACGCATCAGGCGGCCCTGACAAGTCCAGATAGCCAGCTGCCAGGCCAGCGTTTGCGGGCGCAGTTCCTGACTGACTGTTGGCAAGGGTTCGTTGGTATAGGCTTGCTGATCTACATCCTGGCTGGGGACGGCACACAAGGCCTGCAGGCTGTCCAGCGGCTGTAGCAACAGCGCCTTGTCCTGTGCCGGCAGCAATACCAAAACCGGTATTCCCCTGACCCGTACCATGGCGGCACTACGCTGGCGCAGCAAGCGGGCCACCATGCCGAACAGGCCGGCATTGGGGTCGAAACGGGCAAAGCTGATCTTGGTGTGATCGACCTTGCCCGCATCAGCGTGCTGTTCTGTTGTTGTGCTGGCCGGACGCGCGGCAGGTAGCATGCTGCGTACCACGTCTACCTGCTCGTGGTTGGCTGCGGTGCTGTCGCTTGCTGGTTCGGCATCTGGCAAATCCATTAACTGCGGCAGGTCGGATGCCGGTGCCACGGCGACATTCTGCAGGGCGGCCGTGGCGGCGCGGTGTGCCTCCTGGGACTGGGTAATGACCTCGGACAGTGTTGGTGCCACGCTGGCCACATAGGCGGCGGCTGCGCTGATGGCCTCTGGGGCTGTTGCGGCGGCAGGGCGGGTTGGTGTTGCCGTGAGGCTGGCCGCATGGTGCAGCGCAACCGTTGTTGCCTCCATGGCGGCGCCTGGCTGCGAGCGCGGTGTCTTGCCCAGCAGTTCGCGCATTTGCGGGAACAGGGTTTCAATCCTGACCGGCTTGCGCAGTACGGCTGCCGGCGCCTCTCCGGGAGGGGTGGTGGTGACAATCAGTGCCGGCAGATGGGGATGTTCGGCCCGAAAATCGTGCCAGGCATTCCAGCCGTCCACGCTGTCGACATCCACAATGGCCAGATCGGGTAGCAGGCCGGGTGCCTCATCCAGCAATTGGTAAAGCTGGTGCGAATGGTGCATGCGGAACGCCATGCGAAATACCGACAGCTTGCGGGGGTCCATTCCCACGGGCAATACGGTGACGAGTTGAGGCTGGGTGGCGTTGCTAAGCATCATGGTCTGGTTTCTCAGGCCGCAAGACGTTGCTGGTTTAGGCGTTGCTGCATGGATTGCACGAAACGGCTGAGCATGGCGGTAATGTCATCTGGCGGGTTGGCCAGCCGCTCGCGAATCTGCCGGGCCAGCCAGGTGAAGCGGGCCAGATCGCCCAGGTGTTCGTACAGCTTGAGCAGGGGCGGGTAGAGTTCGGCTTCGGTCGGGCTGGTGAGGATGGCCGTTTCCAGCGTCTGGATAGCCATGTCGATCTGGCCGAACTCGATGAACTGTTCCGCTTCGGACAGTGCGTTGTTCAGCGGGGACGCCGTGTTTTCCGCCTGTCTGGAGGTGACCAGCAGTAGTGGTGCTGCCGGTTGGCTGATGGGCGTGATATAGGCGAAACGACGGCCGATTTCTTCCAGCTCCAGCCGGTCGGGTTGGCTTTCCAGTGCCAGCAGGACCGGGTGCTCACCCAACTGGCAGCCCAGCTGGAATAGCTGCTGTTTCAGGCTGTGACCGGCATTGCCGATGCCAACATGAAACTGCCACAGATAGCGGCAGAACAACGACAGCCTGCGCGTCATATAGCAGGCGCGCAGGGTGTCGATCAGCCGCGACAGCGATACGCCTTCTTCGCTGGCCATATCCTGCAGTGCCGGCAGGGCGGCAGCCGGTTCGTGACAGGCCAGCAGAATGCTGGCCTGACGCGGGCGCGGCAGCATAGTGGTAAGCAGGGTGATTTCGCGCGCACTGAGCGGTGCCAGCTCGGCACGGCCTTCCACCAGCGGAACGCGCGGCAGATGGGCCGCCAGCTGAACGGCTTCTATGGCGGACACGGCGGGCTGGCCTGGTGTCTGCACCACGGCTCGCAGCAGGATTTCCTCGTGGCCTGCCGTTGGCAGATGGTCACCCAGCTGCTGGTTGACTTCCTCTATGCCCAGGCCCAGCCGGCTTTCTGCCAGTACCCGTAGCGACAGGTTTTGCGGGTCTTCCTGCAGGCCGAGAAACACGGCGTCGGTCAGCTGCTGACGGTCCAGCATGCTGCGCTCGTGCAGGCGCTCCAGCATATCGCTGTAGTCGTCGATCCAGCGCAGGGTCAGATACAGTTCGGACAGGCGCTTGAGCTGGCTGGGTGCGTTGATCGAGCTACCATCCACATAGCTGCGTAGTGCAATGGCCGCCTGTTCCAGGTAGCCAAACTCCAGGAACACTTCGATTTCCGCCAGTGTGTCCAGATCATCCACTTCATAGGACAGCGTCTGTTCATCGGCATCATCCTCGTCCAGGCCGGCCTCTGCCTCGGCCATCGTTTCTGCCTCCGGGGCTGCCGCTTGGACCATAGCCTGTTCGGTGGCGGCCGATTGCGGTCGGCGGATGACTGCTTCGGGCAGCAATTGCGGCTGGTGGTCGGCGTTGCTTGCTGTCGGCCCGGACTGGCGGCGCAGCAGGGTAATCAGCAAGGTGGCAATCAGCAGCAGCAATACGGCGCTGGCTGCCATGGCTTCTGGGGACGCACTCAGCTGGCTGAGCAGGGCGGTGATGGTGTCCATGGGCAGCAGGCTCAATCCAGGGTGAAGTCGGCAACGGTGATCAGGTCGGTGCCGCATTCCAGGGTTTCAAACCAGTCAAGGAAGCGTGTCACCATTTCCTTGCCCTTGAACGAGCCGCCGTGCTGCGGCACGATCCACTCCACATCCAGCTGGCGCACCATCTGCACCCACAGCCGACAGGCTTTGTTATTGGTCATGTAGCGCTTGTGAAAGCCCAGCATGTGGCTGTCGATCAGGTGGGCGTCAAAATCGCTTACCGGCTTGCCCGCTTCGTGGCCATCCATCAGCGAAGCGCCGATATCGCCGGAAAACAGGATTTTGCTGATGGGGTCGTAAACCTGGAAGAAACCGACGGTATGCAGATAGTGCGCCGGTACCACCTTGAGCGTGGATTCGCCCAGCGTCACATTCATGCCGCGTGGCGGAATCGGAATCAGCCGGCCTTCGGTTACGCCGCGAATGCAAAAGTGCGGTAAAAAGCGCACCCATTCCTGGGCGATGATGATCTGCGCATCGGTAATCAGCAGCCAGCCATTGGCCGAGGCGATGATGTCCGGATCCTGGTGCGAGGCAAAGATATAGCGGGTATGCGAAGGCAGGAAATAATCGGCCAGCTCGGCAATCAGGTGTTTGTAGGTGAGGTTGCCACCCGGGTCCAGCAACATGCCGTCACCCTTATCGATGATGGCAAACTGGTTGGACTGGATACCTTCACCTTGTACCAGTTCGGTAAAGGCGACGCACTTGTGATTGCCGTCATCGTAAAGCACCAGAGCCATGACTGTTCCTTGCGTAAGGATTGCCGCCAGAACATGGGTTTTAGCGGCAAATCTGTTGACAGGGCCAAGCTCGGCACGAGCATGCTTGCCGCTGTCATCAAGACTTATGAGAAGGTGTTTATTATTTTCATTTGGCTCTAAATCGTTTTGATATGAGTCAAGGATGGCGGGAATGCAGACTGATTATTTGCTTGGAATATAAGAACAAATGCACTGGAAAATGTGCATTTGTTTTCAGCCACTTCCTGCCACCGCCACGGATTGCGGCCATGTGGTAGCTGTGCTGCCAAGGGCTGAGGGCGGGAGTTGGGGGGGTAATCGTGAGGGTCTGTGGCGGACACTGGCCTGCTGCAGCGCTTAGTGCGCGTGCGGTGAATGCATGGCTTCGATGATGGCCTGGATGATGCGAGGGTCGGTAGCGGGGTTGGCAGCAAGATACAGCGGATCGCCCTGCGGCAGGCTAAATAGCGCCTGGAATTGCTGTTCCGGGACGTTCAGCTTGGCCAGCTGGCTGCGTAGCTGGTCCGGGTCGGCAATCAGCAGTTGGGCCGCACCGCTTTGCAGCAGGCGCGGGCATTCCTGCTGGCTGTTGGTGGTGATGTACTGGCTGCCTGGCGCAAAACCGGATTTGACCAGAAACTCTTCCTGCACATCATGATTGCCCACGCACACCTTGCAGCAGCTTTTCACTTGCTCCAGGGATTGCGGTGCAATGCCGGTTTCGCCATTCAGACGGTAGAACACCCTTTGCATGTGACCAATCTGGCCTAGCCAGACAAACTGGTTTTTGCGGGTGTCGGTACGGGCAATCGAATAAATCAGCGTGTTGGGGCGGGTGGCGGCTATGCGGTATGCCCTGGCCCAGGGCAACACCTGGAAATCGGCCTTCAGGCCGGCGCGGCTCAGAATATCTTTCACCAACTGGGTATGGCGTCCGGCAATATTCCCCTGGGGGTCGATGGTGCTGAGCCAGGAAGAGTTTTCGGTGACCACCAGCAGTTTGCCGTCAGCAAGCGCTGCTGGTGGCAGGCAGGCGCACAGCAGGAGCAGCCAGGGCAGTACCTGGCGCAGCAATGACAGGCGGGAGCGGATGACGGTCATGCGCAGTGCTCTCCGTTAGGCAGGGTGGTGATAACACTATAAACGACAAAAGCCGCAGGGTTGTCCCTGCGGCTTGCGTACGCATACAGATCAGATTACAGCTTGCCTTCCAGCCAGGATGGCAAGCTGGAGAGCGCGGCGGCCAGGTTTTCCGGCTGCGTACCGCCAGCCTGAGCCATGTCCGGACGACCACCGCCCTTGCCACCCACTTGCAGAGCCACCTGATTCACCAGTTCACCGGCCTTGACCTTGCCGGTCAGGTCTTTGGAAACACGGGCAATCAGGCTGACCTTGCCGTCGGCCACGCAGGCCAGCAGCGCCACGCCGCTTTCCAGCTTGTCCATCAGCTTGTCGCTCATGTCGCGCAGGGTGGTGGCATCGATGTCGTCGATCTTGCTGATCAGGCAGGCCACGCCCTTGATGCTTTGCTGCTGGCTGGCCAGCAACTGGTCAAGCTGACCCAGTGCCAGTTGGCCCTTCAGCTGCTGCGCCTGTTTCTGTGCAGCTTTCAGTTCGGCCTGCAGCTTTTCCAGCTTGGCCAGCAGTTCGCCTGGTTGTGCCTGGGCGATGGTGGCGGCGGCTTTCAGCTCGCCATCCTGCGCCTGTACCAGCGCGACGGCACCTTCGCCGGTGACGGCTTCGATACGACGTACGCCAGCAGCCACGCCGGTTTCAGCGATGATCTTGAACAGGCCGATATCCCCGGTGCGCTTGACGTGGGTACCGCCGCACAGTTCGGTGGAGAAATCGCCCATCTTCAGTACGCGCACGGTGTCGCCGTATTTTTCGCCAAACAGCGCAATGGCACCGGCCTTGATGGCGTCATCGTAGGACATGTGGCCGACGCTGACTTCCACGTTGTGGATCACCACGCGGTTGACGATGCGCTCCACTTCGGCCAGTTGCTCGGCAGAAACCGGTTCGTTGTGGGCAAAGTCGAAGCGGGCACGTTCCGGGTTCACCAGCGAACCCTTCTGCGCCACGTGTTCACCCAGTACATGGCGCAGGGCGGCATGCAGCAGGTGGGTGGCAGAGTGGTTGCGTGCGGTGGCGGCACGCTTGTGCAGGTCGATGGTGGCGGTGACGCTGTCGCCCACCTGCAGGCTGCCACGCGCCAGACGGCCCTTGTGACCGAATACCGCCGCTTGCACCTTCTGGGTGTCGGTCACGTCGAACAGTGCAGCTACGCCGCCTTGGGCAGAGATTTCACCCACATCGCCCACCTGGCCGCCGCCTTCGGCGTAGAAGGCGGTATTGTCCAGCACCACAATGCCTTCGTCGCCGGCATTCAGCTGCTGTACCGCTTCATTGCCCTTGTACAGCGCCAGTACCTTGGCATCCACGCTGGTGGATTCGTAGCCGTTGAATACGGTGTCGGCACCGCTGTAGTCCACATTGCCGGCCATCTTGAAGGACGAAGCGGCACGGGCGCGTTCGCGCTGGGCTTCCATCGCCTTGTCGAAGCCGTCCTGATCCACTTCCACTTCGCGTTCGCGGCAGATGTCGGCGGTCAGGTCCAGCGGGAAGCCAAAAGTGTCGTACAGCTTGAAGGCGGTTTCGCCATCCAGTTGCTTGCTGTTGGCCGCCAGTGCGGTTTCCAGCAGCGCCATGCCCTTGTCCAGGGTTTCGGCAAAGCGCAGTTCTTCCTGACGCAGGGTGTCTTCGATTTCGGCCTGCTTCTGGCGCAGCTCTGGATAAGCCTGACCCATTTCCTCGGCCAGGTCTGCCACCAGCTTGTAGAAGAACAGACCCTTCTGACCCAGCTTGTAACCGTGGCGAATGGCGCGACGGATGATGCGACGCAGTACGTAGCCACGACCGTCGTTGGACGGAATCACGCCATCGGCAATCAGGAAGGAACAGGCGCGGATATGGTCGGCAATCACTTTGAGCGACGGCACGTCCATGCTGAAGGCCACGCCGGTTTCGCGGGCAGCGGCTTTCAGCAGGTTCTGGAACAGGTCGATCTCGTAGTTGGCATGCACGTGTTGCAGCACGGCGGAGATGCGTTCCAGGCCCATGCCGGTATCTACCGACGGCTTGGGCAGCGGGTTCATGGCACCGGTTTCATCGCGGTTGAACTGCATGAACACGTTGTTCCAGATTTCGATGAAGCGGTCACCGTCTTCTTCCGGGCTTCCCGGCGGGCCGCCCCAGATGTGTGCGCCGTGGTCGTAGAAAATTTCGGTACACGGGCCGCAGGGGCCGGTGTCGCCCATTTGCCAGAAGTTGTCCGAGGCGTAAGGCGCGCCCTTGTTGTCGCCAATGCGGACAATCTTTTCTGCCGGAACGCCGATTTCCTTGTTCCAGATGTCGAAGGCTTCGTCGTCGGTGGCGTATACCGTCACCATCAGCTTGTCCTTGGGCAGCGCCAGCCATTGTTCGCCGGTGAGGAATTCCCAGGCAAAGTGGATGGCATCACGCTTGAAATAGTCGCCAAAGCTGAAGTTGCCCAGCATTTCAAAGAAGGTGTGGTGACGTGCGGTGTAGCCGACGTTTTCCAGGTCGTTGTGCTTGCCGCCGGCGCGTACGCATTTCTGGCTGGTGGTGGCGCGGGTGTAGGGGCGCTTGTCAAAGCCGAGGAATACGTCCTTGAACTGGTTCATGCCGGCATTGGTAAACAGCAGGGTGGGATCTTCCCACGGTACCAGCGAGCTGGAGGCTACTACCTGGTGGCCTTTGGAGGCGAAGAAATCCAGGAACTTCTGGCGAATTTCGGAGGTTTTCATGTCGGTTTCGTCGAGATTGAATACATTAGTAGCGGCGCGGGGCAGCATGCTGCGGCCATTACAGTCATGCCCGATTGTGTCAAGCCACGGCAAGGCTGGCAAGGGTCATGCTGCGGTAGCAACCGCAGGCGGAACTAGTCGTCCGGATCGCCGGGGAAGTCATCGTCTTCGGCACTGCCTGCCATCACCTGACGGATGATGTCCATGGCAAAGCCGCGTGCCGCCAGAAAGCGCATCTGTTTTGCCCTTTCCTGCGGCGTGCTGGCTACGCTGCCAAACTTTTTTTCCCACTGTTGCCGGGCCAGTGCCAAATCGTTGCGACCATCCAGCACGCTGCTGATCTGCTCCTGGCTGACGCCACGCTGGCGCATTTCCTGTTGCAGGCGGCGGCTGCCGTATTTCTGGCCACGGCTGTCGGTAAACTGCTGGGCAAAACGGCTGTCGGACTGCCAGTTGCGCTCGGCCAGCTCGTCCAGCAGGGTGGCCAGTTGTTCCGCACTTTCGGCAAACGGCGCGAGCCGCCGCTCCAGTTCCCGCCGTGTGTATTCGCGGCGGGACAGGAGATCGACGGCTCGCGCCTTCAGGCTTTTTTCCATCAGCCAGCCGGGTGCTTATACGTCCAGTACGTCGTCAGCCATCTCTTCGGCATCGTTCTCGGTGATTTCCACCTTGATGCCGACCGCGTCACGGATTTTGGCTTCGATTTCCTGGGCAATGGCCGGGTTGGACTTCAGCCATTCGCGGGTGTTGTCCTTGCCCTGGCCGATTTTCTGACCGTTGTAGGCATACCAGGCACCGGACTTATCAACAAAGCCATGCTTGACGCCCAGTTCGATGATTTCGCCTTCGCGGCTGATGCCTTCACCGTACAGAATGTCGAAATCAGCCTGGCGGAACGGCGGCGATACCTTGTTCTTCACTACCTTGACGCGGGTTTCGTTACCGATGACTTCGTCACCCTTCTTGATGCCGCCAACGCGACGGATGTCCAGACGTACGGAGGCGTAGAACTTCAGCGCATTACCACCGGTGGTGGTTTCCGGGTTGCCGAACATCACACCAATCTTCATGCGGATCTGGTTGATGAAGATCACCAGGGTGTTGGTGCGCTTGATGTTGGCAGTCAGCTTGCGCAGCGCCTGGCTCATCAGGCGGGCTTGCAGGCCAACGTGGCTGTCGCCCATTTCGCCTTCGATTTCGGCCTTGGGTACCAGGGCGGCTACCGAGTCGATCACGATGACATCAACACCGCTGGAGCGTACCAGCATGTCGCAGATTTCCAGTGCCTGCTCGCCGGTATCCGGCTGGGAAATCAGCAGGTCTTCCACCTTGACACCCAGCTTCTGGGCGTAGATCGGGTCCAGCGCGTTTTCCGCGTCGATGTAGGCGCAAGTGCCGCCCAGCTTCTGTGCTTCGGCCACAGCCTGCAGACACAGCGTGGTTTTACCGGAGGATTCCGGGCCGTAGATTTCCACGACACGGCCGCGCGGCAGACCGCCGATACCCAGCGCCAGGTCCAGGCCCAGTGAGCCGGTGGATACCACTTGCAGGTTTTCATTGATCTGGTTGTCGCTCATGCGCATGATCGAACCCTTGCCGAACTGCTTTTCGATCTGGGCAAGGGCTGCCGCCAATGCGCGGCTCTTGTCTTCTGACGCCATGCTGTCTCCAATTGCGTGTAGTGGAATCGATAGATGGGGGATTATCGCACAAAGCCAAGAGCCGACAAATGCGATTGGCGGCTTGAAATGACACCGACACGCGCAACATGGTATTCATGGAGAGACTGGCCGGAATCGTCTGGTCGGGTAAAATGAGAGCATGATGAACGAGCGCGCACAACGTCTGCTGAAAACGCTGATCGAACGCTATATTGCCGATGGTCAGCCAGTGGGATCGAAAACCCTGTCCATGCTGTCTGGCATGGAACTGTCATCTGCATCCATCCGCAATATTCTGGCCGATCTGGAGGGCATGGGGCTGATTGCCTCGCCGCACACCTCGGCCGGGCGCATTCCCACGGCCAAGGGCTATCGCCTGTTTGTCGATCACCTGCTCACCATCCAGCCGCTGGAAGAGCTGGCCATGCGCGAGCTGGAAAGCAATCTGCAGCCGGACAGCCCGCAGCGCATTGCCCAGGCGGCATCCACCTTGCTGTCCGATCTCACCCATTTTGCCGGGGTGGTGGTGACGCCGCAGCGCTCCGATGTGGCCTTCCGCCAGATCGAATTTTTGCGCCTGTCCGAGCGCCGCATCCTGATGATTCTGGTGACGCTGGATGGCGACGTGCAGAACCACCTGCTGACCACCGAGCGCGATTACAGCCCGAGCGAACTGGTGGAAGCGGGTAATTTCATCAGCCAGCATTATGCCGGCCAGGGCCTGAGCGCCATTGCCAGCCGCGTGGCGGTGGAGCTGCGCGAACTGCAGGGCAATATCACCGAATTGATGTCCGCTGCGGTGCGCTTTGGTCAAAGCTCGCTGGGCAGCCCCAGTGACGCCGTGGTGATTGCCGGCGGCATGAACCTGCTGAATGTGCGTGACCTGTCGGAAGACTTGTCACGACTGCGCGAGCTGTTTGCCACTTTCGAGCGCAAAACCGAACTGCTGAAACTGCTCAATCAGGGCCAGGATGCCCAAGGAGTGAACATTTTCATCGGCGAAGAGTCCGGTGTGATGACGCTGGACGAATGCTCGGTGGTGACTGCGCCTTACAGCATCAATGGCATGGTGGTGGGCACGCTGGGTGTGGTCGGCCCCACCCGCATGGCCTATGAACGGGTGATTCCCATTGTGGACATCACCGCGCGGCTGGTTTCCAGCGCGCTCTCTTATTAAGCCGCACTGACGGCAAAACACGGAATTCCCGATGAAACGATTTTTGATGGCCGCCGCCCTTGCCGGCGGCGTGATGTCTTCCTTGGCCCAGGCTGATGCCGCCTTGCTGGCGCGGCCCGATGTACAACGCTATATCGACGAACAAGTGGCCACCGGCAGCTTCAACCGTCCTGAGCTGGAAGCCGTGTTTGCCAATGTGGAGCTCAAGCCCAATATCATCGCCATTCTGGATAAACCGTCCACCTCGCGGCCTTGGTATCAGTTCCGTTCCAGTTTTTATAACGAACGGCTGCTAAAGAGCGGCGTGGCCTTCTGGCAGCAGCATGCCGCCACCTTGCAGCGTGCCGAGCAGGTGTATGGTGTGCCGCCGGAAATGGTCGTGGCCATTCTGGGCATTGAAACCAATTACGGCCGCAATACCGGCAGCTTCCGCCTGGCGGATGCGCTGACCACCATTGCCTTCAACTACCCGCGCCGGGCCGAGTATTTCCGTGGCGAGCTGACCGAATTTCTCAAGCTGGCAAAGGAAGAGGGCATGGATCCGCTGACGCTGAAAGGCTCCTACGCCGGGGCGATGGGCTTGCCGCAGTTCATGCCGTCCAGCTTCCGCAAATGGGCGGTGGATTTTGACGGCAGCGGCCATCGCGATATCTGGAATAACGTCGACGATGCCATCGGCAGCGTGGCGCATTACTTCCAGCTGCAAGGCTGGCGTCATGGCGACGACATCATCATCCCGGCTGCGGTGCAGCCCGGTGTGGACATCAGCGCCCTGGTGGCAGACAAGTTCAACCTGCACCTGACGGTGGGTGAACTCAAAGCGCGCGGCATCTTGCCGCAGGCGCAGGTGGCGGACAATGTGCAGGCGGTGCTGGTGCCGCTGGAAACCGCGCCCGGTGTCACTGAATACTGGCTGGGGCTGAACAATTTCTATGTCATCACCCGCTATAACAAGAGCACCCTGTATGCCAAGGTGGCACAGGAACTGGCTGGCGAGCTGCGCCTGCGCTACCTGAACGCCCAGGCACTGCAGGCGGCTCAGCCTGCGGCTTCCCAGCCCGAAGCGTCAACCCCGGCCCAGTAAGACCGGCCTGACTGGCGGGGCGCTCTGTCAAAAGGAGTCGCCTTGCTGGCCGATTGCCATTAAAATCCGCCCCCATGAGCTATCAAGTCCTTGCCCGCAAGTGGCGTCCCAAACGCTTTGCCGATCTGGTCGGTCAGGAGCATGTGGTGCGCGCCCTCTCCAATGCCCTGAAAGAAGAGCGGCTGCATCACGCCTATCTGCTGACTGGCACGCGCGGGGTGGGCAAGACCACCATCGCACGCATTCTGGCCAAGAGCCTCAACTGCGAAACCGGCACCACCGCCGAGCCCTGCGGTGAGTGTTCCGCTTGCCGCCAGATCGACGCCGGTCGTTTTGTCGACCTGCTGGAAATCGACGCCGCCTCCAATACCGGTATCGACAATATTCGCGAAGTGCTGGAAAACGCCCAGTACGCGCCTACCTCCGGCCGCTTCAAGGTGTACATCATCGACGAAGTGCACATGCTGTCCAAGAGTGCCTTCAACGCCATGCTGAAGACGCTGGAAGAGCCGCCATCACACGTCAAGTTCATCCTGGCGACGACTGATCCGCAAAAAGTGCCGGTGACGGTGCTGTCACGCTGTCTGCAGTTTTCGCTGCGCAATATGACGCCGCAGCAGGTGGCTGGCCATCTGGCGCATGTACTGGACGTGGAGCAACAAAGCTTTGAACCGGCTGCATTGGCCTTGCTGGGCCGTGCTGCTGCCGGCTCGATGCGCGATGCGCTGTCGCTGCTGGATCAGGCCATTGCCTACGGCATGGGCGAGGTCAGGGAAGAGGGCGTGCGCGCCATGCTGGGCGCGGTGGATCGTCGTTATCTGTTTGTGTTGCTGGATGCCTTGGCCGCCGGAGACGGCCCGCGTCTGATGGCCGAGGCCGAGCAACTGGCGCAACGTGGCATCGGCTTTGACAGTGTGCTGGCGGAAATGGCCGTCCTGCTGCAACAACTGGCCATGGCGCAGACCGTGCCCAGCGCCATTGCCGACGACGAACCCGAACGCGACGCACTGTTTGCGCTGGCCAGCCTGATTGCCCCGCAAGACGTGCAACTGTATTACCAGATTGCCATTCATGGCCGCAAAGATCTGGCACTGGCACCGGACGAGCATGCTGGCTTCAGCATGACCTTGCTGCGCATGCTGGCCTTCCACCCGGCCCATGCCCAGGCAGACAGCGTGGCTGCACCGCGCAGCAATGCCGCCACCGCAGGCAATCGCCCGGCCCCGGCTGTCGCCCCGGTGGCAGCAACCGTCGCCGAGCAGGCCACGGATGGTTCTGCTGCCGCCCGCGCCTTGCTGGCCGGGCTGGCTAATCGCAAGCCGGCCAGCCGTCCGGCTGAGCAGCAGGCTTCCCCGGCGGCCGACGCCGACCCAGAACCTGCCCCCCGGCCTGCGCCTGTCGTTGTTCCGGCTCCGGCTGTTGAGCCAACGGCAAGGCCGGTAACCCCGCCTGCCGTGGTGCAGAGCGCAGCAGCCAGCAATCCTGTTGAAGAGCCGGATGAAGCCGAGGAGCCGGATAGCGAGCTGGAAACCGCCGCGCCTTGGGATAATGCGGATGAGGCCGACGATGCGCTGCCAGCCTACGCCATGGCGGAAGAAGCCGAGCTGGCCGAGCCTGCAAGCTATCAGTTTGATGGCGACTGGGGTGCGCTGGTGAGCCTGCTGGGGACAAAGCTGGGCGCGGCCCGCATGCTGGCTCATAATGCAGTACTGAAAAACTGGAGTCAGTCGCGGCTGGAACTGGCAGTGCCGGACAGCTTCCGTCACATGGCCACGCGCGACTATCAGGAAAAACTCAAGGCCGCGCTGAGCGAGCAATTTGCTCAGCCGGTGGAACTGGTGGTGACGATAGAGGAACTGGGGCTGGAAACACCGGCCATGCAGGGTGCCCGTCATCGTCAGGAACAACTGGCCCAGGCCCGACAATGCCTGGAAAACGATCCGGTGATCCAGCAACTGGTGCGCGAAATGGGTGCCACGCTGGTGGCGGAAACGATTCAACCTTTGCAGGAGTTGTGACATGTTCGGTAAAAACGGTATCGCTGGTCTGATGAAGCAAGCCCAGCAAATGCAGGAAAACATGAAGAAGGCCCAGGAAGAGCTGGCCAATGTGGAAGTGGAAGGCCAGTCTGGTGCCGGTCTGGTGAAAATCGTCATGACCTGCGCTCACGATGTGAAACGCGTGTCCATCGACGACAGCCTGCTGGACGATGCCAAGGAAGACAAGGAAATGCTGGAAG
This sequence comes from Aquitalea sp. FG25, assembly GCF_057809375.1. Lineage (NCBI taxonomy): Bacteria > Pseudomonadati > Pseudomonadota > Betaproteobacteria > Neisseriales > Chromobacteriaceae > Aquitalea > Aquitalea sp. FG25. Next base: position 25,506 of record NZ_JBMDJV010000024.1, read on the forward strand.
ACCTGATTGCCGCCGCCGTCAACGACGCCGTGCGCAAGGTGGAAGCCACTTCCCAGGAAAAAATGTCCGGCTTTACCAATGGCCTGAATCTGCCGGCTGGCATGAAGCTGCCGTTCTGATTTTCTGCCTGGGTGGCATTGCTTTCTGGCGAAGGCAATGTCTCCCGGCCTGATCTGTGCGCAGGCCATTGCCGTTGCCCTTGTTTTCCCTTCCTTCCCGTTTGCCCGCCTGATGAAAAATCCACCCGCGCTTGAACAACTGATTGCTGCCCTGAAAGTGCTGCCCGGTGTCGGCCCCAAAACCGCCCAGCGCATGGCCTTCCATTTGCTGCAACGGGACAAGACCGGGGCGGACAAGCTGGCGCGGGCGCTGGATCGGGCGCTAAACCATCTCACCCATTGCGAGCGCTGCAATACTTTTAGCGAAACGCCGCTGTGCAGCATCTGCGCCGACCCCGAGCGTCGGCCCGATCAGTTGTGCGTGGTGGAAATGCCCGCCGACCTGATGACGCTGGAACAGGCCAAATGCTATCAGGGCCTGTATTTCGTGCTGATGGGGCGTATCTCGCCGCTGGACAATATCGGCCCCAAGGAAGTTAACCTGGACAAGCTGATGGTGCGCGCGCTGGACGAGGTGGTGGAAGAGGTGGTGATTGCCACCAACTTCACCGCCGAGGGCGAGGTGACCGCGCACATGATTGCCGAGCTGCTAAAGGGCCGTGGCCCCAAGGTGTCGCGTATTGCGCGCGGGCTGCCGGTGGGTGGCGAGCTGGAGTATGTCGATCTGAGCACGCTGGCGCAGGCGGTGTACGAACGCAAGTCGCTCACCGTGCCTGCAGACTCTGCAGCCCAGTCCGGCTAGCAGGCTTAGTCCTGCGCCTGCCGCAGCAGCGCACCCAGCAGGGCCACGCCTTCGCGCTGGTGTAGCGGATCAAAAAAGCTGAAGTTCAGCCGCAAGGCATTGGGATTGACTGCATGCGGATAGAACAGGGTGGCGGGGGCATAGTGAATGCCCTGTTCGATGGCCAGTGGCAGCAGCGCGGCGCAGTCCAGATCCTCCGGCAAGATTACCCACTGGAAATAGCCGCCCTCTGCCTGTAGCAGCCGGCTGCCCGCCGGAAAACTTTCCATGATCTGCTGTGCCATGGCATCGCGCCGCTGGCGCAGACTGGCGCGCAGCCGGGTCAGCATGTCGCCGTGCTGGCCGGTGGCCAGTAGCCGCGCCAGCGCCATCTGACTGGGCAAGGGCGTGCCCAGCGAGCTGCACAGCTTTAAGCCGCGCACGGTATCGCTTAGCCGCCCGGCGGCTATCCAGCCCACCCGGTAGCCGGGGGCCAGCGATTTGCTGAACGATGCACAGTGCAGCACCGTGCCGCTGCGATCATAGGCCTTGAGCGGGGTGGCTCCCTGCGTGCCAAAGTACAACTCGCGATAGGTGTCGTCCTCGATGATGCACACCCGGTATTGCTCGGCCAGCGCCACCAGCGCGCGCTTTTGCGCCTCCGGCATCAGTAGCCCGGTGGGGTGCTGGAAGTTGGCCATCAGCACGATGCCAGCGGGGCGTTGTTCCCGCAGCATGTCTTCCAGTGCGCTCAAATCCAGGCTGCCTTGTTCGGACAGGGCGGCGGGCAGGATGGCAATGCCCAGGTGGCGCAGTTGTTCCAGCGCCGCCGGGAAGGCCGGGGTGACCACCACCATGCTCTGGCTGCCGGAAGCGCTCACTGCGGCGCGCATGGCCAGGGTGAGCGCTTCCATGCCGCCGCAAGTGATCAGCAGTTCGTCGCCAGCCAGACCAATGCCCTGGCTCAGATAATGCAGGCCCAGCTCGCGCCGCAAGCCGTCAAAACCCTCCAGCGGCGTGCTGGACAGGGCGGCGCGGTAGTCCTGCAAAGCACGCCCCAGCGCCCGGTTCATCGGCGTGGTGTTGATCAGCGCCGGATTGATGAAAGGGCAGCCCCAGGGCATGGGCAGGGCGGTGGTAAGGTGCTCCATGCGCAGGGTGCTGCCAGGCTCGGTTACGTTGCTGCTACTGCGATCCGGGGTGGCACGCACCCGAAAGCCGGAGCGCGGCAGCGCCTGCAGCAGGCCCAGCCGTTCCAGCTCGGCATAGGCGCGCTGTGCGGTGGTCAGGCTGACGGCATGGTCGTGGCACAGCTGGCGCAGCGAGGGCATACGGTCACCGGCGCGTAGCTGCCCTTGCTCAATGGCATGGCGGAACAGCTGCGCCAGTTGCTGGGTTTTGCTCATGGATACGGGGCTCGCAAATGAGGGCGTTACTCGCCGATAAAGCTGCTCTTTTCATGTAGTACATGGCCGGGCTGATCCAGCGAGCGGATGATGAAGCGGATGTCATTGGCACCACGGGCAGCGTTTTGTGGTTCAACCTGTACCCGCAAGCCGATGGTTTCGGTGGCGGTGGCTGCCAGTGCAATTTGCTCGCTGGCATGCGCCAGCCGGATGCCGGGCAGTCCTTCCACGCTGATAGCCAGGCGCTGGCCGGTTTCGCTGCTATTGATCAGCCGCACACTATAGCTGTTTTCCAGCCAGCCATCGTCGGTTTCCCGCACCAGGCTGGCGCGGTCGCGCAGGATGTCGGCCTTGAATGGCAGGCGCTGGGTAAAGCTGACCACGGACAGGACGATGATGCCCAATAGCAGGCTGCTGTAAAACAGCACCCGCGGGCGTTGCCAGGCGGGTTTACTGGTGCTGTCGCCTGCCAGCGCGGCTTCGCTGGTGTAGCGGATCAGCCCGCGCGGGGCGTGCAGTTGATCCATCACCTGATCGCAGGCGTCAATGCAGGCGGCGCAGCCGATGCATTCATATTGCAGGCCGTTGCGGATGTCGATGCCGGTGGGGCAGACCTGCACGCAGATGCCGCAGTCGATGCAACCGCCGCTGCTTTTATCGGCCTGTTTGCCACGCGGTTCGCCGCGTTGTGCGTCGTAGGAAATGATCAGCGTGTCACGGTCGAACATCGCGCCTTGAAAGCGGGCATAAGGGCACATATGGCTGCACACTTTTTCGCGTAACAGCGCCGCCAGCAAATAGGTAAATGCGGCGTAAAACAATATCCAGAACACTTCCCACGGCCCGGCCTGGCCCTGCCATAGATTACTGGCCAGCTGGCCCGCCGGGGCAAAGTAGGCCACCAGGGAAAAGCCGGTCCACAGCGAAAACAGCAGCATCAGGGCATGGGCGGTGCTCAGACGCAGCAGCTTGCCGGCGCTGTTGGGTGCGGCATCCAGCTTGCGTCTGGCCTTGTGGTCGCCCAGCACCAGCCGCTCAATCCACAGCATGATCTGGGTATACACCGTTTGCGGACAGGAATAGCCGCACCACAGTCGCCCGGCCAGCGTGGTCCACCAGAACAAGCCCAGTGCGCTCACCACCAGCAGGGCAGCCAGGTAGACAAAATCTTCCGGCCAGAAACTGGCACCAAACACAAAGAACTGATGACGCTCCAGATCAAACAGCACGGCCTGGCGATGATTCCATTGCAGCCAGGGCAGGCCGAGGAAGAGCAACTGGGTGAGGATGACCAGTGCCACACGGATGTTGTTGAAGCGGCCACTGGTCAGGCGCGGGTAAATCTTGATGGGGACGGGCTGGGTCATGGTGCGAAGTCCGGTAAGATAACCCGCCCTTTTTAGGCGCTGTCACCATGACAGACAATGCACAGATCAGGCTGTGTTTATCAGTACAGATTGTGAATTATTCTTTTTATTCAATATCTTGTGATATGGGCGGGGAAGGTGTTGCTTGCCGGTGTGCATACAGATTCGGTACAGATGCTTGCGCCAGATCAAATAGCTTGCCTAGCGCGACAACTGGGGAAACAGGCGGTACAGGCCATCGACGATGATCTCCACCGATACCGCCGCCAGCAGCATGCCCATCACCCGGTTGACGATATTGATGCCGGTCTGGCCCAACAGGCGGCTGATGGGGGACGCCAGCACCAGCGCGCCATAGCAGGTAATGGCCACCAGCAGGCTGCTGATCAGCAGATACACCACCTGCACCCAAGAGTGGGCGGTGGAGGCATAAATGATGACGGTGGAAATGGTGCCGGGGCCGGTAAGCAGCGGGATGGCCATCGGCACCACCGCGATATTGGTTTTGGCCTCGGCTTCGGATTGTTCTTCCTTGGTGGTCTTGGTGGGTGCCGGTTTGGCATTCATCAGCGCAATGGCAATCAGCATCACCAGCAGGCCGCCACCCACCTGAAAGGAACCGATGCTGATGCCCAGAAAGCGCAGCAGGGTTTCACCCACCAGGGCAAACAGGCAGAGCACCACCGCGACCGCCAGGGTGGTGGTTTTGGCGATACGCTTGCGCTCCAGCTGGCTGGACGTGGGCGTCAGGCTGATAAAGATGGGAATGGCCCCCAGCGGGTTGACCAGCACCAGCAGGGCGACAAAAATTTTAGCGATTTCGAGTTCCATGGTGCATCCATGCTAGGTGAAAGCTGTTGCGCTGGCATTCAGCGGCGGGACATAAAGCTGCAGGCTTGCGCCAGTGCTGGCGGGAATTTCATGCAGCATAGCCGCACCCGGCCGGGTTTGCCGGTCAGCCCTTGTGCGTGACAGCGGACAAGGGCTCATGAAAGCGCAGCAGGCGTCCGGCATTGGCCATCACCAGCAGGGTGCTCAGGTTGTGCAGCAAGGCCGCCAGCAGCACGCCGGCACTGCCCAACAGGCCAAAGGCGGCCAGCAAGGTCAGCATTACTGCCCAGCCCAACCCCAGGCCGACGTTTTGCGCCAGCACGCGGCGGCACCGGCGGCTGAGCCTGATGGCGGTGGCCAGACGGCGCAGGTCGTGGCTGATCAGCACCACATCGGCTGCCGCCACGGCAATGTCGGCAGCGGAGGCACCCATGGCCACGCCAACCGCCCCGGCCTTGAGCGCCAGCGAATCGTTGATGCCATCGCCCACCACCAGCGGGCGGTAACCAGCGCTGATTTCTGCCTGCACCGCCTTAAGCTTGCCTGCAGGCAATACCTGCGCCACCACGCGGTCCATGCCCAGGGCCTGGCCGACGGGCTCTGCCGCTTGTGGATGGTCGCCGGTCAGCAGCATTTGCCGTTGCAATCCCAGCTGCCGCAGCTGTTGCATGGCTTCGGCGGCCTCGGCGCGCGGGCTGTCGGCCAGATGAAACCAGGCCAGCAGGCGGCCATCCAGCGCCAGCCCGGTGACGGCGCCGCCATTGCGCGCAGGCAGTGTGCAGTCCACTCCCTGTTGCTGTAACAGGGCAGGGCGGCCCAGCAGCACCGGCCCCCAGTCGCTATCGGCCTGCATGCCCATGCCGGATTGTTCCTGCACATTGCGCAAGGCGGGCACTGCTTGGTTTGTGGCGAGAGCGGCCAGTGCGCGGCTGACCGGGTGCGTGCTGCAGGCACCCAGCGCGGCTGCCAGCTGGATGGGGTCTGCCGGACTGTCACTCACCAGGGTTTCCACCGACTGCACCAGCAACTGGCCGCTGGTGAGGGTGCCGGTTTTGTCGATGACCAGTGCGTTGACATCGGCCAGTTCTTCCAGAAAGGCCGCGCCGCGAATCAGCACGCCATGGCGTGCTGCCACCGCCACCCCGGCCACGGCGGTGGAGGGCGCGGCCAGCACCAGCGCGCAGGGGCAGGCCGCCACCAGCACCGCCAGCATGGCCTGGCTGTCGTGGCTGACAAACCAGCACAGCGCGGCAATCGCCAGCACCAGTCCCAGATACGACGCCGCATGGCTTTCCACCAGCCGGGTGACGGGGGGCTTGGCTTGTTCGGCCTGTTGCATCAGCGCGCTGATGCGGCCCAGTGCCGATTGTGCGCCGGTATGGCTGACTTCCAGCTGCAGCAGGCCTTGCAGATTGACCGCCCCGGCATACACCTGGCTGCCGGGCGCGACATCCTGCGGCAGCGCTTCGCCGGTGATGGCCGAGGTGTCCAGGCTGGATTGCCCGCTTACCACCATGCCATCGGCCGGAATGCGTTCCCCCGGGCGCACTTCCACCCGGTCGCCACTGCCCAGCTGGCTGTTGTCCACCTCTTCCAGACTGCCATCGGGCAGATAGCGGCGGCAGCGGCTGTTGGTAAGGCTGGCCAGCGCGCGAATGGCCTCTTGCGAACCCAGCAGGCTGCGCTCTTCCAGCACATGGCCCAGCACCATCAGGATGGGTAGCAGGGCGGCGCTGAGGGTGTCGCCACTGGCCCAGGCGCCCAGCATGGCCAGTGCCACCAGCAGGTCGGTCATGCCGTGCAGATCGGGGTGCCGCAAGCTGTGCCAGGCGGCACGCAGCAGCGGTACGGCCATCAGTAAGGCGGCGGTGCTGGTCAGCCATTGGGCGATGATCTGCCCGTCGGGAATCAGGAAATGCCAGACAGCCGCCAGCAGCAACAAGCCGATGGCCAGCAAGGCCAGCTGCAGCTGGCGGGCGGTTCGCCGTTGTTCCGCTGCGTCCAGCAGACCGTGGTGTGGATGCGGGCAACACTGGCTCATGGACGCACTCCCGGCACAATCACCCGGCCACTGCTATCCGGGTCCAGGGTGGTGACCTGGCCTGCCTTGGCCAGTACCCGCTGGATTTTGTCCTGATACAGCTGACGCAGCAGGGCTGGTCCGTCCGGATGTTGCATGCGCGGCGCCAGCGCCAGGATTTCGCTGGTTTCATTGCGTGCCAGCGCCAGTCGTTCATCGGCGCGGGCATGGGCGTTATTGAGGATGGTGCTGACCGCAGCGCTGGCCTGTTGCTGTTGCTGGGCGGCGGCAGTCTGGGCCTGGGCCAGTTGCCGCTCTACCGTCTGGTCGGCGGTCAGTACCGCGTCAAAGGCCGCCTGGGCGGCATGCGGCAGGCTGGAGGTGAGGTCGATGCGCGCCACTTGCAGGCCAAGCGGCACCCCGCGCAGGCGCAGTTGCTGCAGGCGCTGGTTGACCGCTTGCAGCAGCTCGCCGCGCAGCCGTTCGCGCAGGGTGGCTTGTTGGCTGGAGGGCTGGTTGCTGCGCGTCACCAGAATGCTGTCCAGATCGCGCCCTGCGCTTAGTTGCAAGGCGGCGGCGCTCACCAGCCGGTCCAGTGCGGGCAGGGCCTGTTCGCCTTGTCGGGCGTAGGCGGCAGCATCATCGATGCGGTAATACACGGTGGCATTGAGCTGCACCACGCCTACGTCAGCGGTCAGCAGGTATCCCGAACCGGCCAGTTCGTCGCCCATTTGTTGCAATGATGTACCGGCGCCATCCAGTGCCAGCGCATGCGCATTGCGGCTGAGGCCCTCCACCTGCCGTTGTTGCAGTCTTTCCGTGGCGGGCAGCCAGATGATGCTGTCGATGGGGCTGGGCCAGGCCAGCAGCAGTCCGGCGCGCTGCACCCGGTCGATGGCACCAAAATGCACTACCACCGCCTGGCTGTCGGCGGGTACCGGCCTGACATGACCAAGCAACCAGGCCAGCCCGGCCAACAGGGTGATGGCCAGCAGCAGGCGATGGCCCAGTCGCAGTGATTGGAGCAGCGCACTGGCGGGCAAGGGGGTGGCCGCCATCATTTGCCCTTTGCCGCTTTGCCTGCGTTCAGCCCGGGCGGGCCATCCACCAGCGCGCGGAACGGGGCGGCATCGGTACGCAGAATCAAGTGCGTGCCGGAGCCCACCATGCCGTTGAGGGTGTCCAGCGAGCGCAGGGTTTTGTATAGCTCGGGGGCTTTCTGCCAGGCATCGGCGTAAATCCGCGCGGCCTGTACGCGTGAACCGGCTTCGATTTCGGCAGCGGCCACGCTGGCATCGGCTTGCTGAATGCGGGCATCACGGGCGGCATTGGCGCGAATGGCGGCGGCTTGTTCATTGCCGCTGGCGGTACGTTCGGCCGCAATGGTGTCGCGCTCGGCGCGCATGCGCGCCACGGTGGCATCCAGCGTGACGGCGGGCAGGGTGAGGCGTTCCAGCCCGACATCCACCACCTGTACGCCATAACTTTCCAGCAATTGCGGAGCCAGTTGCTGGCGCAGCTGTTGTTCCAGCTGGCTGATGCGTAACTGGCTGCGGTCGGTATTCACCAGATTGCTCAGCGCAAAGCGGCTGCTGCCGGTTTCCATGGCCGAACCGGCAAAGGTGGCAATCTGCCGCGCCGCTTCGTCCGGCTGGTTTTGTACCGCGCGCAGAAAACGGGTGATGTGGCTGCTGTCGGCTGGTACTTGCCAGGCGACATAGCTTTGCATGATCACCCGCAGGCCGTCGCGGGTGCCCACGTCCTGCAAGCCGCTGGAGGTGGTGCGCAGGCGCAGGTCGACCGGAACCACGGTTTCCAGCGGTGGCGGCAGCCGCCAGGCCAGCCCCGGTTGCAGCAATACCCGCACCGGTGCGCCAAAGCGGGTAATCACCAGTGCTTCGCCCGACTGCACTTGCAGCATGCAGGCGGACAGGCCAGCCAGCAGCAATACGCCGAGCGCGGCGGCGGTTTTCCAGTGTCGCCAGCCGCTGCTCGGGCTGTTGCTCGCGTGAGGGTGGTGGTGAAACAGCGCCAATTCAGGCTCCTCAGGGGTGCGTTCCCGCGATGGCGGGGGGCGGTTCGGTGGCAATCGGCGCGCCATGCAGGTCGATGGCGGGCAGGCCGGGGTTGTTGGCAGCCGGGCGCAGGTCAATGGTGGGCAGGGCGCTGGCCGGAATGCGATGGTCGATGATGATGGGCTGTGCCTGACGCAGCCCCTGGCCAAGGGCGTGCAGATAGCGTTCCAGCAGGAAGGACTGCCCGCCAACACTGGCGGCCTGACGATCAGCCTGGAAGGCAATGGCGTCCACCTTGCTGCGCGCCACCCGTTCGGCAGCGCTGGCACTGGCTTCTCGCGCCGCCTGCACCGCCGCCTGAATGGCTGCGCTATGGCTGCGTACGGCCTGGGCGCGTTCGGCGGCCACGCGAGCCTGCGCCAGAATCGTCGAGGCCTGCACGCCGTGATAGGCATTGGCGGCGGCGGCAGGCGGATGAATGGCCTGGATCACCACCGCCAGCAGCTCCAGTCCGCTACCGGACTGGTTCAGCGCCTGCTGGATCTGTCCTTGCAACTGGCGGGCGGTCGCATTCAGGGCTTCGCCCAGCAAATCATCCAGCTGCTGCCCGGCAAAGTAATGCAACAAGGCGCGGTCGGCCATGGCGTGCAACAGGGCGGTGGGGTCGGCCTGATGGTAGAGCGCCAGGGCGTCGGCATCGCGCAGGCCCTGACGGTACACCAGTCGCACATCCAGGCCCACCAGCTGGGTGCTCTGGCGCTCGCCTTGCTGGCTGGCAATCAGCTGGGTGGTTTCGGCAGCATGGTTGCCGTCCCACAAATGGTTGTTACCCGTTGGGGTGGTATTGCTGTCCGGGTTTTGCCAACGCCCCTGGCTGTCTTGTTGCAGGCCACTGGCCAGCTGATGCACCACGCCATACTCCAGCCGCCGCACCTTGCCAAACGGCCATGGCAGGCCCAGATGCCAGCCCGCCTGCCACACTGCCACCGGCTGGCCAAAGCGTTCGTACACGCCGCGCTGATCACTATTGATGGTATTGACGCTGCTCAGCAGCCAGCCGCCCAGTAGCAGCGCCAGTGCAAATGGTCGCATGGCGCGGCCCAGGTACTGCAAGGCCCAGCTTTGGCGCAGCTCCAGTCCCAGCCCCTGTTGCAGGCGGCTACGCCAGTTACGCACACCATCCCGCCCCAGCAGGCTGGCAAGCAGGCTGTTGAAAGGCAGGGCGGCAGGCTGCTGGCGCTGGTAAGGCTGAAAAATTTGCCATAGCGCCCGCAAGCCCAGTTCGCCAGCCAGCAGGGCCATCAGCAGCGCACCGGCTTGCATCAGGCGTAACAGCCAGCCCAGCCCCAGCAGCAGGCCAGCCGCCACCAGTGAGGGCAGCAGCATGGACAGCAGTACGGCGCGCAGTATGGCTTGCAGCCGGTCTGCTTCCGGCCATTGGCTGCCCTCTTTCAAGGCTAGGCTGCGTTCCAGCAGCAGCACGGCAAAACTCAAGCCCAGCCCGGCAAGCAAGGTGGGTAGCAGGCCGTCCGGGTTGATCTGGCTGTCCGGTGTGGCTTGCAATACCAGCAGGCTGATGGCCAAGGTCAGCAGACTGGCACTGGCTTGTTGGAGTACTGCCCAGCCGGTACGGCGGCCAATCAGGCGGCGCAGGCGTGGCCATAGCAGCCAGCGGCGCAGACTGTATTTGCCAGGTGTGCTGTGGGTGCGGACTGTATTGTTGGCGGGGCTGGATTTGCCTGGCAGAAGCAGGGGGAATAAGGGCAGTGCTGGCAAGGCCTGTCGTCTGCGGCGCCAGCCTGCCAGATTGCTACTGCTGTACAGCGCGCCAGTCAGCAGCCACAGGCTGGCGGACAGCGACAGGCACAGCAGGCGCGCGGTCCAGCCGGAGAGCAGCAGCCCGCCCAGCAGGCAGGCTAGCGCCAGCAGCAAGCATGGCAGGGCGCAACGCCGGTAGAGTAATTCCTGTCCGGCGGCAGCATCAGCAAGTGCAGAGGGGGATGTCGTCATAGTCGTGAGACGGGGGCAGGCAGCGCTAGCGCAACGTGTCGGCAATGCTACACTGCCTGCATCGCCGGATTGTCACGGGAGCAGGCAAAGCATGGATCATACACCTTACCTTGGCATGGCGTGTTGCGGCCTGATGGCAGCCGCACACGCGGGGATGCCAGCGGCAGAACCGCCGCCCGGTGTGGCGGCCTTGCAGCAGACCGCACCCGCCAATAGCAGCTATCAGTGCGTGAACCCGGCGCAGCAGTTGCACGCCATGCTGGCCCGTTACGCCCTCAAATGTGGCGATCCGACCTGCCCGCTGTGCAATCCGCCTGCCGCGCCGTGAGTGCCAGCTGACGCCAGCTGATGCCGCATCAGGTCAGCAGCTTTTCCAGGGTGCGCTGGTAAATGTCGGCCAGCGGTTCCAGGTGGGCAACTTCCACACATTCGTTCAGCTTGTGAATGGTGGCGTTGACCGGGCCAAACTCCACCAGCTCGCGCGCAATGCGCTTGATGAAGCGGCCATCCGAGGTGCCGCCGGTGGTGGACAGTTCGGCGCTATGGCCGGTGACCTGGTAGATGGCTTCGCCCAGTGCATCGGTCAGTGCGCCCGGTGCGGTAATGAAAGGCATGCCGGATAGCGACCAGTGCAGCTCGTAGCCCAGGCCATGCTTGTCCAGAATGGCATGCACACGGTCCTTGAGCGATTCCACCGAACTTTCCGGGCTGAAGCGGAAGTTGAAGCGGATTTCACACAGGCCGGGAATGATGTTGACCGCGCCGGTACCCGCGTGGATGTTGGACACTTGCCAACTGGTGGGTGGGAAAAAGTCATTGCCCTGATCCCACTCGGTGCTGGCCAGTTCGGCCAGCGCCGGAGCCATCAGGTGCACCGGGTTCTTGGCCAGATGCGGATAGGCGATATGGCCCTGAATGCCGTGAATCACCAGACGGCCGGACAGCGAGCCACGGCGACCGTTTTTGATGGTGTCGCCCAGCTGCTGGTCGGAGGTGGGTTCGCCGACAATGCAGTAGTCAATCAGCTCGCCACGCGCTTCCAGCGCGTCCACCACCTTGACTGAGCCATCCACCGCCACGCCTTCTTCGTCACTGGTCAGTAGCAGGGCAATGCTGCCGCTGTGCTGTGGATGAGCGGTCACAAAGGCTTCGATGGCGGTGATGAAGGCAGCCAGCGAGGCTTTCATGTCCGCCGCACCACGCCCGTACAGCAGGCCATTGCGTTGGCGCGGTTCAAACGGCGGGCTGTCCCATTGTTCCACCGGGCCGCTGGGCACTACATCGGTGTGGCCAGCAAAACATAGCAGCGGGCCGCTGCTGCCACGGCGTGCCCACAGATTGTCCACTTCGCCAAAGCGCATCGGTTCGATAACAAAACCCAGCGCCTGCAGACGTTCGGCCAGCAGTTGCTGGCAGCCAGCATCGTAGGGGGTGACGGAATCGCGGCGGATCAGTTCGCAAGTCAGCTCCAGCGTCTTGCTCATGCGCGGAACTCCTCGTCCCAGGCGGCTTCGTTAAAGCCAACACTGGTTCTGCCCAGGCGTTCCAGCACCGGCCGCTTGATGATGGATGGCTGTGCCTGCAGCACGGCAATGGCACCTTCAGCCGTGGCGGCCTGGGCTTTCAGTTCGTCGGACAGGCCGCGCCAGGTGGTGCCTTGGCGGTTGATCAGCTTGTCCAGGCCCACGGCGTCAATCCAGGCGTGCAGCTGTTCGGTGCTGACACCCTGCTTCTTGAAGTCGTGGAAGGCAAAGTCGATGTGATGATCGGTCAGCCACTGGCGGGCTTTTTTAACCGTATTGCAGTTGGGAATGCCGTAGAGGGTGATCATGGTGTGTGTGCTTATAAATCCAGGGTGAATCCGTCAAAGCTGGTGGCAGCCTTGTCTGGGTCTTGATTGGCCTGCGGCTGGCTATTGCTGACCGGGTTTGCCTCGGCCTGCTTGCTCTGGGCATGGTTGATCAGCCAGTACAGGTTGGTGGGCGAGTCGGCATTTTTCAAGGCATCGTCCAGCAGGATGCGGTCTTGCTGATACAGGCGGAACAGCGATTGCTCGAAGGTTTGTGCGCCTTCGCTCATGCTGTTTTCGATGGCTTCCTTGATCTGGTCCACGTCGCCGTTGCGAATCAGCTCGGCAATGTGCGGCGTGTTGATCAGGATTTCCAGCGCTGGAATCTGCTTGCCATCCTTGGTGGGCACCAGCCGCTGCGAGATAACGGCGCGCAGCGAAACCGACAGGTCCATCAGCAGGGCATTGCGGCTTTCCGTCGGGAACAGGCTGATTACCCGGTTGAGCATGTGATAGCTGTTGTTGGCGTGCAGGGTGGACATGCACAGGTGGCCGGACTGCGCGTAGTTGATGGCGTGCGTCATGGTTTCGGCATCGCGGATTTCGCCTATCATCAGCACGTCCGGAGCCTCGCGCATGGCGTTTTTCAGCGCGTTTTCGTAAGAGAAAGTATCCACGCCGATTTCGCGCTGGTTGACGATGGATTTTTGATGGCGGTAAACAAACTCGATCGGGTCTTCCACCGTCAGGATATGGCCGGACTGGCTTTGGTTGCGGTGTTCCAGCAAGGACGCCACAGTGGAGCTCTTGCCGCTGCCGGTTGCCCCCACCACGATGATCAGCCCACGCTTTTGCTGTACCAGTGCCTGCAAGGTATCCGGCAGGTTTAGCTCGGACAGTGACGGAATACGCGGCCGGATAAAGCGCACCACCATGGCCACCGTGCCACGCTGCTTGAAAATGTTGACACGGTAATTGCCCAGCCCTTCCACCAGACGGCCGAAGTTCATTTCCAGCTCGCGCTCGAAAGTGGCGATTTCGGTTTCATTCATCAGGCTGTAGGCCAGCTGACGCACGATATCGGCAGACAGTGGCTTGTCATTGATGGGCAGTGTTATGCCGTCAATCTTGATCTGCGGCGGTGCTTCCGCCGTGAAAAAGATGTCGCTGGCCTGTTTGTCGGCCATCAACTTGAAAAATGGCAGCATCAGCATGGTTGGTATTCCCGATACAAATGAATGGGTGTTCTGACAGTACACTGTCTTTTATATAGACGTATTGTGCCTGCAGTCGGCGGTGAGCGACAGCCGACATTAAAAAAGCCCGCTTGTGCGGGCTTTATTTGCTGATGAGTCAGGCTTGTCTGGCGACTTCCTGGTCGCGCAGGGCGCGCCGCAGGATCTTGCCGACATTGGTCTTGGGAAGTTCGCTGCGGAACTCCACCAGCTTGGGTACCTTGTAGCCGGTGAGGTTTTCGCGGCAGTGATGAATGATGTCCTTTTCCGTCAGGCTGTCATCCTTCTTCACCACGAATACCTTCACCACCTCACCGGACTTGTCGTCAGGAATACCGATGCAGGCCACTTCCAGTACGCCCGGGTGGCTGGCAATCACGTCTTCCACCTCGTTGGGGTAAACATTGAAGCCGGACACCAGAATCATGTCCTTCTTGCGATCCACCAGCTTGACGAACCCTTCCGGTGTCACCATGGCCATGTCGCCGGTAGCCAGGAAGCCGCGTGCGTCGATGACCTTGGCGGTTTCGTCAGGGCGGTTCCAGTAGCCCTTCATCACCTGCGGGCCCTTGATGCACAGCTCACCCTGCTCGCCTTGCGGCAGCGCCTGGCCATCAGCCCCGCGAATTTCAATATCGGTGGACGGCACCGGCAGGCCGATGGTGCCATTGTATTGCTTGATGTCCAGTGGATTGATGCAGGCGGCCGGGCTGGTTTCGGTCAGGCCATAGGCTTCGGCCAGGGTGACGCCAGTCAATTGCTTCCACTTGTCGGCCACGGCTTTTTGCACCGCCATGCCGCCACCCAGTGCCAGACGCCAGGTGGAGAAATCCACGGTCTTGAATTCGGGATTATTCAGCAGGGCATTGAACAGGGTGTTGACCCCGGTGATGGCGGTAACGCGGTATTTCTTGATTTCCTTGATGAAGCCGGGAATATCGCGCGGGTTGGTAATCAGGATGTTGAGCGCACCCAGCTCGGTAAAGATCATCAGGTTCGCTGTCAGCGAGAAGATGTGATAGAGCGGCAGGGCGGTGACGATGATTTCCTGCCCCTCGCGCGCCACCGGTTTTACCCAGGCACCAGCCTGCAGCATATTGGCAATGATGTTGCGGTGAACCAGCATGGCACCCTTGGAAATCCCCGTGGTTCCGCCGGTGTATTGCAGAAAGGCGATATCCTCATGGCCGATTTCCACCGGTGTGAAGCGTTGGGCGGCACCCGCTGCCAGCACGTCGTTGAAGCGGACATGGCCGGGAATGCTCCATGGCGGCACCATCTTTTTGATCTTGCGCACCACAAAGTTCACCAGCAGGCGCTTGGGAAAGCCCAGCATGTCGCCAATCGAGGCAATGATGACGTTCTTGACCTTGGTGCGGCTAATCACGTCTTGCAGCACATTAGCGAAGTTCTCCAGGATAACGATGGTTTCCGCACCCGAATCGTTCAACTGGTGTTCCAGCTCGCGCGGGGTGTAGAGCGGGTTGACGTTGACCACGGTGCAGCCAGCGCGCAGTGTGCCAAATACCGCCACCGGATACTGCAGCAGATTGGGCATCATCACGGCTACGCGATCCCCCTTGCGCAACTTGAGGGTGTTTTGCAGAAAGGACGCAAATTGTTCGGTTAGCGTTTGCAGCTCGCCATAGCGCAGGATCTTGTCCATATTGGCCATGGCAGGGCGGTCACGGAACTTGTGAACGCTGCGATCAAACACCTCGACAATCGACTGGAACTGATTGATGTCGATTTCATGTGCTACCCCCGGCTGGTAATTCTTAAGCCAAACCTTTTCCATATGTAGGGTTTCTCCATCGTGCTGATACGAGAGTGCCGCGCCTGCAGCAAGTGCGGTGGCGAGCGTCTTCTATATAATTGTTTCTGAATTTTCGAACGGGCATTGCGCCCCTTCCTATATACCTGAACTCCGTCAGGTTGCGGCTAATTTACAGTATGTAAAAAACTCGCGCAAAGCACAGGCTGGTGGGCGCAGCCCCTGCGGATAGGGCCTTGACAGGCTTCGGTTTTCTTTTTTGTGGGAATGGGTTACAATCGCGATGTTTAGGGATGGGCGTTTCGCCCATTTTTTATTTGTGGAAAGAAGCAATGGATGTTCGTTTGCTGCTGGAAAACACCCTGCCAGGTCTAGGCTATGAGCTGGTCGATTTCGAAATGACCCAGGGTGGCGGTTATCGCGTGTTTATGGACAAGCCTGGTGGCATCACGGTTGAAGACTGTGTGCAGGTTAGCAACCACCTGACCCGTCTGTTCATGGTTGAAAACGTTAATTACGAACGGCTCGAGGTTTCCTCCCCGGGGCTGGATCGTCCTCTCAAGAAAGAGGCCGACTTCGTGCGCTTTGCCGGACAGCTTGCCAAGATCAAGACACGCATGCCGGTTGAGCAGCAAAAGAAGTTTGCCGGTCGTCTTGTCGGGGTTGAAGATGGCGCGGTCAAGCTGGAAGTAGATGGCGGCCGCATCGTGGCGATTGCCCTGACCAATATCGACAAAGCCAGGCTAGAGCCTGAGTTTTGAGCGTAGGCGAGGCCGCGTGCCGCGCACAAGGACAAAAATTCGGAGGAATGCATGAGTCGCGAGATTTTGCTGCTGGTTGATGCCCTGGCAAGCGAGAAGAATGTCAGCAAGGACGTGGTTTTTTCCGCCCTTGAAATGGCACTTGCTTCGGCAACCAAAAAGAAGTTTACCGATGACGAAATGGATGTGCGTGTCGAAATCGACCGTCACACCGGGCAGTACCAGACTTTCCGTCGCTGGACCGTAGTGCAGAACGAGCTGATCGAAAACGAAAGCCGTGAACTCACCATCACCGACGCACGCGATGATGATCCGCGCATCGAAGTGGGTGCCGTGATCGAGCAGCCGATGGAAGCGGTCGAATTTGGCCGTATCGGTGCGCAGACTGCCAAGCAGGTCATCCTGCAGCGCATCCGCGATGCTGAGCGCGAACAACTGCTGAACGAATTCCTTCAGCGTCGCGAGCACCTGATTACCGGTACCATCAAACGCATCGAACGTGGCAATGCCATCATCGAATGCGGCAAGCTGGAAGCCGTACTGCCGCGCGATCAGATGATTCCGAAGGAAAACCTGCGCGTGGGCGACCGCGTGAAAGCCTTCCTGCTGCGCATCGACCGTATGGGTCGTGGTCCGCAGCTGGTGCTGTCGCGTACTTCCAGCCAGTTCCTGATCAAGCTGTTCGAACTGGAAGTGCCGGAAATCGAAGAAGGCCTGCTGGAAATCAAGGAGGCAGTCCGCGATGCCGGCCTGCGCGCCAAGATTGCCGTCAAGGCCAATGATGCCCGCATCGACCCGCAAGGCACCTGCATCGGCATGCGCGGTTCCCGCGTACAGGCCGTGACCCAGGAGCTGGCAGGCGAGCGCATCGATATCGTGCTGTGGGCACCGGAACCGGCGCAGTTCGTGATCAACGCACTGTCCCCGGCTGAAGTAAACCGCATCATGATTGACGAAGACAACCACAGCATGGACGTGGTGGTCGAGGAAGACCAGCTGGCCCTGGCTATTGGCCGTAGCGGCCAGAACGTGAAGCTCGCTGCCGAGCTGACCGGCTGGTACCTGAACATCATGACCGTGACCGAAGCGGAAGAGAAGCACCAGGCGGAAGACGCGCAATTGCGCGATCTGTTCGTCACGCATCTGGGTGTGGATGAAGCGACGGCCACCGTGCTGGTACAGGAAGGTTTTGCCACCCTGGAAGAGGTGGCGTATGTGCCGATCACCGAAATGCTGGAGATCGACGGTTTTGACGAGGAGTTGGTGAATGAGCTGCGCAGCCGTGCACGTGACGCCATCCTCACTCAGGCCATTGCGTCCGAAGAGAAAGTCGAAGGTGTATCCGAAGACCTGAAAGATATCGAAGGTCTGGATGCCGAACTGGTTCGCAAGTTGGCCGAGAACGGCGTGTCCACGCGGGATGATCTGGCCGATCTGGCCGTCGACGATCTGGTGGACATGACCGGCATTGAAGCTGAAGCTGCACGTGCAATCATCATGAAAGCGCGCGAACACTGGTTCAACCAGTAAGGCTTCTTCGGGAAGTATTTACGGAATTTGGGAAGACGCATGGTATTGACGAATGTAAAACAGTTTGCCGGTGAGCTGAACCTCACGCCTGAACGATTGCTGGAACAGCTTCGTGCGGCGGGTGTGTCCAAGCGCGCGCCGGATGATATGCTCTCTGAGCAGGATAAATCCCAGCTTCTTGACTACCTGAAGCGTTCGCATGGCGCCCGTGATGAGTCGCGTATTACGCTGACCCGCAAGTCCACCAGTGAAATCAAGACCGCAGACGGTAGTACAGTAAAAGTGGAAACGCGCAAGAAGCGCGTAGTGGTTCGTCCGGAAGATGGTCCGGTTGTTGCTCCGGCGGAAGTTGCGCCGGCTGCCACCCCGGTAGCCAAGGCCGCCGAACCTGTTTCTGCCCCCGCTCCGGCGGCAGAAGCCAAGCCGGTTGAAGTTAAACCGGAAGCAAAGCCGGAACCGCAAGTAAAGGTTGAACCCAAGGTGGAATCCAAGCCCGCCGCACCGGTAGCCCCGGCTGCGGAAGCCCCGGCCAAGGAAGCCGCACCTGCTGCCAAGCCTGCACCGGCTCCGGTACGCACGGTAGCCTCCATTCTGTCGCCGGAAGAAGTAGCCTCCCGCGAAGCGGAAGAAAAGCGCCAGGCTGCTTTCCGTGCCCGTCAGCAAGAACTGATGCGCGAAAAGATTGAACGCGAAGAGCGCCGTCAGGCTGCACGTCTGGCTGCCCAGCAACCCGCACCGGCCCCGGCTCCCAAGCCGGTTGAAGCGCCGAAGCCGGTTGAGGCACGCAGTGACGAGCGCCGCGATGAGCGTGGTCCGCGCCCGTCTGGTGCCGACAACCGTGGTCCGCGCCCGGTTGGCGACAACCGTGGCCCGCGCCCGGCAGGTGACAATCGTGGCCCGCGCCCGGCTGGTGATAACCGTGGTCCGCGCCCGGCGGGTGCTGATAACCGTGGTCCGCGTCCGGCTGGTGCCGATAATCGTGGCCCGCGTCCGGCTGCAGCACCGGGTGCTCCGGTCGTTCCTGCTACCGTAGCAGGTCGTCCGGATGCCAAGAAGGGCGGCGCCAAGAAGGGTAACGAGCGCTGGGAAGAAGGCAAAAAAGGCCGTGGTCTGAAGACCAAGGGCGGCGATGCCGGCAGCGACTGGAAATCCCGTGGTGGCAAGGGCAAGCACAAGCAGAACAATCAGCATGCTTTCCAGGCCCCGACCGAACCCATCATTCATGAAGTGCTGGTGCCGGAAACCATCTCCGTGGCCGATCTGGCTCACCGCATGGCCGTCAAGGCCGTCGAAGTGATCAAGGTCCTGATGAAGATGGGCATGATGGTGACCATCAACCAGGTACTGGACCAGGAAACCGCCATGATCGTGGTGGAAGAAATGGGCCACAAGCCGCGTGCGGCACAGGCGGATGATCCGGAAGCCTACCTGGAAAAGCCGGAAGGCGAAGAAGTGGAAGTGGCAGTATTGCCGCGTCCGCCGGTGGTTACTGTCATGGGTCACGTTGACCACGGCAAGACCTCGCTGCTGGACTACATTCGTCGCGCCAAAGTGGCTGCGGGCGAAGCCGGTGGCATTACCCAGCATATCGGTGCTTACCACGTGGAAACCCCGCGCGGCATGATTACCTTCCTGGATACTCCGGGTCACGAAGCGTTTACCGCCATGCGTGCCCGTGGTGCCAAGGCAACCGACATCGTGGTGCTGGTAGTGGCTGCCGATGATGGCGTGATGCCGCAGACCATTGAAGCCATTCACCATGCCAAGGCTGCCAAGGTGCCGATGGTGGTGGCGGTCAACAAGATTGACAAGATGGGTGCTAACGTAGAGCGCATCCGTCAGGAACTGGTTTCGCACGAAGTGGTGCCGGAAGATTGGGGTGGCGATACCCAGTTCATCGAAGTTTCTGCCAAGCAAGGCACCAACATCGATGCACTGCTGGAAGCCATCCTGCTGCAGGCCGAAGTACTGGAGCTGAATGCACCGATCGAAGCCCCGGCCAAGGGCATCATCGTGGAAGCGCGTCTGGATAAGGGTCGTGGCCCGGTTGCCACCCTGCTGGTTCAGTCCGGCACCCTGAAGAAGGGCGACGTGGTACTGGCTGGTACGGCATTCGGTCGTGTTCGCGCCATGATGGACGAAAACGGCAAGGCCATCGACACCGCTGGTCCGGCTATCCCGGTAGAAATTCTGGGCCTGTCCGACGTGCCGCAGGCTGGTGAAGACGCCATGGTGCTGACCGACGAACGCAAGGCGCGTGAAATCGCCCTGTTCCGCGCTGGTAAGTTCCGTGATGTACGCCTGGCCAAGCAGCAAGCCGCCAAGCTGGAAAACATGTTCGCCCAGATGGCCGATGGCAGTGGCGAGGTACAAACCTTGTCCATCATCATCAAGGCCGACGTGCAGGGTTCCTACGAAGCCCTGGCTGGCAGCCTGCAGAAACTGTCCACGGACGAAGTGCGCGTCAGCATCCTGCACTCCGGCGTGGGTGGTATCTCGGAATCGGACATCAACCTGGCGATCGCTTCCAAGGCCATCGTGATCGGCTTCAACACCCGTTCCGATGCCGCAGCGCGCAAGCTGGCTGAAAACGAAGGCGTGGACATTCGCTACTACAGCATCATCTACGATGCCGTGGACGAAGTGAAAGCCGCCCTGTCCGGCATGCTGGCTCCGGAGAAGAAGGAACAAATCCTGGGTACCGTCGAGATCCGTCAGGTGATCCCGGTGTCGAAGGTAGGCAATATTGCGGGTTGTATGGTGACCGACGGCATGATCAAGCGCACTGCTTCGATCCGTCTGATCCGCAACCACGTAGTGGTGCACACCGGCGAACTGGACTCGCTCAAGCGTTTCAAGGACGACGTGAAGGAAGTGAAGCAGGGTTACGAATGTGGCCTGATGCTGAAGAACTTCAACGACATCCAGGAAGGCGACCAACTGGAAGCTTTCGAAATCGTGGAAGTGGCTCGCTCGCTGTAAGCGGCAGCTCTCCGGCGAGCGTGCTTCGGGCGAAGGCTCGAAGGCGCTCGCCTTTTGCATTCAAGGCGGCTGACACAAGGCCGGGTTCAAGCCCGGCTGGCTGTTGGCCGCTTTTATAAAGACAGGATGGAAATCATGGCTAAAGCCAGAAAAGGTTTCTCCCGCTCCGACCGCATTGCTGAGCAGATTCAGCGCGAGTTGGCCGAACTGGTTCGTACCGGTCTGAAAGACCCGCGCGTGGGCTGGATCACCATTACCGCCGTACAAGTGACGCGTGATTATTCCCATGCCAAGGTGTTTTACACCGTGATGGATGAGAAAACCCGCGAAGTCAGCCAGGAAGCGCTGGACCACTCCGCCGGTTTCCTGCGCTCCGAACTGGGCCGCAGCATCAAGATGTTTACCACCCCGCAGCTGCACTTTGTCTATGACGAATCGGTATCGCGTGGCATGCACATGACCAGCCTGATCAACCAGGTGGCCAAAGAAGATGCGGAAAAATTCGGTGCTGGCGAAGGCGAGGGTGCCGCTGCCGGGCAAGAGCAAGAAGGTAGCGCCGAATGAGTAAGCCGCGCAGCAACCGCCGCCAGATTGATGGCGTGCTGCTGATCGACAAGCCCTACGATATTTCCAGCAACAACGCGCTGCAAAAGGCGCGCTGGTTGCTCAATGCCGCCAAGGCAGGGCATACCGGCGTGCTGGACCCGCTGGCTACCGGCCTGTTGCCGATGTGTCTGGGGGAGGCCACCAAGTTTTCCTCCTATTTGCTGGATGCCGACAAGGGTTACCGTGCCACGGTACGCTTTGGTGCGGCCACCAGTACCGGTGATATCGAAGGCGAAGTGGTGCGTGAATGCCCGGTTGTATTTGATGAAGCCCGCCTGCTGCAAGTGATGCAGCAGTTTGTCGGCGAAATCAGCCAGGTGCCTCCGATGTATTCGGCGCTCAAGCACCAGGGCAAGCCGCTGTATGAATATGCCCGCGAAGGCATAGAAATCCACCGCGAGCCACGGCACATCACCATTCATTCGCTCAAGCTGATCAGCTTTGACGGGGTGGAGGCAGTGATCGACGTGTTGTGCAGCAAGGGCACGTATATCCGCACCCTGGCGGAAGACATTGCCATTGCACTGGATTGTGCGGCCCATCTGACCGGCTTGCGCCGTACCACCACCGGTGGTTTTCAGTTGTCCCAGGCCCATACCCTGGCGGCAGTAGAAGCGCTGGAGATGGCCGGGCGTGAAGCGCTGCTGCTGCCTGTCGACGTATTGGTGCAACACTTTCCGGCACATACGCTGGATGCAGCCAGCGTTGCGCGTTTTATTCACGGACAGGCCGTGCGTTTTGCCGGTGAGTGTGCGAGAATGACGCGCTTTCGTGTTTACAGCGATGTTGATGCGGAATTTCTGGGTCTGGCCGAGCTGCGGGATGATGACATGCTGCACCCGATCAGACTCCTGGCTGTCAAACAGACAGCCTGCTAGCGAAGTGCGGATGGGTTGGGCAACCGGCTCGCTGCACTTGTCGGATCGCAAGATCCTTACCTGATTTGGAGTTACCCAAAATGGCAATGACCGCCGCCCAAAAAGCAGACATCGTTAAAAGCTTCCAACACAAGGAAGGCGATACCGGTTCGTCCGAAGTGCAAGTTGCACTGCTGACCGCTCGTATCAACGACCTGACCCCGCACTTCAAAGCCAACACCAAAGATCACCACAGCCGTCGTGGCCTGCTGAAAATGGTGAGCCGTCGTCGTCGCCTGCTTGACTACCTCAAGCGTACCGATGCTGACAGCTACCGCGCTCTGATTGCCCGTCTGGGTCTGCGCAAGTAATTGGTTCAGGTTTGAAAAAGTCGCAGCAAGTCTGCGACTTTTTCACGCTGGCCTTCAAGCACGCTGTATTACTGTGACAACGGGGGGAGCCTCTAGAAATTTTGATCGAAACCGGTCCGAATTTTTAGGGGTTCCCGTTGTGTTTTCAGCTTGAAAAAACATTTTTGACTAAGGGATGCCCTGTGTTCAATAAAATTACCAAATCGTTTCAGTATGGTAACCAGACCGTTACCCTGGAAACCGGCGAAGTAGCGCGCCAGGCTTCCGGCTCCGTTATTGTTTCCGTTGATGAAACCGTGGTTCTGGTTGCCGTTGTCGGTGGCAAGAACGTCAAGCCGGGTCAGGACTTTTTCCCGCTGACCGTAGACTATCTGGAGCGTACCTACGCTGCCGGTAAAATCCCGGGTGGCTTCTTCAAGCGCGAAGGCAAGCAGTCCGAGAAGGAAGTGCTGACCAGCCGCCTGATCGACCGTCCGATCCGCCCGCTGTTCCCGGAAGGCTTCTACCACGATGTACAGATCGTGGCCACCGTGCTGTCGCTGAACCCGGAAGTGGATTCCGACATCCCGGCTATGATTGGTGCCTCCGCTGCGTTGGCCATCTCCGGCCTGCCGTTTGCCGGCCCCATCGGCGCTGCCCGCGTGGGTTACGCCAATGGCGAATACATCCTGAACCCGACCAAGACCGAACTGGCCACTTCCGAAATGGATCTGGTGGTTGCTGGTACCGAACGCGCCGTGCTGATGGTGGAATCGGAAGCCAAGGAACTGAACGAGTCCGTGATGCTGGGTGCCGTGGTATTTGGTCACGACCAGATGCAAGCCGCCATCAAGGCCATCAACGAACTGGCTGACGAAGTCAACCCGGTGATGTTTGACTGGGCCGCTCCGGCCAAGAATGAAGAGCTGATCGCCCAAGTACGCGGCATTGCCGGTGCCAAGCTGGCCGATGCCTTCCGCCTGCGTCAGAAGCAAGCCCGTACCGTGGCCATCAACGACGCCTGGAGCGACGTCAAGGCTGCGCTGATCAATGAAGATACCGACACTCTGAAGGCTAACGAGATCAAGGGCATCTTCAAGGGTCTGGAAGCGGAAATCGTGCGTGGCCAGATTCTGGCTGGCGAACCGCGTATCGACGGTCGCGACACCCGCACCGTGCGCCCGATCAGCATCCGCAGCAACGTCCTGCCGCGCACCCACGGTTCCGCCCTGTTTACCCGTGGCGAAACCCAGGGTCTGGTGGTGACCACGCTGGGCACCAAGCAAGACGAGCAGATCATCGACGCGCTGGCCGGTGAATATACCGAACGCTTCATGCTGCATTACAACTTCCCGCCGTATTCCACCGGTGAAGCTGGCCGCATGGGCCCGCCGAAGCGTCGTGAAATCGGCCACGGTCGTCTGGCCAAGCGCGCGCTGATCGCCGTGCTGCCGCCGGAAACCGAATTCGGTTACTCCATGCGCGTGGTGTCGGAAATTACCGAATCCAACGGTTCTTCCTCCATGGCTTCGGTTTGCGGTGGCTGCCTGTCGCTGCTGTCCGCCGGTGTACCGCTGAAGGCGCATGTGGCTGGTATCGCCATGGGCTTGATTCTGGAAGGTAACCGCTTTGCCGTGCTGACCGACATCCTGGGTGATGAAGATCACCTGGGTGATATGGACTTCAAGGTGGCTGGTACTGCCGAAGGCATTACCGCCTTGCAGATGGACATCAAGATCCAGGGCATCACCAAGGAAATCATGCAGGTTGCCCTGGCGCAAGCCAAGGAAGGCCGTCAGCATATCCTGGGCCTGATGAAGGAAGCCGTGGACGGCCCGCAAGAGCTGTCCGCTCACGCTCCGCGTCTGTACGTGATGAAGATCAACCCGGAGAAAATCCGTGACGTGATCGGCAAGGGCGGCGAAACCATCCGCTCCATCACCAAGGATACCGGCACCGAAATCAATATCGAGGAAGATGGCACCATCACCATCGCCTCCATCTCTGGTGAAGGCGCCGAAGCGGCCAAGAAGCGTATTGAAGAAATCACCGTTGAAGTTGAAGTGGGCAAGATCTACGAAGGTACCGTAGTGAAGATCCTCGACAACAACGTTGGTGCCATCGTTTCCATCCTGCCGGGCAAGGATGGTCTGGTACACATTTCCCAGATCGCCAACGAGCGTATCAAGAATGTGTCCGACTACCTGAAAGAAGGCCAGATCGTTAAGGTCAAGGCCATCGAAATGGACGATCGTGGTCGTATCCGCCTGTCCATCAAGGCCCTGCTGGAAGACGAATCCAAGGTTGCGCGCGAAACCGCCGACGCCTTCGGTCTGAAGACTCAGCAGTAATTCCGCTTGGTCTGAAGCAAAAAGCCCGCAGCGATGCGGGCTTTTTCTTTTGAACTTTGAGTGTGTGGAGTACGGATTCCTATTTCCTTTGTCATGCCAAAGAAATAAAATATCATGTTGATTTCATAAAATTTTGGAGAAAACATGAAAGTACAATTCAAAAATCCAGCAGGAGTGATTCGTGAAGCCAAAGTAGGTTTCTCCTGGACGATCTTTTTCTTTGGTGGTTTTCCCTTTTTCTTCAGAGGTATGCCGCTACATGCAGTTGCCTTCATCATTGCCGGTATCCTGACTTGGGGAGTTAGCAATCTTGTGATGGCTTTTATTGGTAATAAAATGACTGCTAAGTACTACCTTGAGAATGGCTACCTGCCCCATGGACAGGGCTGGGATTATGCTGGACCGTCATGGGGGGTGGAAGTAGCTAAGCAGGTATAACTTCACTTCTTCAGCATCAATGTAGTGGCCCGCTTGTGCGGGCTTTTTTACGCCTGTAGTGCGCCAGCAGGCCAGCTTTTGTGACTCATACTGCGGTGACTTGGGTCCGAGGGCGAGGGCTGGCAAGTTGTTGTTGCATGTCGCCATTGCCGCAGTGCGTGGCAGGGAAATTGACTTTTGGGGCCGGAATACAGGGCTGCTGGTGGTGGAATGTGCTACAAGCAATTGAAAATAATGGGGATTGTGCTCGTTGGCCTGCTTTGAGATAGGTCAAGTAATTTTATAAGCTGATGTCGCAAACCGGATATGGGATCGTCGGAAGATTCGATTAGAATCATTTCAAGCGTATTAAATCATAACAATGCCGTTTACTGCCCCGGACAGCAGGCAGAAACGGAGGACCAAGCAGGAAGGAAACTAAAAAGATGAGCAATTCGATCACCCGCGCTGATTTCGACCAGGTCATGGTCCCCAATTACGGCCCGGCGGCATTCATTCCGGTCAAGGGCCTGGGTTCGCGTGTCTGGGATCAGGATGGTCGTGAATTCATTGATCTGGCTGGCGGTATCGCCGTGAATTCGCTGGGCCATTGCCACCCGCAACTGGTGGCTGCGCTGACCGAACAGGCTGGCAAGCTGTGGCATGTATCCAATGTGTTTACCAACGAGCCGGTGCTGAAGCTGGCGCATGCACTGACCGCCGCCACCTTTGCCGACCGTGCCTTCTTCTGTAACTCCGGTGCCGAGGCCAATGAGGCCTGCTTCAAGCTGGCGCGCAAATACGCTGCCGATCATTTTGGCCCGGAAAAGAACGAAATCATTTCCTGCAAGAATTCCTTCCATGGCCGCACGCTGTTTACCGTGAGCGTGGGTGGCCAGCCCAAGTACACCGAGGGCTTTGCGCCGGTACCGGCTGGTATTCATCATTTCGAGTTCAACAATATCGATTCGCTCAAGGCGGCCATCAGTGACAAAACCTGCGCCGTGGTGATCGAGCCGGTGCAAGGCGAGGGCGGCGTGCTGCCGGCCGACAAGGCCTTCCTGCAAGCTGCACGCGAACTGTGCAACCAGCACAATGCGCTGTTGATCTTTGATGAAGTGCAAACCGGCGTGGGCCGTACCGGCTCGCTGTATGCCTATCAGGAATACGGCGTGACGCCGGATATCCTGTCCAGCGCCAAGTCGCTGGGTGGTGGTTTCCCCATCGGAGCCATGCTGACCACCGATAAAATCGCCAAGAGCTTCTCGGTCGGCACCCACGGTACCACTTACGGCGGCAACCCGCTGGCTGCCTCGGTTGCGCTCAAGGTAATCGAAATCGTCAACACCCCGGAAGTGCTGGCCGGTGTACGCGCCAAGAGCCAGCGCCTGCGTGATGGTCTGAACGCCATCAATGCCAAGTACCAGGTATTCAAGGAAGTGCGCGGCATGGGTCTGCTGCTGGGTTGCGTACTGACCGATGCCTTTGCTGGCCGCGCCAAAGACTTCATCACTGCCGCAGCCAAGCATCAGCTGCTGCTGCTGGTTGCCGGTGTCAATGTTGTGCGCCTGGCACCTTCGCTGGTGGTGGAAGACCGCGACATTGATGAAGCCCTGCAGCGTTTTGATGCTGCCGTGGCCGACATCGTCGCCGCCAAGTAAGCCCCGTTTTATCCTGCAAGAGATACCACAGCCTGGCTTTGCCGTGGCTGTGGGTACGGCTGCGCCCGCAAAACGGCGCAGCGGCTTACCCCCCAGAGGGAGGTTCCCCATGTTTATCGTGCGCCCTGTTCGCACTGCCGACCTGCCGGCCATTGAAAGAATGGCTGTTGCCAGCGGCATCGGTGTGACCAGCCTGCCCAACAACCGGGACAAGCTGTTCGAACGTATCCAGCAGTCTTCATCATCTTTCGAGTTTGAAGCCACTGCAGAAACCGGCAGTGAATATTATATGTTCGTGCTGGAATCGGCCGGTGAGGTAGTCGGTACCGCCTCCATCAGCGCCTGTGCCGGTTTTGACGAGCCGTTCTATAGCTACCGCAGCGAAACCTTCGTGCATGCCTCACGCACCCTCAAGGTGAACAACCGGGTGCATGTGCTGAACATTTGCCACGACCTCACCGGCATGGTGCAGCTGTGCGGCTTTTATGCCGACACCGTGCTGGAGCCGCTGGCCGCCGAGCTGTTGTCACGCGCGCGTTTGCTGTTTATCGCCTCGGCGCGTGAGCGCTTTGGCCGCCGCATCATTGCCGAAATGCAGGGCATTCATGATGATGCCGGCCAGTCACCGTTCTGGAACGCCATTGGCCGCCGCTTCTTCAATATGGATTTCCTGCAGGTGGAGCAGGCCTTTGTCGGCCACAGCAAAACCTTCATCGCCGAGCTGATGCCCAGCTATCCGATCTATGTGCCGCTGCTGCCGGATGAGGCGCAAAACGCGATCGGCCAGATCCACGCCAATTTCGAACGCCCCTGTCGCATGCTGACTACCGAAGGTTTCGAGGCGGACAACTATATCGACATCTTTGATGGCGGCGCAGTGCTGACCGCCGAGCTGGATCGCCTGCAAACCCTGGAGCGTAATCGCTGTCATCCGGTGGAGGTGTCGGCCAGCCTGCCAGCCCAGGCCAGCCTGCAGTTGGTGTGCAATCTGCAAGTGGGTGATTTTGTAGCCACTGCCATCCGTGTGGCCATTGTCGACGGTGTGGCCTTCATCAATCCGGATGCCGCCCAAGCGCTGGGTGTAAGCAGTGGCGACACCGTACGTGTGGTCGGCTTGCAGCAAGGCTGAGGAGAAACAGCATGATGATTATCCGTCCGATCGCACATAGCGATCTGCCCGGCCTGATGAATCTGGCGCGTAGTGCCGGTGTGGGCCTTACCTCCTTGCCGGTGAATGAAGACCGCTTGTCACGCCGTATCAGCCGCTCGGTATTGTCCTTTGCTGGCGAGCTGGACCGCGCCGACCAGGGCTATGTGTTCGTGCTGGAAGACAGCGAAACCGGCCAGGTCGGCGGCATTTGCGCGCTGGAAGCCGCCGTCGGCCTGAAAGAGCCCTGGTACAACTATCGCGTGGGCACCATTGTGCATGCCTCGGACGAACTGGGCGTGTACTCGCGTCACGAAACCCTGTTCCTGTCCAACGACCATACGGGCTATTCCGAGCTGTGCACCTTGTTCCTGCATCCGGATTTCCGCGCCAACCGTAATGGCGGCCTGTTGTCCAAAAGCCGCTTCCTGTTTCTGGCGCAATTTCCGCAGCTGTTCGGCAAAACCGTGGTGGCGGAAATGCGTGGCGTATCCGATGCCGATGGCCGCTCTCCCTTCTGGGAAGGCCTGGGGCGTCACTTCTTCTCCATCGACTTTGCCGAGGCGGATTACCTCACCGGCGTCGGCCAAAAGGCTTTCGTGGCTGAACTGATGCCCAAGCACCCGGTGTATGTGGATTTTCTGCCGGCAGATGCCCAGGCGGTAATCGGCAAGACCCACGACAACACCCGGCCAGCGGTGGCCATGCTGGAATCCGAAGGCTTCCGCTACGAGGGTTATGTCGACATCTTTGATGCTGGCCCCACCGTGCAGGCCTATACCAGTGAAATCCGTGCGGTCAAGGAAAGCCGCACCGTGGCGGTGCGACTGGCCGACCCGCTGCCGGAAGGCGAGCGCTGCCACTATCTGGTATCCAATGAGTCGCTGACCGGTTTTCGGGTGATTCTGGCCGAGGCCCCGGCACCCACCCACGAATTCTTCCTGACGCCAGAACAAGCGCAGGCCCTGAATGTGCAGGAGGGCGAACACGTACGTTGCGTGGCCTTGTCGCCCAAGGAGAAAGCATGAGCACCCTGTTTATCAACGGTGAATGGCTGGCCGGTAACGGTGCAGCCCTGAGCAAGACCAACCCGGCCACTGCCGACGTCATCTGGCAAGGGCAGGGGGCTGATGCCGCACAAGTAGATGCTGCCGTTGCGCATGCACGTCAGGCATTCAAGGCCTGGGCGCGTACCGCACTGGATGAGCGCATTGCCATTGCCCGCCGTTTTGGCGAGCTGCTGACTGCCAACAAGGAAGCACTGGCCACCATCATTGCCAAGGAAACCGGCAAGCCGATGTGGGAAGCGCTGACCGAAGTCACCACCATGGTCAACAAGGTGGATATTTCGGTGAAGTCCTATCACGAGCGTACTGGCGAGCGCGCCGCGACCATGGGTGATGCCCAGGCGGTGCTGCGTCACAAACCGCATGGCGTGGTGGCGGTGTTTGGCCCGTACAACTTCCCCGGCCATCTGCCCAATGGCCATATCGTCCCCGCGCTGCTGGCCGGTAACTGCGTGCTGTTCAAACCGTCTGAGCTGACACCGTGGACCGCGCAGGAAACCGTACGGTTGTGGGCTGAGGCTGGTTTGCCGGCCGGGGTGATCGCCCTGCTGCAAGGCGCGCGCGAAACCGGCATCGCCCTGGCCGGCCACAAAGGCATCGACGGCCTGTTCTTTACCGGCAGCTCGGCCACTGGCGAACTGCTGCACCGCAATTTCGGTGGTCAGCCGGACAAGATCGTGGCGCTGGAAATGGGCGGTAACAATCCGCTGATCGTAGAAGACGTGGCCGATGTGGATGCGGCTGTGCATCACATTATCCAGTCTGCCTTTGTTTCCGCCGGTCAGCGTTGCACCTGTGCCCGCCGCTTGCTGGTACCGCAAGGCGCGTGGGGTGATGCACTGCTGGCGCGTCTGGTGGAAGTTACCGCCAAGCTCAAGGTCGGCAAGTATGACGAGCAACCGGCACCATTCATGGGTGCGGTGATTTCCAATGCCGCCGCCGAAGCCTTGCTCAAGGCCCAGGCCTGGCTGCTGGATAACGGCGGTGTCAGCCTGCTGGAAATGCGTCGCCTGACGCCAGATGCTGCCATCCTGTCGCCGGGCATTGTCGACAGTACAGCGGTTGCACGTCCGGATGAGGAATTCTTCGGCCCGCTGCTGCAAGTCATCCGCTATACCGACTTTGACCAAGCCATTGCCATTGCCAACGACACCCGCTTCGGCCTGGCTGGCGGTGTGCTGTCGGATAGCCGTGAACTATACCAACGCTATCTGCTGGAAAGCCGCGCTGGCGTGGTCAACTGGAACAAGCCGCTGACCGGTGCTTCCAGTGCCGCTCCGTTCGGTGGCATCGGTGCCTCTGGCAACCATCGTCCCAGCGCCTATTACGCCGCTGATTATTGCGCCTACCCGGTGGCTTCGCTGGAGTGCGACAGCCTGACCGTGCCCGCCCAACTTTCTCCGGGGATTACACTGTGAACGCCTACGAAGTGAATTTTGACGGCCTGGTGGGCCCGACGCACAACTACAGCGGCCTGTCCTTTGGCAATGTGGCTTCCACCAGCAATACCAAGGCGGTGTCCAACCCCAAGCTGGCTGCCAAGCAGGGCCTGGCCAAGATGAAGGCACTGCACGACCTGGGTTTCAAGCAGGGCGTGCTGGCCCCGCACGAGCGGCCTGATGTGGCCAGCCTGCGTCGGCTGGGGTTTTCCGGCACCGACGGCGAAGTGGTGGCACGCGCCGCCAAGGAAGCCCCGGCCATTCTGGCGGCAGCCTCGTCGGCTTCCTGCATGTGGACGGCCAATGCCGCCACGGTCAGCCCGTCTGGCGATACTGCCGACAAGCGGGTGCACTTTACCCCGGCCAATCTGAACAACAAGTTCCACCGTTCCATCGAGCATCCCACCACCCGCCGCCTGCTGCAGGCGATGTTTGCTGATGAGCAGCATTTCATGGTGCATGAGGCGCTGCCGGCGCAGATGCACTTTGGCGATGAGGGCGCGGCCAACCATACCCGCTTCTGTGCCGAATATGACGGTGCCGGGGTAGAGTTCTTCGTGTTTGGCGCAGCAGCATTTGATGGCCGTTACCCGGCGCCGCAGCGCTTTCCGGCGCGCCAGACGCTGGAAGCCTGCCAGGCAGTAGCCCGTCTGCATGGCTTGTCGGAATCCGGCGTGGTATATGCCCAGCAAGATCCGGCCACCATTGATGCGGGTGTATTCCACAATGATGTGATTTCGGTGGGCAACCGCAATGTGCTGTTCCATCATGAAAAGTCCTTCCTGGAACAGGGCAGGGTGCTGGAGGAGCTGTCGCGCAAGCTGGCCGTTGCTGGCGGGCAGTTTGTCCCGGTGGAAGTGCCGGATGCCGAAGTGAGCGTGGCCGAGGCGGTGAAGAGCTATCTGTTCAACAGCCAGCTGCTGTCCAAGGCCGATGGCAGCATGATTATTGTGGTGCCGGAAGAGTGCCGCAATGTCGAGCGTGTGTGGACTTATCTGCAAAAGATGAGCACGAGCGGCGGCCCGATCAATGAAATCCGCGTGTTCGACCTCAAGCAATCGATGCAGAACGGTGGTGGCCCGGCTTGCTTGCGTTTGCGCGTGGCGATGTCCGCAGCGGAAATTGCGGCAGTCAATCAGGGTGTGCTGATGAGCGATGATCTGTTCGCGACGCTGAACGCCTGGGTGGACCGCCATTATCGGGATCGCCTGAGTGTGGACGATCTGGCTGACCCGGCATTGCTGAACGAGTGCCGCACCGCACTGGATGAGCTTACCCGCATCATGCGCTTGGGTTCGGTTTATCCCTTCCAGCTGAGTTAGCGTGATGAACTGGCAGGCAGAGCAAGAAGGTGTCCCCGATGCATTCTGCCTGCATGCCAGCACGCCAAGCAAAAAGCCACCTGTGGGTGGCTTTTGTACTGTTATGGGGCAGACCAGTCTTTCTTGCTGCATTGTGGGGCAGAAAACAGGAATTCAGTCATGAAAATCTGGCCCGACTTTTGCTCTAGTGCCGTCTATCAGCAGTTTTTTGCTGTTTTAGCCGGGCTTTGCAGGCCGAGCCATGAAATTTTTCTGGCTAGGTATGTCTTGCTGTAATGAATAGCATTGTATCCCGAAGATTGTATACATTCGAATGAGTGCGAAAATTCTATGTTCGCATTGGAATGTGAATGAACATTTCTTTTCGGAAGCGAATAATTTCAAGGAGAAACATGTCAAAAATGTGAAAATGCAGGCTGGTGATGGTGTGTTACGGCGTAGCAGGGATATCCAATTTTATCTTGTTGCGGCGCAGTAATATTCCCTAAAAAAATTTAATAAAATCAACAACTTACGTAAATCGTAAATGATTTTCTTTTTAGCTGTTTTTCACCGGTTTTTCAGATTGACAGTCGATTGAATCCACACGCATAATCCGTGCGGCTGTCAGACAGAAACCAAGAAAATGGTTCGATACGACAGGCAACAACTACAGGTGGCATAAGAAGAGGGGAAGCCCTACAAGCTGCTGGGTCGTTTAAATCAAAGGAGATCTCCCACGTGGACATTTTTTTCCAACAGATCCTCAATGGTCTGGTACTTGGTAGTATCTACGCGCTGATCGCGCTGGGTTACACCATGGTGTACGGGATCATGGGGCTCATCAACTTCGCCCATGGCGAAGTCGTGATGATTGGTGCAATGGTTTGCATTACCGTCGTTTCTACCCTGATGCACTCGGGTGTGGACCTTCCAGGCTGGGCTATCGTGCTGATCGGCACGCTGGTTGCCATTCCGGCTTGCGCCTTGCTGGGTTTTGTCATTGAACGGGTGGCTTACCGTCCGTTGCGTGGCGCTCAGCGTCTGGCTCCGCTGATTACCGCGATTGGCTTGTCCATCTCGCTGCAGCAGGTAGCCATCCTGATCTGGGGCCGCAACTACATCCCCTTCCCTGACCTTCTGAATGCCGACACTGTCACCATCATGGGCGCCAGCATTACCAAGCTGCAAATCATGATCGTGGTGCTGTGCCTGGTGCTGATGACCGGCCTTTTGGTCGTCGTTGAGAAAACCAAGCTGGGTCGCGCCATGCGTGCCACCAGTCAAAATCCGGCTGTGGCCGGCCTGATGGGTGTTAACGTCAACACCATCATTTCCGCCACCTTCATGCTGGGCTCCGCCCTGGGTGCGATTGCCGGTGTAATGGTTGCTACCAACTATTCCCAAGCTCACTACTACATGGGCTTCATGATCGGCCTGAAGGCGTTTACTGCTGCGGTGCTGGGTGGTATCGGCAATCTGGGTGGTGCAGTGGCCGGCGGTATCCTGCTGGGCATCATCGAAAGCCTGGGTGCCGGTTACATCGGTCAACTGACCGGTGGCTTCCTGGGTTCCAACTATCAGGACATCTTTGCCTTCATGGTGCTGATCCTGGTGCTGATTTTCCGTCCGTCCGGCCTGCTGGGCGAAAAGATGGCTGACCGCGCCTGATCTGGGGGAGAAATTACATGAGCAAGGCATTTGATTCCAAGCAAATCGGGCTGTTCATCGCCAGCGGCATTGCCCTGTGCGTACTGCCCTTCGTAGTAGGCGGCGCGCTGGGTAATTCCTGGGTGCGTATCGTCGACTTTGCACTGTTGTACGTGATGCTGGCACTGGGCCTTAACATCGTGGTGGGCTTTGCCGGCCTGCTCGACCTGGGCTTCATCGCCTTCTATGCGGTAGGTGCCTACACCTACGCATTGCTGGGTTCGCCGCACTTCGGCATTCACTGGCCCTTCTATGTCACCATTCCGCTGGGTGCGCTGTTTGCCGCCTTCTTCGGGATTCTGCTCGGTACCCCGGTACTGCGCCTGAAGGGTGACTATCTGGCCATCGTGACGCTGGGCTTCGGTGAAATCATCCGTATCTTCATGAACAACCTGAACGCGCCGATCAACATCACCAACGGCCCGCAAGGGGTGAACCTGATCGATCCGATCCGCGTTGCCGGTGTGGACCTGGGTACGCCGGTCAACCTGTTCGGCCTGATGTTGCCGCCGGTTTACCTGTATTACTACCTGTTCCTGGTGCTGACCATCGTGGTGGTGATCATGGCTTCCCGCCTGCA
Source organism: Aquitalea sp. FG25 (assembly GCF_057809375.1). Taxonomy (NCBI): domain Bacteria; kingdom Pseudomonadati; phylum Pseudomonadota; class Betaproteobacteria; order Neisseriales; family Chromobacteriaceae; genus Aquitalea; species Aquitalea sp. FG25. Next base: position 59,552 of record NZ_JBMDJV010000024.1, read on the forward strand.
GCACTCCCGTATTGGCCGTGCCTGGGTTGCACTGCGTGAAGACCAGATTGCCGCTTCGGCCATGGGTATCAACATCCGCAACATCAAGCTGCTGGCCTTTGCACTGGGTGCACTGTCCGGTGGTGTGGCTGGCGGCCTGTTCTCTGCCTTCCAGGGCTTTGTCTCGCCGGAATCCTTCAGCTTGCTGGAATCCATCATGATCCTGGCCATGATTGTTCTGGGTGGCATGGGTAACATCGCCGGTGTGATCCTGGGTGCTGTCGTGCTGACCATTGCGCCGGAAATCCTGCGTGACGTGATTGGCCCGCTGCAGATGAAGACCATGGGTCGCATGCTGATCGACCCGGAAAACGCCCGCATGCTGCTGTTCGGCATTGCCATGGTGGTGATGATGCTGGTTCGTCCGGAAGGCATGCTGCCGTCCAAGCGCCGCAAGGCCGAATTCAAGGACGCCAAAGAAGCGGCTGCGCAGAAAGGTTAAGTCATGGCTGAAGTACTGCTGAAAATCGAAGGCATCAACAAGCGTTTTGGCGGTCTGCACGCACTGAGCGATGTCGGCCTGACCATTAACAAGGGTGAAATCTACGGTCTGATCGGCCCGAACGGCGCGGGCAAGACCACGCTGTTCAACGTGCTGACCGGCCTGTATGTGCCGGATGAAGGTTCCTTCACCTTCGACGGCCACAACCTGTTCCAGGCCAAGCCGCACGTGGTGGTGAACGCCGGTATTGCCCGTACCTTCCAGAATATCCGCCTGTTTGCGGAAATGACTGCGCTGGAGAACGTGATGGTGGGTCGCCACATCCGTTCCAAGGCCGGTGCCCTGGGCGCGGTACTGCGTGACCGTCGTACCCGCGAAGAAGAAAAGGCGATTACCGCCAAGGCCTGGGAACTGCTGGAATACGTAGGCATTGCCGACGTGGCCGACGAACGTGCCCGTAACCTGTCCTACGGCCACCAGCGTCGTCTGGAAATCGCCCGTGCGCTGGCCACCGAGCCCAAGCTGCTGGCACTGGACGAACCGGCTGCCGGTATGAACCCGCGCGAAACCGAAGCGCTCAAGGAGCTGATGAGCAAGATCGCCAAGAGCGGTACTACGGTTTTGCTGATTGAACACGACGTCAAACTCATGATGGGTCTGTGTGACCGTATCGCGGTGCTGGATTACGGCAAGAAAATTGCCGAAGGCATCCCGGAAGAAGTACGCAAGAACCCGAGAGTGATTGAAGCTTACCTGGGAGCGGCACACGCATGAGCCTTCTGGAAGTTAAAAACCTGCAAGTGGCTTACGGCGGCATTCAGGCTGTCCGTGGCGTGGATTTCCACATTGACCAGGGTGAACTGGTCACCCTGATCGGTGCCAACGGTGCCGGCAAGACCACCACCCTGAAAACCCTGATCGGCATGGTGAAGCCGTCCGGCGGCAGCATCACTTACGATGGCAAGCTGAACGGTACCATTCCGTCCCACGACTATGTGCGTCATGGTCTGGTGATGGTGCCGGAAGGCCGTGGCATCTTCAGCAAGCTGACGGTGGAAGAAAACCTGCAAATGGGTGCCTACTACCGCAATGACAAGGCGGCCATCCAGAGCGAAATCGAGCGCGTGTACGAACTGTTCCCGCGCCTGAAAGAGCGTTACAAGCAGCTGGCAGGTACCCTGTCCGGCGGCGAACAGCAAATGGTGGCCATGGGCCGTGCCATGCTGTCCAAGCCCAAGCTGCTGTTGCTGGATGAACCGTCCATGGGTCTGGCACCGATCATTGTGGAAAAGATCTTCGAGATCATCCAGATGATTGCCAAGGAAGGCGTGACCATGCTGCTGGTAGAGCAAAACGCCAAACTGGCGCTGGAAGTGTCCCAGCGCGGTTATGTGATGGAAAGCGGCCGTATCACCATGGGTGGCCCGGCGCGCGAATTGCTCGACGACGAACGCGTACGTAACGCCTACCTCGGCGAGTAAGCAAAAGAGTCTTCAATGACAGCAACGATTAGCCCCGAAGTACTGGTCCACCAGCTCTTCGGGGCCTTTTTATTGCCCCCGCTGCTTTTCATCCTCCCCATTGTTCTGGGCCTGTTGCTGCGCCGCCGTGCGCCTGCCATGGGCACCAGCCTGCTATGCCTTGGCCTGCTGCTGGCCTATGCCTTGTCCATCCCCCGTACGGCCATGTGGCTGAATGCCGGTCTGGAGCGCTATCCGGTGGCAAGCACCGCTCAGTTGCAACAGCAACAGGCCATCGTGGTGCTGGGTGGTGGCAAGAAACCGGCCCCGGAGTATGGACGCAACGAGCCCAGCGCCGATACCCAGACCCGGCTGCGCTATGCCGCCTGGCTGGCGCGGCGTACCCATCTGCCCGTGCTGGTAACCGGTGGTGCACCCTATGGTGGCGAACCGGAAGGCGAGGTGATGGCACGTACCCTGCAGCTGGATTACGGCCTGCCGGTACGCTGGGTGGAAATGCAATCCAATACCACGCTGGAAAATGCCCGCTACAGTGCCGCCATGCTGAAAAAAGCGGGCATCAGTCGCATCGTGCTGGTCAGCCAGGGCTGGCATCTGCGCCGTGCGCTGCCGTTTTTCCAGGCCCAGGGGCTGAATGTGTTGCCTGCACCCACCGGCTTTGTCCGTTATGATGGCGCAGGGCTGGCCTGGTATCTGCCCACCGGGCGGGCCATGCAGGAATGCCATTCTGCCTTGCGCGAGTGGCTGGGCATTTTCTTCTACACGGCACAGGGCTGGTTGCATGGCAGAACCACGCAGCCGGAATAAGGCCGAGTGTTAACCAAGCAAGAAGGGGAAACGCGTGAAAATTGCAGCCATCATCATCGGCGATGAATTATTGTCCGGCAAACGGCAGGACAAACATCTGCAATCCCTGATCCGCATGCTGGCAGCGCGTGGCCTGAGCCTGGCTGCTGCAGAATACGTGGGTGACGACCCGGTACGCATCACCGCCGCCTTGCAGCGTGCCTTTACCAGCGGCGAGCTGGTATTCAGTTTTGGCGGCATCGGTGCCACCCCTGACGACCACACCCGCAGCTGTGCCGGACAGGCCTTGGGCTTGCCGCTGGAAGTCCACCCCGAAGCCGGTGCGCTGATCGAGGCGCGCTTTGGTGCCGACGCCTATCCGCACCGCATCAATATGGCGATGTTCCCGGCAGGTAGCCGCATCATCCCCAATCCGGTCAACCAGATTGCCGGGTTCTCGCATGGCGATGTGCATTTTGTGCCGGGCTTCCCGGCCATGGCCTGGCCGATGATCGAATGGGTGCTGGATAGCCAGTACCGCCATCTGTTCAATGACAGCCCGGACGTGGAACAAGGCGTGATTGCGCTGAATGCGCGCGAGGGCGACCTGATCACCCTGATGCAGGATTTCAGCCAGCGCTACCCCGCGCTAAAACTATCCAGCCTGCCTAGTTTCGGTAATGACACCATCCCGCAGATGCATATCGACTTCGGCTTTACCGGCCAGTGCCAGCTGGTGGAGATTGCCATGGCCGAATGGCGCAAGGCACTGACAGCGGCGGGGTATACCCTGCGTGAACGTTCTTGATCCTCCGCGTGGAACAACAGAAAAAGGGGCTTTACGCCCCTTTTTTCATGTGCAGGCCCGGACTCAGCGCCCGGTCTTCAGCTGCGTCCACAGCCGGTTTTGCAGGCGCATGATGTCTGCCGGTACCGGTTCCAGCAGGAACAGCTTGCTGATGAGGGCCGGTGGCGGGTAGATGGCCGGGTCGTTGGCAATCTCCGGTTTCACAAACTTGCGCGCGGCCGCATTGGCGGTGGGGTAGAACACGGTGTTGGTGATGCCGGCGTTTACTTGCGGGGCCTGCATGTAGTTGATCCACTGCAGGGCGGAATCGACATTCTTGGCTCCCTTGGGAATCACCATCACGTCAAACCACAGCGGCGCACCGGTTTTGGGAATGAAATACGCCAGCTGGTAGGGGCGTTTGGCTTCGGCGGCGCGCTTCTTGGCAATCACCACGTCGCCGGAATAGCCCAACACCATGCAGATGTCGCCATTGGCCAGTTCGTTGATATAGCCGGATGAGCTGAAGCGCTTGATATAGGGACGGATTTTTTGCAGGGTCTGGAAGGCGGCCTGATAGTCAGCCGGGTTGCGGCTGTTGGGTTGCTTGCCCAGATAGTGCAGGGTGGTGGCGAATACTGCCTTGGCATCGTCCAGTACCGAGATGCCGCAGCCTTTCAGTTTTGCTGCCTTTTGCGGGTTGAACAGATTGTCCCAGTCGTCCAGCGGCGTGTCCTTGCCCAGTAGCGGCTGTACCTTGGTCAGGTTGTAGCCCAGGCCATCGGTGCCGTAGGCCCAGGGTACGCCATACAGATTGCCCGGATCGGCACCGGCTATCTTGGCCATTAGTGCCGGGTCCAGATTGCGCAGATTGGGCAGCTTGCTCTTGTCCAGCTTCTGGAAGGCCCCGGCCTGAATCTGCTTGGCCATGAAGTCCGAGGTGGGGGTGACGATGTCGTAGCCGGAGCTGCCGGTCAGCAGCTTGGATTGCAGGGTTTCATTGCTGTCGTAATTGTCGTAGCGCACCTTGATGCCGGTCTGCTTTTCAAAGCCGGGGATGGTGTCCTTGGCAATGTAGTCGGACCAGTTATACACATTCAGCACCCCGGCGGCGCTGGATGCCTGGCTGGCAGCAGCCAGCAACAGGGTGGTGGCAAACAGTTTTCTGATTTTCATGGCTGGTTTCCTGAGCGGTTGAAATACGTCGTCATGAAGGCCGTTGGACTGCGCGCGCGTGATGAGGTTTCTCTGGCCAGAAGGAAACCGGCCAAATGGCCCAAGCTGTTCTGCATGGCAAAAAAAAGCCCGGCAGCAGGCCGGGCAGAGACAGACAAGAAAACGGATTCAGTCTTGCGGATGGAAATACTGCAGGATGCTGGAAAAATCCAGCTGTCCGTGGCCGGCTGCCGCATGGTTTTCATACAGATTGCGCGCTAGCGAACCCAGCGGCGTGGCGGCGTGGCTGTCCAGCGCAGTGGCTTCGGCCAGGCCCAGGTCTTTGAGCATCAGTGCGGTCATGAAGCCGCCGCTGTAGCCACGGCTGGCCGGGGCGGTGTCCATCACGCCCGGCCAGGGGTTGTACAGCTCCAGCGCCCAGTTGCGGCCGGAACTCTTGCTCATGATGTCCGACAGCACTTTTGGGTCCAGCCCGTTCTTTACTCCCAGCGCCAGCGCCTCGGCGGTGCCAGCCATCAGGATGCCCAGCAGCATGTTGTTGCAGATCTTGGCGGTCTGGCCCGCGCCGTTGCCTCCGGCGTGGAAGATGTTTTTGCCCATGGCCTCCAGCAGCGGACGAGCTTCGCTCAGGTCTGCCTCCGCGCCGCCAACAATAAAGGTGAGCGTACCGGCAGCGGCCCCGGCGGTGCCGCCGGAAACCGGCGCGTCCAGCATGCGCAGGCCTGCGGCGCTGGCGGCATCGGCCACCTTGCGCGCATCGCTGGCGGCGATGGTGCTGCAGTCAATCACCAGCGTACCCTTGGGCAGGCTGGCAAACAGCCCTTGCTCACCCAGATACAGCGCCTGTACATGCTTGCCCGCAGGCAGCATGGAAATCACCACGCTGGCGCCTTGCACGACGTCCAGCGCGCTGCTGGCGGCACGGGCACCGGCTGCTTGCAGCCTGGCCAGTGCGTCGGCGGACAGATCGAAAGCGGCGACGCTAAACCCCCTGGCCACCAGATTGAGCGCCATCGGCCCGCCCATATTGCCCAGCCCGATGAAAGCGATGTGTGTCATTAGTGTCTCTCCTCTTTTGTTGTACTTAAGGCAGCGAGGCCAAAGGGTGCTGATCTGCCGGCCACGGCGCCACAAAGTGGCTGTCCACCCAGTCTTGCGGGATGTCGGCCAGCTGGCGGTAGTGCCATTGCGGTTGCCTGTCCTTGTCTACCAGCAGCGCGCGCACGCCTTCGCGGAAGTCCGGCTTGTGGCAGAAGTTGAGCGACAGGATTAGCTCCATGCGCAGCGCCTCGGCCAGTGACAGATGGCGGGCGCGCTGGAAGATTTCCCAGGTGACGGCGGCGGATACCGGGCAGCCGTGGCGGAAGTTTTTCGCCGCGCTGGCCAGCCAGTCATGTTCAAACTCCTGCGTGGTCAGGCTGTCTGCCACGCTGGCCAGATCACCCTGGGTCATCAGTTGATGGATGGTGAGCAGGTTGGGCGCGACATTGGAGGCGGGCAGGCTGCTGCGCGCGGCGTGTTCCAGTTGGCTGAGCAGGGCGGAAACCTGGGCGCTGCGGGTGGCGCTGTCGGCATCCCAGTATTGCTGTTGCAGCTGCTCCAGCAGCTGCGGCCAGGCATCGACAGCCAGCACGTGGTCGGCCAGATTGCAGATCAAAGCATCGTGCGCGTTGAGCGGCGCGCCGGTCAGGCCGAGGAACAAGCCGACGCGGGCTGGCATGCGTTGCAGAAACCAGCTGCCGGCCACGTCGGGATACAGGCCGATGGTGATTTCCGGCATGGCAATGCGGGTGGCGCTGGTGGCCACGCGGTGGCTGGCCCCGGCCATCAGCCCCAGCCCGCCGCCCATCACGATGCCGTGGCCCCATACGATGAGCGGCTTGGCATAGCAGTGAATGTGGTAGTCCAGCGTGTATTCTTCGCGGAAGAAGGCTAGCGCCTGTGGCTGCGGGTGGCTGTCGTCGGTCAGCAGCGCTTCGCGCAGGGCGCGCACATCGCCACCGGCACAGAAGGCTTTTTCGCCAGCACCGCGCAGCAGTACGGCGGCGATGTCCGGGTCGGCTTCCCAGCCACTCAGCTGTGCTTGCAGCAGGCGAATCATCTCCAGCGTCAGCGCGTTCAGTGATTTTTCGCTGTTGAGGGTGGCAATACCCAGCCGCTTGCCATCAGCACAGCGGACTTCTTCAAACAACACGGCGTCGTGCATGAGGGCTCCTGTCAGCGGTTATGCCATTGCGGGCTGCGCTTGGCCAGAAAGGCCTGCACGCCTTCTTGCTGGTCGGCGGTATCGAACAGCTTGATGAACTGCTCGCGCTCGTGAATCAGGTTATAGCCGGGCGGTTCGAGGCGGGCGCGCTGTACCAGTTGCTTGCACACCTTGACCGAAGAGGGCGACTGGCGGGCTACTTTTTCCGCCAGCTTGAGCGCGGCTTCCAGCGCCTGGCCCTGGCCGACCACTTCTTCCACCAGGCCGATGCGCTCGGCGGTGTCGGCATCCACCCGCTCGCCGCACAGAATCATGCGCTTGGCCCAGCCTTCGCCCACCAGCCAGGGCAGCTGCTGGGTGCCACCGGCGCAGGGCAGCAGGCCGACTGCAGCTTCCGGCAGTGCCATTTGCGCCTGCACTTCGGCAATGCGGATGTCGCAGGCCAGCGCGCATTCCAGCCCGCCGCCCATGGCATAGCCGTTGATGGCGGCAATGCTGACGCCTCGGAAAGCCGCCAGCGCCTCGAAGGCTTCGCCGAACAGCATGGTCATTTCGGTGGCCACCAGCTTGTTGCCGTCGGCAAACAGATTGAGGTCGGCCCCGGCGGAGAAGAACTTGCTGCCGCTGCCGGTAATCACCAGTGCGTAGATGTTGTCGTCCGCGTTCAGGTCTGCCACCAGTTGCTTGAGCGCGTTCAGGCTGGCGCGGTTCCAGGTATTGGCTGGCGGGTTATCGATGGTGACCTGGGCGGTGTGGCCGCGTTTTTCCACTTGCAGATGCGCGTAATGTGTCATGGCGTTCCCGATCTTTGGTAAGTAGTGCCTACAGTCTGTATACGATCTTTGTTGTCCTGAATCCTAGGCTGCTGACAAAGTTATTTGGTGCGATTGTATTGGACCCGGCAAAGCCGGGCCTTTCGACTAAATAATTGATTCCGCAGCCTTCTAATCTATTCCCAATCCCCCCGCCCTTGCCCGGCAAGGGAGCCTCGCTTTCCTGTTGGAAAGCGAGAGGGGTGTGTCCATAATCTGAATCCGCTGCGCGGATGCCGGTTTGGTTTGCCGGGGCTGCCCGGCTGCAGGGAGGGGATATTTGCGTGGCCAACTATCCCCTCCACCCCTAAAGGCCACCCCGGCAAGCCTGGCCTGCGGCTGCCCGCCGGGGCCTGTCAGTCCCGAGGCGCGGCTGAACTCGCCCTGCGCTAGCGTCGCAGGGCTCAAACATGCAGCCGCTTAATACCTCGGGCCTGCCATCCGGCGGCAGGCTTGATGGGGCCGTGGCTGCGTCGACAACATCAATCCTGTATTGCAACATGCACCACACAAACAGGGTGCATATCCGTTTTCAACGGAGGTTCTCCAGCGCGCCGTCCTTCAGCAACTGCCGGGCGACGATCATGCGCATCACCTCGTTGGTGCCTTCCAGAATCTGGTGCACGCGGGCATCGCGTACATGGCGTTCCAGCGGGAAGTCCTTCAGATAGCCATAGCCGCCAAACAGCTGCAAGGCATTATTGGCGACATTGAATGACAAATCGGTGGCAAAGCGCTTGGCCATGGCGCAGTAGGCGCTGGCGTCCGCGCTGCCGCTGTCCAGCTTGAACGCTGCCAGCCGCACCATCTGGCGCGCGGCCACCAGCTCGGTCAGCATGTCGGCCAGACGGAATTGCACGGTCTGGAAGTCGGCCAGCGGCTGGCCGAATTGCTGCCGCTCCTGCACATAGCGCTGTGCGGCATTCAGCGCGGCCTGGGCGGTGCCAACCGCGCAGGTGGCGATATTGATGCGGCCGCCATCCAGCCCTTTCATGGCATAGGCAAAGCCCATACCTTCTTCGCCCAGCAGGTTGCCTGCCGGAATTTCCACATTGTCGAAGGTGATGGCGCGGGTGGGCTGGCTGTTCCAGCCCATTTTCTTTTCCTTCTTGCCGTACTGCACGCCGGGTGCATTGGCAGGCACCACAAAGGCCGACACGCCCTTGGGGCCGGGGCCGCCGGTGCGGGCCATCACCACCAGTACATCAGTGCTGCCCGCGCCGGAGATGAACATCTTGCTGCCGTTCAGCACATAGACTTCGCCCTTTTTCTCGGCACGGGTCTTGAGCGAGGCAGCATCAGAACCGGCACCCGGCTCGGTCAGACAGTAGCTGCCCAGCACTTCGCCGCTTACCATGCGCGGCACCCATTCCCCGGCCAGGGTGGCGCTGCCGAAGCTGGCAATCATCCAGCTCACCATATTGTGGATGGTGAGATAGGCGGCAGTGGAGGTGCAGCCCGCTGCCAGCTCTTCAAACACGATGGCCGAATCCAGCCGCGACAGGCCCAGCCCGCCGTGGCTTTCCGGGGTGTACAGGCCAAGAAAACCCATGTCGCCCGCTTCGCGGATGGTGGCAAGCGGGAAGGTTTCTTCCAGGTCCCATTCGGCAGCAAACGGCGCCAGACGGCTGGCGGCAAAGTCACGCGCGCTGTCCTGGAAGGCCAGTTGTTGTTCGTTGAGTGCAAAGTCCATGTCGGTTTCTCCTCTTGCAGCAGCCGGGCCGGTGGGGGAGGGCGGCCTGCTGCTGTCTTGTTTTATCTGACGTGAATCGGTCTGCGTTAATCAGGCCAGCTCAGCGCAGCGAAATGGTGGTGTGCACCTTGCCGCTGCTGGCCTCGTCGTCGAACCAGCGGCTGGTGACGGTTTTGGTCTGGGTATAAAACAGGATCACCTGCTTGCCGTAGGGGCCGAGGTCCCCCAGCTTGGAGCCGCGCGAGCCGGTAAAGCTGAACAGCGGCACCGGCACCGGAATCGGCACATTGATGCCCACCTGACCGACGTCGATGTCTTCCTGAAAGCGCCGTGCCGCAGCGCCGCTCTGGGTGAAGATGGCGGTGCCGTTGCCATTGGGGTTGGCATTGATGATGGCAATGGCCTCCTCCAGCGTGTCCACGCCCAGCAGGCACAGCACCGGGCCGAAGATTTCCTGCTGGTAAATGGCCATGTCGGTGGCCACGCCCGAGAAAATGGTGGGGCCGACAAAGTTGCCCTCCGGGTAGCCATCCACTTGTACTTCCCGGCCATCCAGCTCCAGCACTGCGCCTTCGGCCACGCCTTGATTGATCAGGCGGTTTACCCGTTCGCGGGCGGTGCAGGAAATCAGCGGGCCCAGGTCCGGGTTGTCTTTGCCTGCGCCCACGCGCAGGGACTTGGCCTTGGCCACCAGGTCGGGAATCCAGTTGCGCGCTTCACCCACCAGCACCGCCACGCTCAAGGCCATGCAGCGCTGGCCTGCTGCGCCAAATGCCGCGCCGGTCAGCTGGTTCAGCGCCTGTTCCTTGTTGGCATCCGGCAGCACGATGGCGTGGTTTTTGGCCCCCATCATGCATTGCACCCGTTTGCCTGCCAGGCTGGCGCGGTTGTAAACGTGGGAGCCAACGCGGCTGGAACCGACAAAGGAAATGGCCTTGATGTCCGGGTGGTCGCAAATGGTATTCACCACGTCTTCGCCGCCATGCACCACATTCAGCACCCCAGCCGGGATGCCCGCCTGCAAGGCCAGCTCTACCAGCCGCATGGTCACCATCGGGTCCTGCTCGGACGGTTTCAGCACAAAGGTATTGCCGGTGGCAATGGCCATCGGAAACATCCACAGCGGAATCATCGCCGGGAAGTTGAAGGGGGTGATGCCAGCACACACGCCCAGCGGCTGTTGCACGGTATAAGTGTCCACGCCACCGGCCACGTTTTCGGCGTATTCGCCCAGTTGCAGATTACCAATGCTGGCGGCGTGTTCCACCACTTCCAGGCCACGGAAAATATCGCCCTCGGCATCGGCCAGGGTTTTGCCCTGTTCCGCTGTCAGCAGCGCGGCCAGTTCTTTCATGTGCTCGCGAATCAGCTGCTGGTATTTCAGGAAAATGCGGGCGCGGGTACCGATGGGGGTTTTCTTCCAGCTGGCGAAGGCGGTTTTGGCGCTGGCAACAGCGGCCTGCACTTCCTCTGCCGTGGCCATCGGTACCTGTGCCAGTACTTCTTGCGTGGCCGGGTTGATGATGTCGCGCCACTGTTGGCTGCGCGATTCGACGAATTCACCGTTGATCAACAGCTTGACGCTAGGAACAGCCTGGTTCATCTGCAACTCTCCTGTGCTTGGCGGCCTGCTGGCCGTCTTGGTGTTTCAGTCGTAGTGATAAAAACCCTTGCCGCTCTTGCGGCCCAGATGCCCGGCCGCCACCAGTTGTGCCAGCAGCGGGCAGGCGCGGTATTTGCTGTCACGAAATTCGGTATAAAGGATGTCCATGATGGACAGGCAGGTGTCCAGGCCAATCAGGTCGGCCAGCGCCAAAGGGCCGATGGGGTGGTTCATGCCCAGCTTCATCACGGTGTCGATGTCTTCAGCGGTGGCCAGGTTTTCAAACAGAGCAAAGGCGGCTTCGTTGATCATCGGCATCAGGATGCGGTTGGAGACAAAGCCCGGCCCGTCCTTCACCGTCACCGGGGTTTTGCCCAGCGCCACCGCCAGTTCGAACACTTTCTGGTAGGTGTGGTCGTTGGTCTGGATGGCACGGATGATTTCCACCAGCTGCATCAAGGGCACCGGGTTCATGAAGTGCATGCCCACCACGCGTTCCGGCTGCGGCACCCAGGCGGCAATGCGGGTGAGCGAAATGGACGAGGTGTTGGACGCCAGAATGGCATCTGGTCGCACCACGTTGCCCAGTTCGCGGAAGATGGACTCCTTGGTGGCCGGGTTTTCGGTGGCGGCTTCCACCACCAGATCGCGGTCGGCCAGATCGGCCAGCCGAGTGGTGGGCTGGATGCGGGCCAGGATGGCGGCGATGTCGGCATCGGCCAGGCTGCCTTTCTTGGCCATGCGCGCCAGGCTGTTGCCAATGGCGGCCAGGCCCTTGTGCAGGGCGGCCTCATTGACATCGGCCAGCTGTACTGCAAAGCCATGCATGGCAAAAACCTGGGCAATGCCATTGCCCATGGTGCCAGCACCAATCACGCCAATTTTTTGTGTTGTCATGTCGGTTTCTCCTGCGTTGTTTTTATCACAATAACTTGACGTTTACGTCAACGTCAATCAACAATCAACCAACGCATCACAAATCAGGGCTGCCTGCGCTAAGCAGGCAAAGGGCAGGGCCAAAACAACAACAGGGGAACAGGCATGCAAGGCGTGACCTACAGCATCAGCCAGCTGGCGCAGGAGTTTGATGTCACCACGCGCACCATCCGCTTTTATGAAGACCAGGGGCTGCTGGAGCCGCAGCGCGACGGCCAGCGTCGTATTTATACCCGGCGCGACCGGGTGCGGCTGATGCTGATTTTGCGCGGCAAGCGCATTGGCCTGTCCTTGCTGGAAATCCGCGAGCTGTTTGATTTGTACGATGCCGCCAGCAACGACGAACCGCAGCTGCGCGAATTCATCCGCATCCTCAGCCGCAAGGAGCAGCAATTGCAGGAACAGCTGGACGATATCCGCGTGGTAATGGGCGAAATCAGCCAGATCCTCAGCCAGTGCGAAAAGGCACTGGGCAAACAGGCATCATCAACACCGTAGCCGGACAAGCAAGCCTTTCAGGAAGGAACACACAGATGCAACAGCAAGAATCGATTGTCATCGTGGGCATGGCCCGCACCGCCATGGGCGGCTTTCAGGGCATGTTTGCCAGCCAGACGGCCAGCCAGCTGGGTGCCGCTGCCATTCGTGCGGCGGTGGAGCGCGCCGGGGTGGCTGCCGAGGATGTTGACGAGGTAATCATGGGCTGCGTGCTGCCCGCCGGGCAAGGCCAGGCTCCGGCCCGTCAGGCGGCGCTGGGGGCCGGGCTGCCCTTGGCGACTGGCTGCACCACCATCAACAAGATGTGCGGTTCCGGCATGAAGGCCGCCATGCTGGCACACGACCTGCTGCTGGCCGGTTCTGCCAGCGTGATGGTAGCCGGTGGCATGGAAAGCATGAGCAATTCGCCTTACCTGATTCCCAAGGCGCGTGGCGGCCTGCGGCTGGGGCATGGTGAAATCAAGGACCACATGTTTCTGGACGGGCTGGAAGATGCCTACGACAAGGGCAAGCTGATGGGCGTGTTTGCCGAAAACTGTGCCGGTGAGTATGGCTTCAGCCGCGAAGCGCAGGACGCTTTTGCCATTGCCTCGCTCACCCGCGCGCAGCAAGCCATTGCCGAAGGGCGCTTCCGTGAGGAAATCACCCCGGTGCTGGTGGAAGGCAAGAATGGTGCACAGGCCATGGAAATTGACGAGCAGCCGCTCAAGGCAAAACTGGACAAGATTGCCAGCCTCAAGCCTGCTTTCCGCAAGGACGGCACGGTGACGGCGGCCAATTCCAGCTCCATCTCCGACGGTGCCGCCGCGCTGGTGTTGATGACGGCCAGCGAAGCCGCCCGCCGTGGGCTCAAGCCGCTGGCCCGCCTGGTGGCCCACGCCACCCATGCGCAGGAGCCGGGCCTGTTTACCACCGCGCCGGTAGGCGCCATGCGCAAGTTGTTGGCCAAGACTGGCTGGACGGTGGGCGATGTCGACCTGTTTGAAATCAACGAAGCCTTTGCCGTGGTGACCATGGCGGCGATGCACGATCTGGGCCTGCCGCATGACAAGGTAAACGTGCATGGCGGGGCCTGCGCGCTGGGCCACCCGATTGGCGCATCCGGTGCGCGGGTGATGGTGACCCTGCTGTCCGCCCTGCGCCAGCATGGTGGCAAACGTGGCGTGGCCAGCCTGTGCATTGGCGGTGGCGAGGCCACGGCGGTGGCGCTGGAACTGCTGTAAACGTAGTGTCCTGGCAAAGAAAAAGCGTCCCAAGGGGCGCTTTTTGTATGGTGGTAAAACCGGGCTAGCGGAGTATTTCCTGCTCCTCGCAGGGTTGTCCGTTGTCCTCGGCATGCTCCGGGTAATCCTCCGGCCGCAGCCAGTGGCGGAACAGGGTAAAACCCACTGCCAGCAGGGTGGGGCCGATAAACAGGCCCAGCAGGCCCCAGGCCAGCAAGCCGCCAATCACTCCCATGAAGATGATGGACAAGGGCATTTGTGCGCCCTGGCTGATCAGCAGCGGTTTGAGCACGTTGTCGATGGTGTTAACCAGCAAAAAGCCCCACAGCAGCAGGAAAATACCCATGCCGGTCTGGCCGGAATAAAACACCCAGCCCGCAGCCGGCAGCCAGATGATCAGCGTGGGCAACTGTGCCACGGCAACGATAAAGCACAGAAAGCCCAGCACCAGCGCGCCCGGTACTCCGGCAATCAGCAGGCCGATCACGCACAGCACGGTTTGCGCCAGTGCGGTGCCCACCACCCCGGTGGTGACACTGCGGATGGTGCGCGCAATCACCTCGGGCAGCTCGTCTGCCGTGGCACCGCCCAGCTTGCTGATGGCCAGTTCGGCACCATCCCACAGCTTGTCACCATTAATCAGCAACAGCCCGGCAATCACGATGGCCAGCACGATTTCCAGCATGCTCAGGCTGGCGGAAGCACCGCTTTCCAGTGCCCACAGCGCAGCCTTGTTGATGGCCGGGCGGATTTTGTCGATAAAACCGGGCAGGTCTGCCTGCACGCTGACCCAGAACTTGTGCAGCGACTCGCCCACCAGCGGCAGGGTATTGACCCAGGCAGGAGCATTCGGCAGGTGGATGCTGGTGAGATCGCGCGACATCGACGCCAGCTGCGGAATGGTATCGGCCAGGGTCAGGGCCATCAGGCCGATGGGAATGGCCAGCGTCAGTGACAGACCGCCAACAATGATGATGGCAGCCAGCTTGGCGCGGCCATTCAGCCGCAGCCGCAGCCGGGTGAACAAGGGCCAGGCAGAAATGGCAATGATGGCCGCCCAGGTCAGCGCGCCCAGAAAGGGCTGGATCACCTTGAGGCAGGACAGGATGAGCAAGCCCATCACGGCGATGCGCAATACAGCCATCACGCTGATGCTGGGAAAGGGTTTTGGCGTCATGAAGGGGTCCGGGTGGCGGTGATGGCGGCGCAGCATGCCGCCAGAGCCGAATTGTAGCGGTATTTATCCGTGGCCGGTATGCAGGATGGCAATGTCGCCATCCTGCTTGTCGCTTCCCGGTTTACAAGCGGGCGGCGAAGGCGTCCGCCGGGGTAAAGCCGATAATGCGGTCGCGCTCTTTGCCGTTGGCATCAAACAGAATGATGCCGGGAGGGCCGTACAGGCCAAAGCGCTTGAGCAGCGCCTGGTGTGCCGGCAGGTTGGCGGTGACATCGGCGCGCAGCAGTACATAGCCTTGCAGCTTGCTGGCCACCGAGGGGGCAGGGAAGGTATCGCTTTCCATTTCCTTGCACGACACACACCAGTCGGCATAAAAATCCAGCAGCAGCGGTTTGCCGCTGGCGCGTGCTTCGGCCAGTTTGCTGTCCAGCTCCGCCGTGCTGCTGACCGGCGCAAACACCGGTTGCTGACTGACGCTAGCCTGAGCCTTGTTACCGGCCAGCCATTTCAGCGGATAGCGTGGGTCGGTTTCTCCAGCCAGCGCCCCGGCCAGCTGCGCCGCACCCACCAGAAACAACAGCAGGCCCAGGCCTTTGCCCAGCTTGTGGCTAATGTGGGCATTGCCCGGCAGGGTTTCGAATGCCTTCAGGAACACCGCGCAGCCCACGCACAGTACCGCCCACAGCAGCAGCACCAGCATGGCAGGCAGGAAGGGCGTAGCCATCCAGATGGCCAAGCCCAGCATCAGCACGCCAAACGCCGCCTTCACTGCCTTCATCCAGCCACCGGCACGCGGCAATACATGGCCGCCAAAGGTGCCGATCAGCACCAGCGGCAGGCCCAGCCCCAGCGCCATCGCATATAGCGCGGCACCACCCAGCACCGCATCACCGGTGCTGCCGATATAGCCCAGTGCCAGCGCCAGCGGCGGGGCCACGCAGGGGCCGATGATCAGCGCCGACAGCACCCCCATGGTAAATACCGTGGCCAGCTTGCCGCCGGACAGGCGGTTGGAGGCATCGGCCAAGCGCGACTGCAGGGCAGACGGCAGCTGGATGGTGAACAGATCAAACATCGACAGGGCAAACACCACCATCAGCACACTGGCGCTGAGAATGACGGCGGGCTGCTGCAGCCAGACCGTGAGCAGCGAGCCGGTGAGCCCGGCAATGACGCCGATGATGGTGTAAGTGAGCGCCAGCCCTTGCACATAGGTTAGCGACAGCCAGAAGCCGCGTTGGCGGGTGATGTGCTGGCCTTCACCGGCAATCAGCGAGGACACGATGGGTAGCAGCGGATACATGCAGGCGGTAAAGGCCATGCCAATGCCGGCCAGCAGGAAGCTGCCCAGCGTGGTCAGCCAGCCCTTGGCCGCCAGATTGCCACTGCTACCCGCCGGCTTTCCCGCAGCGGCATCCGCCAGCCAGTTGCTGCTGCCATTACTGGCACTGCCGTAGGCATTGATATCCAGATGATGGGTATAGGGCGGATAGCACACCCCGGCGGTGGAGCAGCCCTGTAGTTTTACATTCAGCTTGAACTGCGCAGGCGCACCGGCATGCAAGGGCAGCTTGATCAGCTGCGGACCAAGATAAATCACCTGCTTGCCAAAGAAGGGGTCTTGCTTGGTTTTGCCCTCCGGCAGAACCGGGCTACCCAGCAAGCCGGCTGGCTCGGTGGT
The DNA here is from genome assembly GCF_057809375.1 of Aquitalea sp. FG25. Taxonomy (NCBI): domain Bacteria; kingdom Pseudomonadati; phylum Pseudomonadota; class Betaproteobacteria; order Neisseriales; family Chromobacteriaceae; genus Aquitalea; species Aquitalea sp. FG25. The sequence continues at coordinate 76,092 of NZ_JBMDJV010000024.1, forward strand.
GAAGGATAAGCGGTCACGGTACACGTAATAGCTGTCTGCCACGTTTAACTGCAGCAGCAGGTGGTCCGGCTGGCGTTCCACGCTGACGGCAAAAGCCTTCTCCGGGGGCAGCAGGTCTTCCTGGTTCACCGCCAGGGTGGCCGTGCTGACACCAAGCAGGCTGATCAGCGCCAGCAGGCGCCACAAGGGGGACAACAGGCGTAACAGGGAGTGCGGCATGATGGTGCGTTATCTGGATGATGCAAGGGTTGACCAGCAAGGTGCCAGCCGGTTCCGTGCTGTGGGCCGCAAGTGGGCAAAACCGGGTTACTGCGGCTGGCAAAACGCTATTTTACGGTAGTATCGCTCCATAACAAATCAAAATGGGCGCAACACCACATCATGCAAGACATCATCCATTTTGCCCATGCCAACAGCTTTCCCGCCCCAGTATATGGCAAGCTGCTGCACGCATTGGGGCAGCACTACCAGTTGGGCTGGCTGGATTGCATCGGCCATGATCCGCAGTATCCGGTGACGGACTGCTGGCCGCACCTGGTGGACGAAACCATTACCGTGCTCAGCCGCTACCGCCAGCCGGTGATTGGCGTGGGGCATTCGCTGGGCGGCTATCTGCTGTTTTATGCCGCCATCCGCGCACCCGAGCTGTTCAAGGCGCTGGTGATTCTGGATTCACCCTTGATGGGGCCACGCCGTGCCGGGTTGATCTGGCTGGCCAAAAAACTGGGCCTGATCGCCCGCGTCACCCCCGGCGGCAATACGCTGGGGCGGCGCGACAGCTGGGCCAGCGTGGAAATGATGCACGACTACTTTGCCCGCAAGCCCGCCTTTGCCCGCTTTGATGCGGACTGCCTGGCCGACTATGCCTTGCACGGCAGCGAGGATGATGGTCACGGCGGACGGCGTTTGCGTTTCAGGCCGCAGATTGAACACCAGATTTACTGCGGACTGCCGCATGACTTCCCGCGTTATCGCGGCCAGTTGACGGTGCCCACTGCCTTTGTGGCCGCCAGCCGCCACGATGTGGTGCGGCCATCCGACCTGCGCTACGCACAGCGCCACTTCGGCATGCAGCTGTATGAGGTGGCGGGCAGCCACCTGTTTCCGCTGGAGCAGCCACTGGCCACTGCCCATACCATCTTGCAGCTGCTGCCCGGCCTGTTGACTAAAACCTAGTGACTGCTGGCCAGCACCAGCAGCCCGGCCAGCATGCCGCCGCTGGCCGCCAACAGGGTGGGCAGGCAGCGGCGCGCCAGCGCACTGCCGCCCAGGCTGGCAATCAGGCTGAACTTGAACAGATTGTTGGCGGTAATGGCCAAGGCCAAGGTGGTGGCCACTTGCTGGCCATCCAGCCGGTTTTCGCCAAACAGGTTAAAAGCCGTCAGTGAGATGGCGTCCACATCGTTCAGGCCGGAAATCAAGGCCACCACGTACACGCCCTTGCTGCCGAATTCGGCATTCAGCCAGGCGGCACAAAACATCACCAGCGCAAACATGGCGCCAAAGCCCAAGGCCAACTTCATTTCGGACGGGTTGCTCAATTGCAGCTCCGGCTGCGGCTGGCCGTTATTGTGCTGGCGCAGTTGCCACAGGGCCGCGCTCAGGCCGCACAGCAGGCCGGGCAGCAGTACCCATACAGCCGTCGGCAGAACACTGGTTTGTACCACGGCGGCCAGCACCATCAGGCGTACAAACAGCACCAGATTGGCCAGCAGAATCACCGCCGTGCCCAGATTGAGTGACAGCGGGTTGGCGCGCGCCTCGCGGGCGTAGATCAGGCTGGTTGCAGTAGAGGAAACCAGCCCGCCCAGAATACCCAGCAAGGGGCCGCCCACGCGCTGGCCCAGCAACTTCACCGCCAGGTAGCCGGACAGGCTGATGCCGACGATTAGCGTCACCATCAGCCACACCTGATGCGGGTTGACCGCCTGATAGGGGCCGAAGGTGCGGTTGGGCAACAAAGGCAGAACAATGAAGGACAGCGCGGCAAACTGCAGCAGCGACAGCAGGTCGCGCCGTTCCAGCTTGTGGGTAAGGCCGGACAGCTCGGGTTTGAGATAGAGCAGGCCGGTGGCGACAATGCCCACCGCCACGGCCACACCGCCGTAGCCATGCCATACCAGCGCACCCAGGCAGTAGATCACCAGCAAGGATGCCACGGTGGTGGTACGCGGTTCGGTCTTGTCGCTGTCGCCATTGCGCTCTGGCAGAAAACCGAAGGAAGCCACCGCCAGCAGGCCCACGGTTTGTAGAAGCACGCCATGGGACGGTGCGTCCAGCATGGCGGCCAGGGTGCCAAACAGTGCGGTCAGCGGAAAAGTACGGATGCCAGCCAGGGTGTGGTGCTTGCGTTCACGCTCCACCCCCATCAACAGGCCAATGGCCAGGCTGGTGACAAACAGCGGCAGCGCCTCGAACGGGCTGCCCTTCAGGTTCAGCCATGTTGCCAGATCAAAACCACCCATGACTCCCCCTTGTGCTATCTGGCACCGCTAACAAAAGAATCTGCTGCGGCGTTGTTCTGCTGGTATTGTCTGCGTCGGCGCACCCTGTCCCAGGCGCGCGACGCTATTTTGCTTGCCGCGCCGGCTACTGTTGCGGCAGCCAGTGGCGAATGCTGGCTTCGATACCGGCAGCGTTCAGGCCGCAATCGGCTAACAAAACCGTGGGGTCACCATGTTCAACATAGTCGTCCGGCAGGCCCAGCAGCAAGGCAGGCTTGACGATGCCCATGGCCTGCATGGCTTCCAGACAGCCGGAGCCCGCACCCCCCATCACCACGTTTTCTTCCACGGTGACAATGTAGTCATGTTGTTCGGCCAGCTGGCGGATCAAGGCGGTGTCCAGCGGTTTGACAAAGCGCATGTCGGCCACCGATGCATCCAGCGCCTCAGCCGCAGCCAGCGCCGGGGCCACCATGCTGCCAAAGGCCAGAATCGCCACCTTGCCCTTGCCGCTGCGGCGCAGCACACCCTTGCCCACCGGCAGGGCGGTCATCTCCTGCTGGATTTCCACGCCGGGGCCCACGCCACGCGGATAACGCACGGCGGTGGGGCTATCCATGCAGAAGGCGGTGTACAGCAGTTGGCGGCATTCATTTTCATCTGACGGGGCAATCACCGTCATATTGGGAATGCAGCGCAGGAAGGAAATGTCGAACGCCCCGGCATGGGTGGGGCCGTCGGCACCCACCAGACCGGCACGGTCGATGGCAAACAGCACCGGCAGGTTTTGCAGCGCTACATCGTGGATCAGCTGGTCGTAGCCGCGTTGCAGAAAGGTGGAGTAAATCGCCAGCACCGGCTTGGCCCCGTCACAGGCGAGACCGGCGGCAAAGGTGACGGCGTGCTGCTCGGCAATGGCTACGTCGAAGTAGCGGTCCGGGTGTTCCTTCTCGAAACGTACCAGGCCGGAACCCTCGCGCATGGCCGGGGTGATGCCCACCAGGCGCGTATCCAGCTTGGCCATATCGCAAATCCAGTCGCCAAACACCTGGGTGTACTGCGGCTTGCCACCACTCTTGCCGCCGGCCAGGCCATTGGCCGGGTCGAACTTGGTGACGCCGTGGTATTTCACCGGGTCGTTCTCGGCCAGCTTGTAGCCGTGGCCCTTCTTGGTGACGATATGCAGGAACTGCGGCCCTTTCAGGCTACGGATGTTCTTCAGCGTATCCACCAGCACGTCCAGATCGTGGCCGTCGATGGGGCCGATATAGTTGAAGCCGAATTCCTCGAACAAGGTACCCGGCGTGAAGAAGCCCTTGACGTGCTCCTCCACCTTGCTGGCAATTTCCTTCAAGGGCGGGGCGATGCCCAGCACCTTGCTGGAGCCTTCGCGCATGGCGGCGTAGAAGCGGCCGGACATCAGCTTGGCCAGGTAATTGTTCAGCGCGCCGACATTGGGCGAAATCGACATGTCGTTGTCGTTGAGGATGACCAGCAAATCGGTATCCATCGCCCCGGCGTTGTTGAGTGCCTCGAACGCCTGACCGGCGGTCATCGCGCCATCACCGATGATGGCCACGCACTTGCGCTCCAGCCCTTGCAGCTTGGCGGCGGCCGCCATGCCCAGTGCCGCACCGATGGAGGTGGACGAATGGCCGACGCCAAAGGTGTCGTAGGGCGATTCCTCACGCTTGGGGAAGCCTGCCAGGCCGCCTTTCTGACGCATGCTGCCCATGCGCTCTCGGCGTCCGGTGAGGATTTTGTGCGGATAAGTCTGGTGGCCCACGTCCCACACCAGCCGGTCGTCCGGGGTGTTGAACACATAATGCAGGGCGATGGTCAGCTCGATGCTGCCCAGGTTGGAGGCAAAATGGCCACCGGTCTTGCTGACCGTATCGACCAGAAATTCGCGCAGCTCCGTGGCCAGTTGCGGCAGTTGCTGGCGGCCCAGCGCACGCAGGTCGGAGGGCTGATGAATGGTATCGAGCAGCGGAGTCATTGTTGTTCTTTTGCGGTTAAAACGAGCGGGCCACGATGTAGTCGGCCAGTTCTTTCAGTCTGTCGGCAGCCGGGCCAAAGTCTTCCAGCGCGGCAAAAGCCTGTTCGCGCAGATCGCGAGCAAACTGCTTGGCTTCGGCCAGCCCCATCAGGCTGACATAGGTGGGCTTGTCGTTGGCGGCATCTTTGCCTGCGGTCTTGCCCAGCGTGGCGGTGTCGGCTTCGCAATCCAGCACGTCGTCCACCACCTGAAACGCCAGGCCAATGCGCTTGGCAAAAATGTCCAGCTGTTCGGTTTGCTGCGCGCTCAAGGGCGTGCCTGCCATTGCGCCCAGCAGCACGGCGGCGCGAATCAGCGCACCGGTTTTCAGCATGTGCATGAATTCCAGCTCGGGCAGGTTCAGCGTCTGGCCCACGCTGGCCAGGTCAATCGCCTGACCACCGGCCATGCCGCCGTGGCCGGACGCGCGCGCCAGCAACTGGCACATGGCCAGCTGGCTGGCCGGGTTCACGCCTTCCATCGGCGTGGCAAGCAGTTCAAACGCCTGTGTCTGCAGTGCATCACCCACCAGCAGGGCGGTGGCTTCGTCGTATTCCACATGACAGGTGGGCTTGCCACGGCGCAGCACATCGTCGTCCATGCAGGGCAGGTCGTCGTGTACCAGCGAATAAGCGTGGATCATCTCCACCGCAGCAGCGGTGCGCGCCAGGTTTTCCGCACTGGCACCGCTTAGTTCGCCAGCGGCAAAGGTCAGCAGCGGGCGCACCCGCTTGCCGCCTTGCAGCGTGGCATAGCGCATGGCCTGATGCAGGCGCTGCGGCAGGGTGTCGGCGGAGGGCAGAAAGCGGGCGAGGGCGGTTTCCATGGTTTGCTGGATCTGCGTCATCCAGCCGATGAAGGATTCATTGGCCATTACTGAGGTCCAGCGGTTTGAGTTCGTCGTTTTCCAGAATTTTCAGTTGCTGCTCGGCGTCGGACAGTTTGCCCTGGCAGAACTTGATCAGCTCGATGCCTTGCTTGTAGGACGCGAGTGCAGTCTCCAGCGGCACATCGCCGCCTTCCATCGCCTGGATGATGTCCTCCAGCTGGGCCAGCGCGGTTTCAAAGCTGGCCGGGGCTTTGGCGGATTTCGCCATGGCGTTTTCCTTGTCGCAAAATCGGTAGTCGGCCATTTTATTCCATTTCCAAGGCAAGACGATAACTTTGTCAGCCCCGGCTGCGGCGGCGAAACTGCTTTAGCAATGCTACCCGGATAGTGTAGGGTTTCGCCTGTTTCCCTGCATTTGACAAGGCCATACAGTGTCCCACCCTCCCTGCATTCTGATTACCGGCTGCTCCAGCGGTATTGGCTACCACACGGCAAAACTGTTCTCCCAGCGTGGCTGGCGCGTATTTGCCAGCTGCCGCAGCGCTGCCGATGTGAAGCGCTTACAGGCAGAGGGGCTGGAAAGCCTGCAACTGGATGTGGACGACAGTGCCTCCATCCATACCGCCTTGCAGCAGGTGCTGCAGCAGACTGGCGGGCGGCTGGATGCCCTGTTCAATAATGCAGGTTTCGGTCAGCCCGGCGCGGTGGAGGACATCAGCCGGCAGGCCATGCGCGAGCAGTTTGAAACCAACTTATTCGGCCCGTGGGAACTCACCAATGCCGTGCTGCCCGTCATGCGCGCCCAGGGCCATGGCCGCATCATCTATAACAGCTCCATTCTGGGCTTTGCCGCCATGCGCTGGCGCGGGGCTTACAACGCCAGCAAGTTTGCCATGGAAGGCATGTGCGACACCCTGCGGCAAGAGCTGCACGGTACGGGTATTTTTGTGTCGCTGGTGGAGCCGGGGCCGATTGAAAGCCGTTTTCGCCCCAATGCCCTGCAACGCTTCCTGAACAATATCGATGTGGCGGGCAGCGTGCACCGCGAGGAATACGAGCGCCAGCTCGTGCGGCTGAAAAAAGAAGGCCACGCCGCCCCCTTCACCCTGCCGGCCACGGCAGTCAGCCTGGCAGTATGGCAAGCAGTCACCGCCAGCCGCCCCAAACCGCGTTACCGCGTTACCAAGCCCACCAAGGTATTTTGGTTTTTGCGCCGCGTACTGCCCACCCGCGCTTTTGACTGGGCGCTGCGCAAGGCGGTGTAGGTAACCCCCATGGGGTGGGTGCGTCATGATGGCGAGGTCTGTACCTCGGCCATCAGGCAAGGCGGTGACGCCCTGACGTGGCCAGCGTGCCTGCTTACAATCAGCATTCTTTATTGACTCTGCGGTATTGCCATGATTGTTGCTTGCGGCCTGCTACTGGCGGGTTACTCTATATTCGGTTGCCTGTTGATCGTCATCACACACTTTCGTACATGCAGTTATCCGGATCACATTCATTCCCAACGCATGGGAATGGCGTTGCTGTTGACGCTGGCGTTGTTGCAGCTGGCCCATGCTGGCCTGCTGCTTGGCTATCCGCACTGGGTGGCGTCGTTGCCATATCGAGCAGCCCTGTTTGCTGCAGCACCGTGCTTCTACCTCTACAGCCGCCCACTGCTGCATCCCTCTTTGAATAGCAGCACGATGTGGCATCGATGGCCACATGCATTGCCCATTTTCATTGGCGCATTTCTGCCATTTTCGATCGCCTTTCCTTTGGCTTTTGCACTGGGCATGGCGTATCTGCTGTGGTTTGCCCTTTCCATCTATCGGCTTCGCATGGTGCGCGAACGTTTTCAGCGTGAACTTGTGCTGGTGGGAGGCGTTGTTCTGATTGCAGCCATCGTTACCATCATGGCTTTGCTACCCAATCGTATTCATACGGTGACATTTTTTGCGCTGTATTCCAGTGCCATCGGTATCGCCTTGTGGTTGACCCAACTTACCTTGGGGCTGCGCCCTGCCATGCAAGAAGACGTTGTTGCCGCTGCCAGCGAGACATATCGCAGCAGCACTCTTGGGAATGTGGATTGCGATATGGTGCAAGCCCGCTTGGAACAGCTGATGCGTGAAGACCGGCTTTATCAAGATGCGGAGCTTAGTCTCTCGGGGTTGGCGAAACACCTGGGATTGGGTGCACATCAGTTGTCAGAACTGCTCAACACCAGATTGGCCAAAGGTTTTGCACGTTATCTGCGAGAGCAGCGTGTGGCCGCAGCCTGCACCATGCTGTTGGCAGAGCCTGCTGCCTCTGTGTTATCGGTTGGCTTAAGTGTTGGCTTTGCCTCGCAATCAAACTTCTATGAAGCATTTCGTGAAATAGAAGGGATGACGCCAGGCAATTACCGAAAGCTCATGAGGATGAAAAAACAGGGGTGAAGTGCTTCTGTTTTATCATTTCGTAGCAAATAAATGCTCCTGTTTGTGCCGGGCGGAAGTTTTATTCGGTGGCGAAAATCATGATGAGGGCTCCTGAACACACCTGAGGAGCCCATGATGTACGACATTCTTCCCTTGGCTTTGAAATGCATGCTGAGTCTGGTCATCAGTGCCATCGTCATCCACACCTTACTGCGCCACTTTACCGTATTGCTGCAGCGCTTGTGCCAGGATGCAACGACGGCTGCATTCTGGAAGGACTACACCCGGCTCACCCTTGTGCTGGTGCCACTCGTTCTTCTCATCCTGACTGATTGGCTATTCACGGATGCCAGCATCGTAGATAGCCTGCGCATCTGTTTGCTATCGATTTTTGCTGGTCTGTTGCTCGGTCTGATCAAAATCAAGCGCCACATCGACCGTTTCATTTTTATTCCTGATCATGCGGCTGCAGATGTTGATAAGCAGGAGCCTAAGGCATGAATATTCTGCTTACTGGTGCTGAAGGCTTTATTGGTCGGCATGTTCATGCGCAATTAAAGGCGGCTGGTCACACCACACGTTTGTTGTCCAGGCGTCATGGATGTGACTTTGCCGACATGACAGATCCCCGGCAGTGGCGGCCCTGGGTAAAAGGCCTCGATGCCGTCATCAATTGTGTGGGTATATTCGCAGCGACTCGCAGATATACATTTGATCGGATTCATACCGATGCTCCCGTCGCGCTGTTTCAGGCCTGTGCTGAGTGCGGTATTTCACGAGTGCTGCAAGTTTCTGCACTGGGGGCGGACCCTCATGCCCATACACCTTTCCTGCGCAGCAAGGGTCGGGCAGATGCTTTCCTGAAAATGCTTCCACTCAAATGGCTGGTATTGCGCCCTTCCTTGGTCGTTGGTAGCGGCGGAGCAAGTAGCCATTTCATGCGTCAGTTGTCACGTTTGCCGCTGATCCCGATACCGGGCGATGGCAAGCAAGCCATTCAGCCGGTCCATGTGGAGGATGTCGCTCTTGCCGTTTTGCATGCACTGGAAGTAGAACCAGCTTGCCGTGTCATTGCTGCTGTAGGGCCGGTGCGCTACACCTTGATGGCCTGGTTAAATACCTTGCGACAAGTGCAGGGGATGCGGTCGGCACGCTTCTGTCATCTGCCGCTGTCTCTGGTACGTATTGCCTGTCAGTTGGGTCAAGGCGTGCACCCGCTGATTCAGGTGGATGCCCTTGACATGTTGCAAGCGGGTAGCACCAGCGCTGTTGAGCCCTTTGCCGAACTGCTGGGCGGCCTTCCTCGGTCACCGGTGCCAGCCCTGTCTACACCCGTAGGAGAGCTGATATGAGTTATCTCCTTATCAAGACATTGCACATCCTCAGCATGGTTCTGTTGTTTGGAACCGGGTTTGGCAGCGCATTTTACAAATGGATGACTGACCGTTCTGGCCGCTTGGAGGCGATAGTGGTTACCAACCGTCATGTGGTGCTGGCTGACTGGCTGTTTACCACGCCCACCGTTTTGTTCCAGCCCGTCAGTGGTCTATGGATGCTATCGCAGCAGGGGCTGCCACTATCCACGCCATGGGTGGCGGTTTCCTTGGCACTGTATGCCTTGGCGGGCTGCTGCTGGTTGCCCGTTGTGTGGTTACAAATACGCATGCGTGACATATCTGCGCAATCCCTGCGTCTTGGCCACCCTTTGCCCCAGGTTTATTGGCAGTATGCCCGCTGGTGGTTTTGCTTGGGTGTGCCTGCATTCCTCGCCATGGTGATGGTTGTAGCCTTGATGGTGGGCAAGCATGTCCTGGGAGCCGATTAATGCAAAGCCCTATCCAAACAGTATTAGGACCGGCGTGGGAGCAGCTACCACGTGCGCTGCGCATCCATCATGCCGCTGGTGCATGCATGGACACCGGCTCTCTGGATATCGACTACCCGGCATGGATGCAAACAATATTGAACCTGCTTCATCTGTTTGGTGTGCTCATTAATCAAGCAGGCACAGGGCTGGCCACTGAAGTGCGTAAGCACATGCAGCAAGACCGACAATCCTGGCAGCGCTGTGTCACTTTGTCTGGCGGCGTGGTTAAACGCTTCAACAGTGAATGGCAGCCGCTTGCCAGCGGTGAGATAGAAGAGCGGGTCAACCGTTTTCTCGCCTTGCGCATGCGTCCCTCAGTACGTGCCAATAGCTTGCAGTATGTTGGCACTTGCTACGTTTTACGGTTGGGCAAGCTAAAGCTCCACCTGCCCGAGTGGCTGCTGCTGGGGCATACCACGATTGTTGAAACCGCACTGGGCCCAGATTGCTTTGCCATGGATTTCCGGCTGGTACACCCCTGGTTTGGCCAGCTTTACCGCTATGCCGGTATCTTCCATACCGCAATAGAAGCCTCCGATCGGGATCATGCGCTTACCGGCGCTGCTGAGTTCTGCTGTACGAATCCGCACTTGCATCCGCCCGGTAAAATAACCGGGTGAGCCTGCGCCACCCTGCCAGGCCCTCCGCCTCAAACCGGCAGGCGTGTAAGCAATCCTTGCCAGCGGAGCATCGCAGCAGCATGACCGCTGGCATATTGTTGCAGCTTAGTCGGCCTGACTAGCCGCCATCTCCCGCCACGCCTGCTTGTCCATCCGCAGCGCCAGTTGCTGATGGCAAGCCGCCACCAGTTTCAGCAAATCCCCGCTTTGCAAGTTCAGGCCCTTGGGCCGGGCTATTTCCTGAGCCAGCGCCTGTAGCGGTGAGGCACGGCATTCCAGCGCGCTGAGTCGTCCATGGGCGTGGCGGCGTGGGTGGTCTGGCGTGTAATTCAGTGTCAGCAGCCAGTGGCTGTGCTGCCACCATGCGGGTTGTTGCAGCATGGTTTGCAATACGGCATGGCTGATTTGCTGACCGGCTTCGGCGGCCATGGCCAGGGCCTGTTCCCAGCGCGGGGCCTGTGGGGGCAGTTGGTGCAAGGCGGGGAGCAGGGTATGGCTTAGCCATTGGCGTAGTTGTCGTGCGGCGGGCTTGCGGTGGTGGCGCAGGGCTTGCAGCAGGGCAGGCAGTGGCCAACTGGCCGGGGTGTGATCGTCTGGCTGGTGTGCGTGTGTTTCCAGTTGCTGGCGGAGTTGTGCGGTGAGGCGTGGGCCGATGGCGGCGGCCAGGTCGGCAATGGCGAGCATTGGCGGGGTGTGGTGGAGGGTGAGGCGGATGGGTTTGCCGAGGTAGTGGAGGGTGAGGGGTGGTGGGGTATTTGCGGATTTGTTTTCTGCGGACATGGCGATGTCTCCATCAATATGGTGGTAGAGGATTTCCTGTCCGGATAATCAGGTCGCCAAACCCGGTTGCGCTGTTGAAGTGCAACCCGCAAAGACTAAGTAGCAAGCGCGCGTACCGCAAGCATTGAGAGTGTGGAGGAGGCTGGCAAGTGGTGCAGGTGGTGTTCTTGCATCCACTTGCGTGGATGATGCTTTATATGCCGCTTCCGCGCGGCAGACGGGAAAGAGGGCTTGCGTGGCCAAGCCCTCCTTCACCTCCCAGGCCACCCCAACAAGCATGGCCTGCGGCTGCCCGACAGGCCCCGTCCGGTGCGAGGCGCGCCTGAACTCGCGATTTGCTAACGTCAAATCGCTCAGACAGAGCAGGCGCTTAACACCTCGCCCCGGCCACCCGTCGGCATGCTTGACGGGGAATGGGGCGCGTTGGTGCGGTGGTAGTGCTTTGATCAGGATGGAAAATCAGTCCAGTTAGAATCCGCTGGAGCGGATGATTATTTTCTGCCGCTTCCGTGCGGCGGCGAAAAGAGGGATTGCGTGGCCAAGCCCTCCTTCACCTCCCAGGCCACCCCGGCAAGCATGGCCTGC
>NZ_JBMDJV010000025.1:0-82810 GCF_057809375.1 Aquitalea sp. FG25
TCACGCTGCGCAGCTTGCCGCATTCGGAATGCACACCAAATTTGTTGGTCATGATCAAACTCCTTCAATTCGGGTAAGGGAGTCGGGGAGCGCACTGGAGGCGCTCCTCAGCAATATTGTTGTCTTGTCTTAGAGGGTGAGCTGGCCGGTGATCAGCTCGTAGGCTGCAATCACGCCCAGTACCACGATGATGGCGGCCAGTGCAGCTTCGGCACCCTTGAACGGCTTCTCGCCATGTTCTTTCTTGGCCCACAGGTAGAACAGCAGACCGGGGGCGTACAGCACCATCGACAGGAACAGATACTTCACACCAGCGGCGTAGATCAGCCATACACCGTACACACTGGCAATACCGGCAATACTCAGGTCACGACCCTTGCCCTCACCAGCCTGGTAGCCATCGCCACGCTGAGCCACCATGAAGGAATACACGGCGCACAACAGGTAAGGAATCAGGATCATCGAGGTGGCCAGCGACAGCAGTGCCAGGTAACCGGCGGAGCTGAACAGGGTGATGATCAGGAACAGCTGGATCAGACCGTTGGTCAGCCACAGCGATGCTGCCGGGGAACCGTTGGCATTGGTGGTACCGAATACACGCGGCATCACACCATCTTTACCAGCCAGGTAGGGTGCTTCAGCAGCCAGCAGGGTCCAGGCCAGCAGCGCACCACCGACAGAGATCACCAGACCAGCGTTCATGATGTTGGCACCCCAGGGGCCAATGGCCTTTTCCAGCACATAAGCGGTGGACGGGTTCTTCAGTGCAGCCAGTTCCGGCTGGGTCATCACACCCAGTGCCAGTACCGATACAGCCACCAGCAGGGCAATGGTCAGCAGGAAGCCCACTACGGTTGCCTTGCCCACATCGCTCATCTTTTCAGCACGGCCCGAGAACATGGACGCACCTTCGATACCGATGAACACCCACACGGTCACCAGCATGGTGCTCTTCACCTGATCGACGATGGAACCCAGTTTCGGATTACCCCAGAAGTCGAGATTGAAGGTGTCAATCCTGAACGCGAACACCACCAGGACAATGAACAGCGCCAGCGGAACCAGCTTGGCAATGGTGGTGATGGTGTTGATGAATGCCGCACCATGTACACCGCGCAATACCAGGAAATGCAAAGCCCACAGCACAACCGAGGCACAAATGATGGCAGTGGGTGTGTTGCCATCGCCAAAGGCGTGGAACCAGAAGCCCAAAGCCGAGAACATCACGACAAAGTAGGAAACGTTGCCGATCCAGGCTGAAATCCAGTAACCCCAGGCCGAGTTGAAGCCCATGTAGTCACCAAAGCCAGCCCGGGCATAACCATAAACCCCGCCTTCTACTTCCGGCTTGCGGTTGGCCAGCATCTGGAAGGCAAATGCCAGTGTCAGCATGCCCAGAAAGGTGATGGCCCAACCAATGATGATGGCACCGGCACCGGCGCCTGCTGCCATGTTTTGCGGTAGCGAGAAGATACCGCCACCAATCATGGAACCCACTACCAGTGCGGTGAGCGCACCCAGTTTCAGTTTGGGTGCTCCTCCACCTTGTACTTCCGTTTCAGTGGACATTTTCGTTCTCCGTAAATTACATTGATCTGAAAACTATCTGTATATTATTAATTTCTAATTCGTTGATGTAATGATAGTAAGGGATGCGAAAGGCTTCCAGAAACTACAAACAGATGTTTGACTAGGATCAAATGAAAAAAAGGGTGCTACCGGACAACAGGAAACAAGATGGCTGGGTTATAGGCAAGTGCCCCTACTTATCCCAATTGAATTTATAAATTTACAACCATACTTTATTAGCAATATTGAACAATTATTGATTAAATAAATAATTACAGATAAGCAATGGGCAAAAAAATGGATACGGCCCACCACCGTATCCACCAACACACACATCAAGAGGAAATCTAGACTTACACCACAATCAAACTGATTCAGTCATTTGGCCCAGCGTTTTTCACCTTACGGCTGATGACAAAGATCACACCGCATACCACCACGGTAGCAAAGACAATGGTTGCCAAACCCAGAACACCGACATCGTCGGAAAGAAGTTGACCCAGCAGTTCCATTTCTCACTCCTCTAGCTGGCGGTTTGCCGCCTTGATTGATTAGTCGATAGTCATAATAACCCTACAAAAATTGTGGATGTTGACACAAGTCAATAATCCGTTCGCCGTGCATTTGTCTATGGAAAGTGCCACAAAAACAAAATGATGCCGCTACCACGGCCATTGCAAGCCGATGACGGTCACTCACCGCGTGGTACCAGCAATGAAAAAGCCCCTGCAGTGCAGGGGCTGTTTGCTGGGGCTGGCAGGCAGATCAGGGCTGCTTGTTGCCGCCCATGTCCTTGGACAGGAAGAAAGCATCAGAGAAGAATTCGTCTTCCGGCAGCTTGCGCTCGGCAATGAAACTACGATGGGCGGACTCCACCATCACCGGCGCACCACAGGCATACACCTGGTAGCCGGACAGGTCGGCAAAGTCATCCAGCACCGCCTGATGGACAAAACCGGTACGGCCTTGCCATTCATCTTCGGGCAGTGCTTCGGACAACACCGGAATCACGGTGATGTTGGCATTGCCGGCCTGCCAGCTGGCGGCAAGTTCAGCCATGTACAGGTCGGCCTTGGTGCGTGCGCCCCAGTACAGCACCATCTGGCGCTGGATACCGTGGTGAATGGCGTGCTCGATAATGCCCTTGACCGGGGCAAAACCGGTACCGCTAGCCACAAAGATAATCGGCTTGTCCGAATCTTCACGCAGGAAGAAAGAACCCATCGGGCCTTTGAAGCGCATGATTTCGCGCTCTTTCATCTGGGTGAAAACATAGTCGGAAAAACTGCCGCCCGGCTGATGACGGATATGCAGCTCCAGGAAGGCATCATCATGCGGCGCATTGGCAATGGAGAAACTGCGTTTCTTGCCATCCTTCATCAGGATGTCGATGTACTGACCGGCGCGGAATTGCAGGCGCTCGGAGACCGGCAGCTTGAGTTTGAGCACGGCAACATCGTGCATCTTGACCATGCTTTCCACACGGCACGGCAGGGTCTTGATCTGGAAGTCACCAGCGCCAACCACTTCACGGGCTTCGATGGTGATATCGCCTTGCGGGCGGGCACAGCAGAACAGGGTCATCCCCTGGATACGTTCGCTTTCCGGCAGGGCTTTTTCCTGATAGCCATCCTGGCAAACCTCGCCCTCCACCACCTTGCCCTTGCAGGCACCACAGGCACCATCGCGGCAGCCATAAGGCAGGCCGACATTCTGGCGCAAAGCCGCTTCCAGAATGGTTTCATGCGCTTCAACACTGAACGTATGCCCGCTCGGGAGCACTTTGACCTGGGAAGTCATTGGGTACCTTTATTATTCCAAATCTCGGTAAGATGCAGCCTATGCGTACATTATTGATTGCAGGCATGGGTGATGTCGCCCAGCGGGCCCTGCCCCGACTCGTGCAGCACTGGAGAGTGCTGGTTCTGGCACATCACGCGCAAGCCGCAGAAACCGCGCGCGCCGGTGGTGCCATTCCAATCCAGGCCAATCTGGACAATGCCACCAGCCTGAAGCGGCTGGCCGGTCTGGCCGATGACCTGTGGATAACCGCACCGCCACCAAGCCACGGAATGCGCGACAGCCGCACGCGCAAGTTGTTGTACGCACTGGCAAAAGCCGACAGGATACCACAGCGTATTAGCTATATCAGCACTACTGGCGTGTATGGAAATAGCCATGGCAACTGGCTGGATGAATGTTCGCCCCCCCTGCCGCAAACCGAGCGCGCCTGGCGCCGACTGGATGCAGAAAACACCCTGCGTGCCTTTGCCCGCCACCATGGCAGCCAGCTGACCATTCTGCGCGCGCCAGGCATTTACGCACTGGAGCGCCTGCCGCTGACGCGTCTTATGCAAAACACGCCGTTGATCCGGCCCGAGGAAGACAGCTACAGCAACCATATCCATGCTGACGATCTGGCCAGCCTGTGTATTGCCAGCCTGCAGCAGAACCGTGGCGGCATCCGGGTGTACAACGCCTGCGATCAGGAACCACTGACCATTACCGACTGGTACCGCATGCTGGCTGACGCGCTGTCCTTGCCACTCCCGCCCCAATTGCCGCGTGCCGAGGTGCAGGCCGCAGTCAGTCCGGCGCTATGGTCTTATATGGCCGAGTCGCGCCGCTTTCGCTGCCTGCGCCTTCATGAACTGGGCGTAGCGCTGCAGCACCCCACGGCGCGGGAATTTGTCGCACAACTGGCAGCCAACCCGGCCTGGCAGAGCGTGGCACTCGCTAAGGCAGGCAAGATTCGGTAACATGCGCGTCTTCTTGCAATTATCTGTTTGAATCACATGGAAAATCCGGCATTCGGGCGCGCCATCAGAAGCTTTGTGCTGCGCCAGGGACATCTCTCGGCAGGCCAGCAACGCGCCATGGACGAAGGCATGCCCAAATGGGGCATCGAATATCAGGCTGCACCCATCAATCTGGAGCAGGCTTTTGGCCGCCAGGCCCCCAAGATTCTGGAAATCGGCTTTGGCATGGGCGGTGCCACCGCTGAAATTGCTGCGGCCAATCCGGACATCGACTATCTGGGCGTCGAGGTGCACTCTCCCGGCGTGGGCAATCTGTGCAAGCTGATTGCCGAGAAAGAATTGAGCAATCTGCGCATCATCCGTCACGATGCGGTGGAAGTGCTGGATAACATGCTGGCCGATGGCAGCCTGGACGGGGTGCATATTTTCTTCCCCGACCCCTGGCACAAGAAGCGTCACAACAAGCGCCGCCTGATTCAGGCCCCGCTGGTGGAAAAACTGGTCAGGAAACTGAAGCCGGGCGGCTATCTGCACGCTGCCACCGACTGGGAAGACTACGCCATCCAGATCATGGAAGTGTTCAGCGCCAATGGCGATCTGGCCAATAGCGCCGATGGCTATGCCCCGCGCCCGGACTATCGCCCGCTGACCAAGTTTGAAGCCCGTGGCATCAAGCTGGGTCACGGCGTATGGGACATCATCTTCCGCCGCAAGTAAGCCCCGCGAACAAAACCCCCGCTCCAGCGTTGCGCCGCCTTGCCGTACGCCATGTACTGTCTGCGGCGGCGCGCCTTGGCCCGGCTTCTCTACGAGGTTTTGTTAGCGGTTCTAAGCCAGACCCGTTCTAGTCGGCAGTGACACGCCGGCTCAGCAAGACTTCGATGTCCGGCAGCAGTTCATGTGGAGCCACTGCCGGTTCGAAGCGCTTCACCACCCTGCCCTTGCCATCCAGCAAAAACTTGGTGAAATTCCATTTCACCGGATGCGGATGTGCGCTATCCGCCTGGGTCAGCCAGCGCCATAACGGGTGTGCCTGCGGGCCGTTAACCTCGATCTTGGCAGACAGCGGCAGCGTCAGTTGAAAGCGACTGGTGCAAAAACTGGCAATCTGCTCATCGGAACCGGGTTCTTGCCCGCCAAACTGGTTGCAGGGAAAAGCCAGGATAACCAGCCCCTGATTGGACAGGCTGTCATGCAATTCCTGCAGACCGGCATATTGCCGGGTATAGCCACACTCACTTGCCGTATTCACCAGTAGTACCACCTGGCCTTGCAGGGTGCTGAGCGCCATGGAACTGCCATCAGGCAAAGGCATGGAAAAATCGTAAAGCGTGGTCATGGTGGGCTCCCTTCCGTATAATCGGGACTTGTCCGAGAAATCTACTCAGGTATTGCGCATGTTGTTTTCACCCAGCCGCCAGGATGCGCGCGGCTTCTTTTTCGACACCTGGAAAAAGCACCAGACCGGCAGTGTGCTGACTGATCTGGAAAAGATCGTGCTTTCCATTCTTATAGACCACCCTGAGTACCACTCCATCCTGAATCATCCGGAAAAGTACCTGGAACAGGAATGGACACCGGAAATGGGCGAAACCAACCCCTTCCTGCATATGGGCTTGCATGTGGCCATTGAGGAACAGCGCTCGATCGACCAGCCATTTGGTATTCGCTCGCTGTACGCCCAACTGGCCTTGCGCCATGGCAATGAGCATCGCGCACAGCACGAGATGATGGAATGCCTGGGGGAAATGATCTGGCATGCGCAACGCTATGGCGGCGGCCCGGATGTAAACCGCTATATTTCCTGCGTACGCGGCAAGCTGGGCATGGGGGAGGAAGACAGCCCGCGTATCAATCCCAACGATATTCCGGATTGAGCGCATCTCATCTCACATAAAAAAAGCAGGCCCAAGCGGCCTGCTTTTTTCATGCACACTTGCAAACAACTCACACCAGCCGGTTTGCTTCTTTGCCACTAACAAAGGCGGCGATATTGTCCACCAGTTGCTGTGCCAGACGCTGCATTGCCTGCTGACTAGCCCAACCGATATGCGGCGTGACAATCAAGTGCGGCAACCGCGCCTTGAGCAGCGGGTTGCCTGCCGACGGCGGCTCCGTACTCAGCACATCAAAACCGGCACCGCCCAGTTGGCCGAATTTGAGCGCCGCTACCAGCGCGTCTTCATCCACCAGGCCGCCACGCGCGGTATTGATCAGAATGGCACCCGGTTTCATGGCCATCAGTTCTGGCTGGGCAATCATGTTGCGGGTTTCATCGTTCAAGGGGCAGTGCAGGGAAAGTACGTCGGAACTGGCCAGTAGCTGATCAAAGCTGACATAGCCGTCGCGCACAGTGGTGACACCTTTACGCTCACCAAACTGCACCAGCATGCCAAATGCACGGGCGCGCTCGGCCAGCGCCTGACCGATACCACCGGCACCAAGAATACCGAGAGTTGCGCCCTTGAGATCGCGAATGGGCGCGCCAAAATGGCAGAACTGCTTGGCCTGCTCCCACACACCAGCCGTGACATCACGCTGGTAAGCCGGCAGATTCTTGACCAAAGCCAGCATCAGGGTAAACGCATGCTCAGCTACGGTTTCATCCCCATAATGGCGAATGTTCGCCACTGCGATACCCTGCTCGCGGCAGGTGGCAAGGTCGATATGGTTATAGCCGGTGGCAGCCACCGCCAGCATTTTCACACCCGGCAACTGCAACAGGGTTTCACGGCTGAACGGCACTTTATTGGTGATGACGATATCGGCATCACCCACGTGCTGGACAATCTGCTCCGGCGTGGTGGCGGCAATTTCGCAATATTGATGTGCAAACGGAAAAACAGGAACCGGGACAGGCAGGCTGTCCCGGTCGAGAAATACGATGGAAGGTTGGCTCATCGGTCTGGCGTCAGCTTTCGTAGGAAATCATGTCGCGGTAAGCATGCCAGCTGGCCAGCCCGAGTACAGGCATGATGACGATCAGGCCAATGAAATAGGTAGCAAAACCCACCGCAGTAAGAGCCACAATCATAACGGCCCATACCGCCATCGTCAGCAGATTCTTGTACACCGCCTGCACGCTGTTGATCATGGCCGTCACGGTGTCCACATCCTTGTCCAGCATCATCGGAATGGCGACCACGCTGAGCGAAAATACCGCCACGGCAAACAAGAAGCCGACACCAAAATAAGCCAGCAGGAAGGTCATGTTTTCCGGCAACAGGGCATTCACCATCAAGCTATCCAGCGATGGCAGCGCAGCGGTATCGAAAAACAGCGCAAACATCAGTAGTGATACACGAAACCAGCCAAACACCATCAGTGCCAGCAGCGCTGCATACAGGGTAAAGCCAGGCAGATTGATCCGCCATGCAGTCATGCTGTGCCACAGATTGACACGCTGATGGGCAAACACGTTTTCATGCTGGCGCGCCAGATCATACAGACCAATGGCTAGAAACGGCCCAGCCAGCAGGAACAGCGTGGACAGGGTCAGCACAAATTGTGGAGCGCTGTCGAAGTAAGTAATCAACAGATATCCCATCAGGACAAAAACGGCGCCATAAAACATGGCATCGGCTGGTGCGCGGCGCAGGTCTTTCATGCCCTGCTGCAGCCAGACCAAGGTTTGGGAAACTGCGACATGATGAACAACCGGGTGCTCCCGGGATGTGCCGTGGGTGATATCCATGACGAATCCCCTTCTGGTGGTGGGTGGGTAAACCAGACAGTTAATTATTTATAAGCCACTGATTGTCAAATACAAATGACAGAATTTAGCCACCAAGCCGCATTGCAGCAGCTGCTGGTACAATGACGCCTTGCTTGAACCAGATACAAGGAACACAAGATGAGCGAATTGATCATTGAAGACCTGACCGTGGGCGAAGGTGCCGAGGCCGTCAGCGGCCAGGAAGTAACCGTGCACTACACCGGCTGGCTGACCAACGGCAGCAAGTTCGACTCCAGCAAGGATCGCTTTCAGCCCTTCAGTTTTCCGCTGGGTGCCGGTCATGTGATCAAGGGTTGGGATCAGGGCGTGGTAGGCATGAAGGTGGGCGGCAAGCGCAAGCTGACCATTCCGGCAGAACTCGGCTATGGCGCGCGTGGCGCAGGTGGCGTGATTCCGCCCAATGCCACCCTGGTATTCGAAGTGGAACTGCTGCAAGTAGGTTAAGCAGCTACACCATAAAAAAAGCCACTCATCTGAGTGGCTTTTTCTTTTGGATCTCCGGCTTATTTCTTCAGGCCAGAATCCGCACAGCATTTTTTGCGCTTGAACAGGTAAAGAATGACCAGCACCGTCAGCAACACGCCAACAACGGAAAGAATGCCCATCTGACCACGATGCACCATATGCATCAGCCATTCGCGCTGCGTGGCACCGTAATGCCCAAGATAAACCCAGACCGGTACGGAAATAAAGGCAGCAAAGCCATCCATCAGCAAGAAGCGCCAGTAAGGAACACGGCGGGTCATGCCTGCGGTAATGAAAATGGGCGAGCGCAAACCTGGCAGAAAACGGGCGACAAACAACACCCAGGTGCCGTATTTCTCGAACTTTTCCTGTACGGCCTCAAAGCGCTCGGGCGTGAGGATACGGGCGATAGGACGGAAACGCTGTACCTTGTGGCCATAAAACCGTCCGGCGGCAAACATGATGCCATCTCCGGCCAGCACGCCAGCCATGCCCACCAGGAACATGATGTCCACATCAGCATAGCCAAGGCCGGAAATGATGCCGCCAGCCACCAGGGTAATGTCCTCTGGAATCGGCACACCAAAACCACATACCAGCAATACGGTAAAGACTGCTACATAACCGTAACCGGTAAAGAAATCGAGAAGTATCTGCAGTATGTCCATAGTGCTCCGCCGACCGGCACAGTCTTGTCCTGTCACAAGATTTGGCCACGGGCTGATTGTCCGAGTGCATGATCGGGCGCTTATAATAGCACACCTCGACCTTATCCTTTCTTGACATGACACGCCCTATACGGGTGGAAATCAATCATTCCGCCCTGCGCCATAACTACCTTCAATCCCGTCAACATGCCACCGGTCGTCAGGCCCTGGCCGTCATCAAGGCTGATGCCTACGGCCACGGTGCACTTGGCTGCGCCCTTGCCCTGGCTGACATTGCCGACGGTTTTGCCTTACTCAATATCGAAGATGCCATCGCCCTGCGCCAGGCCGGTATCCAGCAAGCCATCACGCTGCTGGAAGGTCCGTTCGACCGTGCCGAAGTACAAGCCATGGCCGAATATCGCATTGCCGGTGCCATTCACTCCCCTCACCAGATTGCCTGGCTGCAGGAAGGTTCCCTGCCGCATGCCATCGAAGTGTGGCTCAAGATCAATAGCGGCATGAACCGGCTGGGCTTTTGCCCCGAACAGGCCCCAATGGTAATCAGCCAGCTACAAGCGCTGCCGCAGGTACGCCTGAGCACCATCATGACCCATTTCGCCACCGCCGACGATGCGCGGGGCGTGACCGAGCAGTGGCAGCGCTTTGCACCGGTAGCCCAAGCCAGCGGCCTTGCCATCAGTGCGGCCAACTCCGCTGCCGTATTCCGCCACCCGCAAACCCACGGCGATGTAGTCCGCCCTGGCATTACCCTGTACGGCTGCTCGCCCTTTGCCGAATGTCATGGCAGTACGCTGGGACTACACACCACCATGACGCTGAGTGCGGACATTATTGCCATCCAGCAGCTACAAGCGGGTGACACCGTGGGTTATGGATTGAACTTCCAGGCCGACAAGCCGATGCGCATCGGCATCGTCGCCTGTGGTTATGCCGATGGCTACCCGCGCATTGCCGCCAATGGCACCCCGGTGATGGTGGAAGGCCAGCGCAGTGGCACCGTAGGGCGGGTTTCCATGGACATGCTGGCCATCGACCTCAGCCACGTCCCTGCCGCTGATATCGGTAGCCGGGTGCAGCTGTGGGGGCCTAACGTGGCCATCGAAGCAGTGGCTGCTGCTGCCGGTACCATTGGCTATGAGCTGATGTGTGCCATCGCCCCACGCGTACCACGTCAGCTGATCTAAAACCGGCAGGCATGAAAAAGCCGCTGCATCACACAGCGGCTTTTCTCAAGGACGCCTGCCGACTCAGGCCACGCGCTCGATAGTGGCAGCGATCTCTCTGGCCCACCGTTCCGACAGCGCACGGTCGCTGGCTTCCACCATCACCCGCACCACCGGCTCGGTACCGGAAGGACGCAATACCACGCGTCCTACGCCAGCCAGCGCGGTTTGTGCAGCAGCCAGCGCCTCTGCCGATGCGGCTTTCCAGTCGCAGCCGTTGTGACGGACATTGATCATGGTTTGCGGGAACGGCGTCCAGTCGCTGCAGGCTTCTTCCAGGCTGATGCCCAGTTCGGCCAGGCTGGCCAGCACTTGCAGGCTGGAGATGATGCCATCGCCCGTGGTGTGCTTATCCAGACACAGGATGTGGCCCGACGCCTCACCACCCACCTGCCAGCCATTGGCGTGCAGCATTTCCAGCACGTAGCGGTCGCCCACCTTGGCACGGCCAAAGTCCACGCCCAGCTTGTTGAGCGCCAGCTCCATGGCCATATTGGTCATCACGGTTCCCACCACGCCACCCTTCAACTCCCCGCGCGCGGCACGTGCCTTGGCAATCACGTAGATCAGCTGATCCCCGTCGTATACCTTGCCATGTTTGTCCACCATGATCAGGCGGTCACCGTCGCCATCCAGCGAAATGCCGTAGTCGGCATGGTGTTCCAGCACCGCTACCTGCAAGGTCTTAGGGTAAGTCGCCCCTACCTTGTCATTGATGTTGTAGCCATTGGGTTCGCCACCGATAACCACCAGCTCGGCACCCAGCTCATGGAATACCTTGGGGGCGATGTGATAGGTTGCCCCGTTGGCACAGTCCACCACCAGTTTCAGCTGCTTGAGATCACGCTCCCCCGGGAAGGTACTCTTGCAGAACTCGATGTAGCGCTCAGCGGCACCGGAGATTCGACGCGCACGCCCCAGCTCTGCCGAACTGTTGGTGCTCATCGGCTGTTCCAGCATGGCCTCGATTTCCAGCTCCAGCGCGTCATCCAGCTTTTTGCCGCCTTCGGCAAAAAACTTGATGCCATTATCCTGATACGGATTATGCGATGCCGAAATCACCACCCCGGCTTCCAGCCGCAGTGCACGGGTAAGGTAGGCAATGCCTGGCGTCGGCAGCGGACCGGTCAATAACACATTGACACCAGCAGCGGTAAAGCCTGCCTGCAGGGCGGCTTCCAGCATATAGCCGGAAATGCGGGTGTCCTTGCCAACCAGCACCGTCGGGCGGTGATCCTTGTCGTGATCAACCAGTACCCGCCCGGCGGCATAGCCCAGCTTGAGAACAAAATCCGGGGTGATGGGAAACTGCCCGACCTCACCGCGTACACCATCAGTACCAAAATATTTGCGACTCATTTCATCATCCTAGTCACGTTGCTGTAGCGCCTGGCCAGCAACGGGTAGCTGCAACAATAACCCCTGCGGAACCTGTGTATTGTACCCGTCTGTCCGATCAGTTGGGCAAGCCTGCGCCATGCAAATCAAATACAACGTCAGACTGCGAAATCAAGTTCAGGCGGAATACGGCTGCAAGGCAGCCCACACTTCCAGTGCCTGCCGACTGGCTTTGACGTCGTGCACCCGGACAATCCTGGCACCTTGCTGCAGGGAAACCAGTGCCACGGCCACACTCGCGCCCAGCCGCTCTGCCGGAATCGTCTCGCCGGTAATCGCACCAAGCATGGATTTGCGCGACAGACCCACCAGCAGGGGCAGGCCGCTGATGGCTTCGATACGCCGCAGCCCAGCAAGTAGCTGCAGATTATGTTTCAGCGTCTTGCCAAAACCAAAACCGGGGTCGATCAGCAAGCGCTCGTCGGCGATGCCTGCTGCGCGGCATAGCTGTACCCGACGCAGCAGGTAATGTCCTACTTCTTCCACCACATCCTGATACGCCGGGGCCTGCTGCATGGTGTCCGGATTGCCTTGCTTATGCATCAGGCACAGCGCCACTTGCGACGCAGCAACGGCATCAACCGCGCCATCGTCTTCCAGCGCGGAGACATCATTGATCAGATCAACGGCACCCAGCTGCAAGGCAGCCTGCATGACCACGGTACGCCGGGTGTCCAGCGATAGTGGAACACCAAGGTCCTTCAACTTTTCCAGTACCGGCAGCACCCGGTCCAGCTCCTCCTGTACGCTCACTTCCGGTGCGCCAGGACGGGTGGATTCGCCGCCGATATCCAGGATGGTGGCACCATCAGCCAGCATGTTCTCAGCTCGCCGCAATGCGCTGTCCAGCGTATTGAAGCGGCCTCCATCGGAGAAGGAGTCCGGGGTTACATTGAGAATGCCCATGATCATGGGGCGAGAGAGATCGAGCCTGAAGCGCCCGCATTGAAGCAATTGCATGAAGAGTTCTGCCAGATAAATGCAAAACAGGGTGGCAGCCTGCGCTGCCACCCTGTGAAAACCGGCGGTTAAAGTTCCTGAGCCGGCGTGGATGTTGGTTCTGCCGGCGTGGCTTCTGCAGCCTTTTCCTCCGGTTTGGCCGGGAAGCCACTGCCCGGTTTGGGCGGACGAGGCGGCTTGCCATCCATGATGTCGTTGATCTGCTCGGCGTCGATGGTTTCCCATTCCAGCAGGGCAGCCGTCATGGCTTCTACCTTGTCGCGATTTTCATCCAGCAGACGACGGGCCAGGGTGTACTGCTCGTCGATGATGCGGCGAATTTCCATATCCACCTGCTGCATGGTGGCTTCCGACATGTTCTTGTGAGTGGTGACAGAGCGACCCAGGAAAACTTCGCCCTCGTTGTCGCCATACACCATCGGACCCAGCTTGTCGGACATGCCGTAGCGGGTCACCATGTCGCGCGCCATCTGGGTAGCACGTTCAAAGTCGTTGGAGGCCCCGGTGGTCATCTGGTTCATGAACAGCTCTTCGGCGATACGGCCGCCGAACAGGATGGCCAGACGGTCCATCAGGTAACCGCGATCATAGGAGAAGCGGTCCTGCTCCGGCAATTGCATGGTCACACCCAGCGCACGACCGCGCGGAATGATGGTGACTTTGTGCACCGGATCAGACTTGGGTAGCAGCTTGGCCACCACGGCGTGACCCGATTCGTGATAAGCGGTGTTGCGCTTCTCCTCCTCGGTCATCACCATGCTGCGGCGTTCGGCACCCATCATGATCTTGTCCTTGGCCGATTCGAAATCCAGCATATCCACCAGACGCTTGCTGCGACGGGCAGCAAACAGTGCGGCTTCGTTCACCAGGTTGGCCAGATCGGCACCGGAGAAGCCCGGTGTGCCACGGGCGATGATGGAAGCTTCCACATCAGCGGCAATCGGCACCTTACGCATGTGCACGGATAGAATCTGTTCACGACCGCGAATATCCGGCAGCGGCACAACAACCTGACGGTCGAAACGGCCCGGACGCTGCAAGGCAGGGTCCAGCACATCAGGACGGTTGGTGGCTGCAATCACGATGACGGTGGTATTGGTTTCGAAACCATCCATCTCCACCAGCAACTGGTTCAGCGTCTGTTCGCGCTCGTCGTTACCGCCACCCAAGCCGGCACCACGCTGACGGCCAACCGCATCGATTTCGTCGATGAAGATGATGCAGGGCGAGTTCTTTTTCGCCTGCTCGAACATGTCGCGTACACGGGCAGCACCCACGCCAACAAACATTTCGACAAAGTCAGAACCGGAAATGCTGAAGAACGGAACCTTGGCTTCACCAGCAATGGCCTTGGCCAGCAAGGTTTTACCGGTACCCGGCGAGCCGCAAAGCAAGATGCCGCGCGGAATGCGGCCACCCAGGCTTTGATAGCGGGAAGGGTCGCGCAGGTAATCAACAATTTCCTTCACCTCTTCCTTGGCCTCATCGCAGCCAGCCACATCGGCAAAGGTAACGGTGTTGGTGTCCTGATCCAGCATGCGCGCCTTGCTCTTACCGAAGGAGAAGGCACCACCCTTGCCACCACCCTGCATCTGGCGCATGAAGAATACCCACACGCCGATGAGCAGCAGCATCGGGAACCAGCTGATGAAGATGCTCATCAGCATGGACGGTTCTTCTTCCGGCTTGGCCGAGAAGCGGACGTTGTTCTTGATCAGGTCTTCGACCAGTTGCGGGTCATAGGGCGCATAGGTGGCAAAAGCCGAACCATCAGTGCGCTTGCCCTTCAGCCACTGGCCACGTAGCGGATGGCCCTCAATGCTCAGGGACTGCACCTTGCCGGATTCGACATCGCTGATGAATTGCGAGTACTCGATCTGGTTCTGAGCATCCTGGCGTTTGTTGAACTGATTGAATACAGTCATCAGTACCAGACCGATGATCACCCAGATGGCGATGTTTTTGCCGATATTGTTCACGAGTAGCGGACTCCTCTGTGCCCTGACTTTGCGGTTGCGTATTTCATTGGTATGAATTGTAAACCCCGGGGGGGCGTATGTCAGCGTCGGCCCTTGCCCAGCAAGTAAATTTCGCTGGAACGGTCACGCGAGGCCTTGGGTTTGCGGGTAAGCACCTCGTCAAACAGATCACGCATTGACTGCAGGTAGGGCTGGAAATCGCTGCCCTGGAACACTTTGACGAGAAAACTGCCGCCGGGTTTCAGATGATCGCGTGCAAATTCCAGCGCCAGTTCACACAGCAGAAAACTTCTGGCCTGATCCATGGCACTCATTCCGGAGATATTGGGTGCCATATCGGAAATTACAAGGTCCAGTGCGCGGCCATCCAGCAGATCGACGAACTCGGCCAGGACTTCATCTTCGCGAAAATCGCCCTGAATGAAATCGACGTCGGCGATCGGGTTCATTGGCAGAATATCCAGCGCAAACACCTTGCCCTGGGGGCCGACGATACGGGCGGCAACCTGCGACCAGCTGCCAGGGGCACTGCCAAGGTCGGCCAGCACCGTTCCCGGACGGATCAGCTTGTCTTTTTCGTTGATTTCCAACAGCTTGTACGCTGCACGCGCCCGATAGCCATCTTTCTTGGCCATTTGCACATACTGGTCGTTAACATGTTCGCGCAGCCAAGTATTGCTGCTGGTGCTTCTTGCCATGAGTCGCTTCCTGCCCATTCCACACAGCATAGCCTTGGTGGCTATCCTGTTGTTTTTCAGTCTGTTTGTGACCAGAGTTTGGGCTAAGCGCCAAACTCTAGTAGAATCCCGTTTTGCTTTGAAACCAAGCCTGTCCAATGAAAATCGAACTGCAACCATTCCAGCGCCAACACCTTAAGGGTCTGGCTCAGACTCTCAGCCCGGTCGTAATGATCGGCAATAACGGCCTGAGCGACTCCGTACTGCGCGAAATCGCCATCAGCCTGGACGCACACGAGCTGATCAAGATTCGTGTTCAGGGTGATGACCGTGCCGCCCGCATCGCGCTCTACGAGCAGATTTGCGATGAACTGGGTGCTGCGCCGGTACAGCACATCGGCAAGCTGCTGGTGCTGTGGCGCCCCAGCGACAAGCAGCGCATTGTTCTGCCCAAGAACAAAAAGGCGCTGAAGATTGCATCCCAATCCTGATACTGCCCTTGGGCGGTATAGCAAAAGCGGTGGCTTGCCACCGCTTTTATTTTGTCTTGGCCATACTTGTGGCCATTGATCTCGCCATGTCGGCCACTTAGTCGCGCCGCAGTATATAAGCCAGGCCCATCAGGCTCTGTACCAGGTAAATCAGGCTGGAAATGGCATGCCAGGTGGCAAAGCCGCCGCCAAACAGGCCTTCGGCCGCATGATTCATTTGCAGCTTGAGTGCCGCGATGATGGGGGTGACCGCAAAATGATTGATGACGGTACACAGCAGCATGCCGACAATCAACCAGAAGCTGGCTTCCTTCATGCCGCGCACGCCATTGCGCCATACCGCATCCACCAGCAGGAATACACCACATACCAGGCCTACCCAGGCAATGGCGGCAAACAGTTTGCCTGCTACCATGCCGGCGGTTACCGTATCCAGTGAGCGGAACAATACCGGGGCGACGATGATGCCGATCACCCACAGACCGCCAATCCAGAAGGTTCTGGCTATCGCTCGCAATCCGTCCATGCGTGCTCCTCTGACTCCACAGCAAAAACGCGCGAAAGCGCGCGTTTGATCTGTCTGCTTAGATGTATTTGACGTCCAGCACTTCGTATTCGCGAATGCCGCCCGGGGCGACAACCTCGGCCACGTCGCCGCTTTCCTTGCCGATCAGCGCACGGGCGATCGGCGAATTGACCGATACCTTGCACAGCTTGATGTCCGCTTCGTCGTCACCGACGATCTGGTAGGTCACCTTATCTTCGGTTTCCAGATCCATCAGTTCAACGGTGGCACCAAATACCACGCGGCCATCAGCATCCAGCTCGGCCGGATTGATGATGATTGCATTGGAAATCTTACCTTCGAGATCGGCAATACGACCTTCCACGAAACCCTGGCGCTCTTTGGCGGCATCATACTCAGCGTTTTCCGACAGGTCGCCATGCGAACGCGCTTCGGCAATCGCTTCGATCACCGCCGGGCGCTCCACACTCTTCAGGCGTTGCAGTTCTTCTTTGAGAAGTTCGGCGCCACGCAGCGTCAACGGGACTTTGTTCATTCGGGTGCTCTCCTGAGGCGGTACCCCCGCCGTCATCAAAAACACAAGCCGCCGTACGAGACGGCGGCTTGGCTGTTGCAGTTCAATGTCTGGATTGTAACGGCAAATCGTCTGCGATTCAAAGCTTCAACGCATATCTTGCCGTCACACGCAGCCAGACAGTGACTCAGGGCTTGATGGAAGCGTGCAGTTCCTGAACGCTGTAGACATCAAATTCTTCCACATGCGCCATACCCACACACACTGCCTTGGCACCTGCCAGGGTGGTGTATTGCGGAATGCGCGCCTGCAGCGCACTGCGGCGGATAGAATGGCTGTCCTGGATGGCCTGGCGCTTTTCGTCCACGGTGTTGACCAGTACGTCGATTTCGCCGTTCTTGATCATGTCGACGATGTGCGGACGGCCTTCGTTCACCTTGTTGACCACCTGCACCACGATGCCGGCTTCGGCCAAGGTCTTGGCGGTACCGCGCGTTGCGCAGACGCCAAAGCCCAGGCGTTGCAGCTCACGTGCCACATCAACCGCGCCGTTCTTGTCGGACTGACGAACCGACAGGAACACCTTGCCGGTGCGCGGCAGCTTGTCGCCGGCTGCCAGCTGGCTCTTGACGAAGGCTTCGGCAAAGCTCTTGCCCACGCCCATCACTTCGCCGGTGGACTTCATTTCCGGTCCCAGGATGGTATCCACGCCAGGGAACTTGATGAAGGGGAATACCGCTTCCTTCACCGCAAAGTACGGCGGAATGACTTCCTTGGTGAAGCCTTGCTCAGCCAGGCTGATACCAGCCATGGCGCGAGCGGCGATCTTGGCCAGCGGTGCGCTGGTTACCTTGGAAACAAACGGTACGGTACGCGAGGCACGCGGGTTCACTTCCAGCACGTAGATGGTGTCACCCTGGATGGCAAACTGTACATTCATCAGGCCAACCACATTCAGCGCACGCGCCATGGCTTCGGTCTGGCGACGGATTTCGTCCTGTACTGCCGGGAACAGGCTGTACGGCGGCAGCGAGCAGGCGGAGTCACCGGAGTGCACACCAGCTTGTTCGATATGCTGCATGATGCCGCCGATGACCACGTCCTTGCCGTCGGAGATGCAATCCACGTCCACTTCGATGGCGTCGTTGAGGAAGTGATCCAGCAGCACCGGGCTATCGTTGGACACCTTCACGGCTTCACGCATATAGCGTTCCAGATCAGCCGGTTCGTGCACGATTTCCATCGCACGGCCGCCCAGTACGTAGGACGGACGCACCACCAGCGGATAGCCGATTTCTTCGGCCAGCTTCATCGCGTCGGCCGGCGTGCGGGCGGTGCGGTTCGGTGGCTGTTTCAGGCCCAGCTCGTTCAGCAGCTTCTGGAAACGTTCGCGGTCTTCGGCAGCATCGATCATGTCCGGCGAAGTGCCGATGATGGACACGCCATTGGCTTCCAGCGCACGTGCCAGCTTCAGCGGGGTTTGGCCGCCGTACTGCACGATTACGCCGAACGGTTTTTCGATGCGGCAGATTTCCAGCACGTCTTCCAGCGTCAGCGGCTCGAAGTACAGACGGTCGGAGGTGTCGTAGTCGGTCGATACGGTTTCCGGGTTGCAGTTGACCATGATGGTCTCGAAACCGGATTCACGCAGCGCCAGCGCGGCATGCACGCAGCAGTAGTCGAATTCGATACCCTGACCGATACGGTTGGGGCCGCCACCCAACACCATCACCTTCTTGCGGTCGGTCGGCTGAGCTTCGCACTCTTCTTCGTAGCTGGAGTACATGTAGGCGGTGGAGGTGGCGAACTCGGCCGCGCAGGTATCCACACGCTTGTACACCGGGTGCAGACCCAGTGCCCAGCGCTTGGCGCGCACGGCAGCCTGGTCGGTATTCAACAGCTCACCCAGACGACGGTCGGAGAAGCCCTTGCGCTTCAGGCGACGCAGTTCGTCAAAGCCCAGTTCTTCCACCTTGCGGCCGGCCAAGGCTTTTTCTTCGCCCACGATGTCTTCGATCTGCGCCAGGAACCACGGGTCGATCTTGCTCAGGGCAAACACGTCGTCACGGCTCATGCCCACACGGAAGGCATCGGCCACGTACAGGATACGTTCCGGCCCCGGAGTGCTGACTTCGTGACGGATGGTTTCTTCGTTGGTGGTCACCGGGTTGAAGCCGGACAGGCCGGTTTCCAGGCCACGCAGCGCCTTGTGCATGGATTCCTGCAGGGTGCGGCCCATGGCCATCACTTCGCCCACCGACTTCATCTGGGTGGTCAGGCGGTTGTCAGCCTGCGGGAATTTTTCGAAGGCAAAACGCGGAATCTTGGTAACCACGTAGTCGATGGACGGTTCGAACGAAGCCGGGGTAGCACCGCCGGTGATGTCGTTCTTCAGTTCGTCCAGGGTGTAACCCACGGCCAGCTTGGCGGCAACCTTGGCAATCGGGAAACCGGTAGCCTTGGAGGCCAGTGCCGAGGAACGCGATACACGCGGGTTCATCTCGATCACGATCATTTCGCCGTTCACCGGATTGGTGGCGAACTGCACGTTGGAACCACCGGTGTCCACACCGATTTCACGGAGTACCGCGATCGATGCATTACGCATGATCTGGTATTCCTTGTCGGTGAGGGTTTGTGCCGGAGCCACGGTGATGGAGTCACCAGTGTGCACGCCCATCGGGTCGAAGTTCTCGATGGAGCAGATGATGATGCAGTTGTCTTTTTTGTCGCGTACCACTTCCATTTCGTACTCTTTCCAGCCGAGTACGGACTGCTCAATCAGCAGTTCATGGGTGGGGGACGCTTCAAAGCCGCGCTCGCAGATCGCCAGGAATTCTTCCTTGTTGTAGGCGATGCCGCCACCGGAGCCGCCCATGGTGAAGGACGGACGGATCAGCGTGGGGAAGCCCACCTTGGATTGCGCCTCCAGCGACTCTTCCATGGTGTGGCAAACAAAGGACAGCGGGCAGGACAGGCCGATCTTGGCCATGGCTTCCTTGAAGCGGCCACGATCTTCAGCCTTGTCGATGGCGTCTTCGGTAGCACCGATCAGCTCGACATTATACTTTTCCAGCACGCCGTTGCGGCCCAGGTCCAGTGCGCAGTTCAGCGCGGTCTGGCCGCCCATGGTCGGCAGGATGGCGTCCGGGCGTTCCTTGGCAATGATTTTTTCCAGAACAGGCCAGGTAATGGGTTCGATGTAGGTGACATCGGCCATGTTCGGGTCAGTCATGATGGTGGCCGGATTGGAGTTCACCAGGATGACTTTGTAACCTTCTTCACGCAGGGCCTTGCAGGCCTGGGCGCCGGAGTAGTCAAACTCGCAGGCCTGGCCAATCACAATGGGGCCGGCGCCGATGATGAGAATACTCTTGAGGTCGGTACGTTTCGGCATGTTATCGCTCAGTCAATTTCAATTGTTCAGTTCAGGCTGGCTGCCGCCAGTTTGGCCCCGAAGCCCAGAAACAGCGCGCCCACTCCGCCGGACATGGCAGAGGACAGTTTGCGGCGGCGACGGAAGGCTTCGGCCAGTCTTGCTCCGGACACGATGATGGTGGCCAGATACAGGGCGCTGCAGCACTGCAGCAGGCCGCCCAATACAAGAAAGGTCAGCACCGGGTGCGGATAGGCCGGGTCGACGAATTGCACGAAGAAGGACACGAAGAACAAGATGGCCTTGGGGTTCATCAGGCTGATGACCAGTGCCTTGACGAAGGGACGGCTGGCGTCCACTTCGCGCCGTGCATCCGGCGCAGCTTCCTTGCTGGAAGTACTGCGCCAAGCACGCCAGGCACCACGCAGCATCTGCAGGCCCAGCCAGGTCAGGTAAGCACCACCGGCGTACTTGACCATGGCAAACAGGGCCGGATTGGCCTTGAGCACCCCTGCCGCCCCCGTGGCGGCCAGCGTCATCAGGATGGCATCACCGGTAAATACCCCGCAGGCACCCACAAAGCCGCGTCGAATGCCGCGCTGTGCCGCCACCGACAGCACATACATGGAGTTGGGGCCTGGCAGCAGCACGATGATGATGGTGCCGATCAGGTAGGTGGTGATATCGGTAATGCCCAGCATGCTTGTTCTCCGTTCTGGTCCGTTTACTTCGCCTGGCTCATCGCCGTGATGAAGCGGTCAAACAGATAAGCCACGTCTTCCGGGCCGGGGCTCGCTTCCGGGTGACCCTGGAAGGAGAAGGCCGGACGGTCGGTCAGCGCAATGCCTTGTACGGTCTGGTCGAACAGGCTGCGATGCGTCACACGCACATTGGCCGGCAGCGTGGATTCATCCACCTGGAAGCCGTGGTTCTGGCTGGTGATCATCACGCGGCCACTGTCCAGATCCTGCACCGGGTGGTTGGCACCGTGGTGGCCGAACTTCATCTTGCTGGTTTTGGCACCGGTGGCCAGGCCCAGCAACTGGTGACCCAGGCAAATACCGAATACCGGCAGGCGGGTTTCCAGGATTTCGCGGATGGCAGTAATGGCGTAGTCACACGGCTCCGGATCGCCAGGGCCATTGGACAGGAACACACCATCCGGATTCAGCGCCAGCACGTCCTTGGCCGGAGT
This sequence comes from Aquitalea sp. FG25, assembly GCF_057809375.1. NCBI lineage: Bacteria > Pseudomonadati > Pseudomonadota > Betaproteobacteria > Neisseriales > Chromobacteriaceae > Aquitalea > Aquitalea sp. FG25. The sequence goes on from NZ_JBMDJV010000025.1 coordinate 21,540, forward strand.
CTGGGCCGGAACCACGGTCAGCTTGCAGCCGCGTTCGGCCAGCATGCGCAGGATGTTGTGCTTCACGCCGAAATCGTAAGCCACCACGTGGAACGGGGTGTCGGCCTGTTCGCTGCAGCCGCTGCCCAGTTTCCATTCGCCCAGTTTCCACTGGTAGGATTCGGTGCAGCTCACCACCTTGGCCAGATCCTGACCGGCCATGGAACCAAAACCGCGTGCCAGTTCCAGCGCACGGGCTTCGTCCAGATCGGCACCAGCCATGATGCAACCGGCTTGAGCGCCTTTTTCGCGCAGAATGCGCGTCAGGCGACGGGTGTCGATATCGGCGATGGCCACGACATTATTTTTGGCCAGGTAGTCGGACAGCGAATCTTCCGCGCGGAAGTTGCTGTGCAGCAGCGGCAGATCACGGATGATCAGACCGGATGCAAAAACGGCGCGTGATTCGGTATCTTCCGAATTCGCGCCGACATTACCGATATGGGGATAAGTCAGGGTGACGATTTGTTTGGTGTAGGAGGGATCGGTGAGGATTTCCTGATACCCGGTCATGGCGGTATTGAATACCACTTCGCCGACCGTATGGCCGGTGGCTCCGATGGCACTGCCCTTGAAGAGGGTACCGTCAGCCAAGACGAGGATCGCTGGTACGGTTGACACTGACTAGCTCCTGTTGCGTTTCGCTTGTATGTTTTTGCGGATTTTTATGTGAATAACGGGACACGACGTTTTGCGCCTGTCCCGTTTGGTTAAACCTTACCATCATACCGCTTTCGGCCAGTTGAAACAAGTCACAAGCACCTGTTTTTGCATCACTTCCTGAATTCGCCTGCCGGTTTCCCCATCGTTTCACATAAAGAAACAGCCACCCGCAGGTGGCTGTTGGCAGCAGAAAAACGTGCGCTTAGAACAGGTTTTCGTCCAGCTCCAGCACGCTATCAGCGCCAGCCACAATGGCAGCAGCCAAGCCGGAAACCTGCGGCAACAGGTGCTCGGCAAAGAAGCGCGCGGTGATGATTTTGGCCTTGAGGAAGTCCTCGTCCACACCATCTTCACCCAGCTTTTCACGCGCGATCAGCGCGGCGCGGCCCAGTTGCCAGCCACCCAGCACAATGCCCATCAACTTGAGGAAAGGCACCGAACCGGCGGCAGCCAGCTGCGGCTGCGTACCAAAGCTCTCCAGAATGAAGGCAACGCAGCGCTCCGCCTCGGCAGCGGCCTGCAGCAGATTGCGCGCCATGCTGGCGTAACCGGCAGCTTCCAGTTTGCTGGCGGTGGCGCGTGCCTCTTCCAGCAGCGCACGGGCGGTGGCACCGCCTTCGCTGAAAGTCTTGCGGCCAATCAGGTCCAGCGCCTGGATGCCGGTGGTGCCTTCGTAAATGGCGGTAATGCGGGCATCCCGGTAGTACTGCGCAACGCCGGTTTCTTCGATAAAGCCCATGCCGCCATGCACTTGCACGGCCAGGCTGGTCAGCTCATTAGCCTGCTCGGTATTCCAGCCCTTGACGATGGGAATGAGGAAATTCACCAGCGCCTGATTGCGCGCGGCTTCGCTGGCCACCGGATGGCGCGAGGCACGATCCAGCGCAGCGGCGGTGTAGAAGGCCAAGGCACGTTGCGCTTCGATCTGGCTGCGCATGGTCATTAGCATGCGGCGGATGTCGGGGTGCTTGATAATGGCGACACCAGCCGGGTCGGGCGAGCCGACGGCACGGCTTTGCACACGGTCGCGGGCATACTCTACTGCTTTCTGGTAGGCGCGCTCGGATACGGACATGCCTTCCACGCCCACCCCCAGACGGGCGTGATTCATCATGGTGAACATATAGCCCAGACCCTTGTTGGCCTCGCCCACCAGATAGCCGACTGCACCACCGTTATCGCCAAAGCTCATCACTGCGGTCGGGCTGCCGTGAATACCCAGCTTGTGTTCCAGCGAGACGCAACGCACATCGTTGCGCGCCCCCAGACTGCCATCGGCATTCACCAGGAATTTGGGCACAATAAACAGGGAAATGCCCTTCACCCCGGCCGGTGCGTCCGGCAGTCGGGCCAGCACCAGATGGACGATGTTGTCGGCCATATCGTGCTCACCCCAGGTGATGAAAATCTTCTGCCCGGTCACCAGATAGCTGCCATCCGCTTGCGGCACGGCGCGCGAGCGCACCTGGGCCAGGTCGGAACCGGCCTGCGGCTCGGTCAGGTTCATGGTGCCGGTCCATTCACCGCTGGACATGCGCGGCAGATAAATCGCCTTGAGTTCTTCTGAGGCATGGTGATGAATGGCTTCCACCGCACCCAGCGTCAGCAGCGGTGCCAAGGAAAAGGCCAGATTGGAGGAGCACCACATTTCTTCTGCAGCAATGGCCACCAGGGCCGGCATGCCCTGCCCGCCGAAATCAGCCGGGGCACGCAGGCCTACCCAGCCAGATTCGACATATTGCTGCCAGGCATCCTTGAAACCAGGGGCGGCAGTCACTTCGCCATCTTTCAGCGTGGCACCCTTGTCACCCTGCTTGTTGATTGGGGCCAGCACGCCTTCGGCAAACTTGGCGGCCTCTTCCAGAATGGCATCCACCAGTTCGACCGAACAGTCTTCATAACCCGGCAGGCTGCATACCGAGGTCAGCTCGGCCAATTCATTCAATACAAAACGGATTTCTTTGACTGGCGCGTTATAGATCATGAATCTCTCCTCATTCTTGCTGCACAACAATCGTCGTAGATATGAAAAAACCGGCACGCCGTCTACCTGATGCATGAGCGCACCTTCCCGCCACTGGGTGACGGGAAAGCTGGCTCCTCCACGAAGCAGACCGGTCGTTGCCGGTTGTTTTTTTGTTTTGATCCGGCGGCTATCTTGCCTGCTCGGATGAGGAGGGCCTCCCCTCCTCGCACTGCATTACTTGGACAGCTCGGCCAGCAGTTCCGGCACCACGGTGAACAAATCACCCACGATGCCGTAATCGGCTACCTGGAAGATCGGCGCTTCTTCGTCCTTGTTGATGGCCACAATCACCTTGGAGTCCTTCATGCCGGCCAGATGCTGGATGGCACCGGAAATACCCACCGCGAAGTACAGTTGCGGTGCCACTACCTTGCCAGTTTGGCCAACCTGGTAGTCATTCGGGGCGTAGCCAGCATCCACTGCGGCGCGGGAAGCACCAACGGCAGCACCCAGCTTGTCAGCCAGCGGTTCGATGACGGACTTGAACTGCTCTTCCGAACCCAGCGCACGACCACCGGAGACGATGATCTTGGCAGCACCCAGTTCCGGACGATCCGACTTGGTCAGCTCCTGACCAACAAAGCTGGACAGCTGTGCATCAGCCACAGCAGCCACGGCTTCAACAGCCGCGCTGCCACCCTGACCTGCCGCGTCAAACGCGGTGGTACGCACGGTGATCACCTTGATGGCATCGGCCGATTGCACGGTGGCCAGTACGTTACCGGCGTAAACCGGGCGCACAAAAGTGTCAGCCGACTCGATGGCGGTGATTTCAGAAATCTGCGCCACATCCAGCAAGGCAGCCACGCGCGGCAGCAGGTTCTTGCCGAAGGAGCTGGCCGGAGCCAGTACATGGCTGTAGCCCTTGGCTACTTCCACCACCAGCGCGGACAGAGATTCGGCCAGGCCATGTGCGTACTGGGCGGCATCAGCCAGCAGTACCTTGGCTACACCAGCCACGTTCTTGGCGGCATCCGCAGCGGCAGCAGCGTTATGACCGGCTACCAGCACGTGCACTTCGCCCAGTTTGGCAGCGGCGGTTACGGTATTCAGGGTGCCTGCTTTCAGGCTCTGGTTGTCGTGTTCAGCGATAACGAGAATGGCCATGGCTTACAGCACCTTTGCGTCGGTTTTCAGTTTGGCTACCAGCTCGGCAGCGTTGGCTACCTTGATGCCGGCAGAGCGCTTGGCCGGTTCGGCCACTTTCAGCGTTTTCAGGCGCGGCGTGACGTCCACACCCAGGTCGGCCGGGCTGGTCTTGTCCAGCGGCTTCTTCTTGGCGGCCATGATGTTGGGCAGCTTGATGAAGCGCGGTTCGTTCAGGCGCAGGTCGGCGGTGACAACGGCCGGCAGACGCAGCTTGACGGTTTCCAGGCCACCGTCGATTTCGCGGATCACGTCCACGGTTTCGGCAGCGACATCCACCTTGGAGGCAAAAGTACCTTGCGCCCAGCCCAGCAGGGCAGCAGCCATCTGGCCGGTCTGGTTGGCATCGTCATCAATGGCTTGCTTGCCGACGATCAGCAGCTGCGGCTGTTCCTTGTCGGCAACGGCCTTGAGCAGCTTGGCCACGGCCAAGGGCTGCAGTTCGGTTTCGGTTTCCACCAGAATGGCGCGATCGGCACCCATGGCCAGGGCGGTGCGCAGGGTTTCCTCGCACTGCTTCACGCCCATGGACACGACCACGATTTCGCTGGCCTTGCCGGCTTCCTTCAAACGCACGGCTTCTTCTACCGCGATTTCGTCAAAGGGGTTCATCGACATCTTGACGTTGGCAACATCGACATCGGACCCGTCAGCCTTCACGCGGACCTTCACGTTGTAATCGACAACGCGTTTAACAGCGACTAGAACTTTCATATTCCTCCAGCGAATAGCTCTCTGGGTTAATCGAACTCGGAAAGGGACTTGCTACCGTGGTGTTTCCCGATTATGCCCCAACGCCATTTCAAACGAGCGTTTGGTTGAATTTTTATGTGTGGCACGTAGCAAAAAAACAACTGATTGCAGATACTACGTCATTTCCGCTTAATTTGCATTTCGTCTGCTGCATGGCACAATGCAGTGCAGCAATTTCAACGTCATAGCCGGAGAAACATGCATGACAGTCTACTTTGAAGATATCAAGGTCGGCGATTCCGCCGAATACGCCAAAACCATTACCGAAGCCGATATCCTGATGTTTGCAGCCGTCTCTGGCGATGACAATCCGGTACATATCAACCAGGAATACGCCGAAACCACGCCGTTTCAAACCCGCATTGCCCACGGCATGCTGACCGCCAGCCTGATCTCCACCGTGGTTGGCACCAAGCTGCCCGGCAACGGCACCATCTACCTGTCGCAATCCACCCGCTTCAAGGCACCGGTACGCATCGGCCAGACCGTCACCGCCCGCGCCACCGTGGTGGAAGTCTTCCCGGAGAAAAAACGCGTCAAGCTTGCCACCCAGTGCCTGGTGCAAGGCAAGGTGATTCTGGATGGTGAATCTCTGGTGATCGCACCGTCGCGCGGCGAATAAGCATGGCTGTTACGCTACACATCCTGCCGCTGACCGATGAGGCCGGCAAGGTTACCGAGCCCGAGCTGCTGGCTCGCTGCAGCAGCCTGCATCGCCAGCTACGCCCCATGTTGCCGGAACACGGCCACAGCTATGCAGCAAAAATGCAACGTGTCTGCTCTTTTGGTGCCCGCATGGTGGCCGCACTGGATGCAGATGGCACACCACTGGGACTGGCGCTGTACCGGGTATACGAAAACACCTATGAAGACCTGCGTCTGTACATCGACGATCTGGTCAGCGATGAAGCACACCGCTCGCAAGGCATAGGCAGCCAGTTGCTGGACTGGTCCGCCAACGAAGCCCGCAGGCTGGGCTGCGGCTTTCAGGTACTGGATTCCGGCACTTGGCGTACCGAAGCCCACCGCCTGTACTTCCGCAAGGGCTTTAGCATCACGTCCTTTCATTTCACCAAGCCACTGAACTGAAGGCGCATGGCGCTAAGCTGCGTTTTGCCGCTGCAGTAAACATGAAAGGGAGCCAACGGCTCCTTTTTTCTAGCCAGACACCTGACGCTGGCGCTGCTGCTGCAAAGCCCAGCGCACAGGTTCAGCCACCAGCTCATTCTCATCATCTGCACGCAAGGTCAAGGCCGCCACAATAGCCGGGTCATAAGGCGCATTACCCAGCCCGACCGCCAGATTGGATAACCACTTGGCGTAGCCAATGCGGTAGATAGGGCTACCCGCCAGCTTTTCCTTGAACATGGCCTCGCTCCAGCCAAACAGTTCCAGCAGGCTGACCTGATCCAAACCATGCCGGACAGCGAAGTCCGGCTCCCGTGTATGTACGGCAAAACGATTCCACGGACAGGTCAGCTGACAGTCGTCACAGCCATAAACACGGTTGCCAATCATGGATCGAAATTCCACTGGTATGGCCGTTTTCAACTCGATGGTGAGATAAGAAATACAACGCCGGGCATCCACCTTATACGGTGCCGTAATAGCCTGCGTCGGGCAGATATCGATACAGCGGGTACAGCGACCGCAATGCCCTGCTTCGGCCACATCTGGCGGCAACGGTAAATCGGTAAACAGTTCACCCAGAAAATACAGCGACCCCTGTTGCCGGTTCAGCAGCAGCGTATGCTTGCCACGCCAGCCCTGCCCGGCTTGTGCTGCAAGCGCCACTTCGGCCACTGGGGCACTATCGGTAAACACCCGATATCCGAAATTACCCACAGTCCGGCTGATTTGATCCGCCAGCTTCTGCAGCCGGGCGCGTATTACCTTGTGATAATCCCGCCCCAGGGCATAGCGCGACAGGTATGCCAGGTTGCCGTTGGCCAGCACGTCTTCACTGGCCAGGGCTTCAGCCGGCCAGTAAGGCAGGCGCACACTGATGATGGAGAGCGTTCCGGGAACCAGTTCGCCTGGTTTTACCCGCAAACTGCCATGCCTTTGCATGTAGTCCATCTCGCCATGACAGCCCTCTTCCAGCCAGGCCTGCAAGTGGGCCTCGGCCTCTGGCGGCAGCGCTGCCTGGCTGATACGCGCGTCGGCAAAACCCAAATCTTGCGCCCAGGCTTTGATTTGCCCGGCCAATTCGGGATAATCCAGTTTTGGATAGGATTTTTCAGTCATATGGTCATGGATAATACCAGCGTTCGCAGCGGCAACCTGCCGGATGAATCGGCAACCCTTGCTCTTGGTGCCTGCATGGCAGCAGCACTGCAAGCTGGCGTGGTAATTTTTCTGCTTGGCGACCTGGGAGCAGGGAAAACCACATTTACCCGTGGCTTGCTGGCTGGTCTGTCCTATCATGGCAAGGTAAAAAGCCCAACCTATACCTTGGTAGAAAGCTATCCGCTTGAAGCCTTCACTGTGCACCATTTTGACCTGTATCGTTTTGCCGACCCGGAAGAGTGGGATGATGCCGGTTTCCGTGACTATTTCGGGGCAGATACCGTTTGCCTGGTGGAATGGCCGGACAAGGCTGGCGCATTGCTTCCGCAAGCCGATCTGACACTGGAACTTGACGTCAGCGGTACTGGTCGCACGTATCGTTTAATTGCAAGAACAGAAACCGGACAGTCATGCCTGACTCGACTTTCGACCCCATCCGCCGCCGCCTGATTGGTGCGGCAGCCGCCACCTTCCTGCTCAGCGTCAGCAAGCTTGGCTTTGCCGGCAATAGCCAGGTGGTTGCCATTCGTATCTGGCCCGCGTCCAGCTATACCCGCATCACGCTGGAGGCCAGCGATGCCATCAAGTTCAAACAGTTCACCATCAGCAATCCGGACCGGCTGGTGATTGATCTGGAGGGCGTGCAGCTCAATAGCGTACTCAAGGACATCAGTAGCCAGATTGCCGACGCCGACCCCTACATCAAGACCGCCCGCGCCGGCCAGTTCAGTCCGGACACCGTCCGCTTGGTGTTGGAACTCAAAACCGATGTCAAACCACAGGCTTTTACGCTCAACCCCGTGGCCGAGTACAAACACCGCCTGGTCATCGACCTCTACCCCTCCAGCGGTGCGCAGGACGACCCGCTAATGGCCTTGTTGGATGACTACAACAAAGGCCGGCTCACCGAACCGCCTCCGCAGGTGAAACCGAAGAAAAACGACAGCAATCGCCCCATTGTGGTGATGCTGGACCCAGGACACGGCGGCGAAGACCCGGGGGCCATCGGCATGAATGGTACCCGCGAGAAAGATATCGTGCTGCGCATCGGCAAACAGCTAAAGCGCATGATTGATGCCGAGCGCAATATGAAGGCCTTCATGACCCGGGATGAGGATATCTTCATCCCACTGGGGGTACGCGTGGCCAAGGCCCGCAAACTGAATGCCGATCTGTTCATTTCCATTCATGCTGATGCGGCACCAAACCGCAGCGCACGTGGCTCATCGGTATTCGCGCTGTCCGAAAAAGGCGCTTCCAGCGTTTTTGCCAAGACAATGGCGCAATCGGAAAACAGCTCGGACCTGATCGGTGGTGTCAAGATTGCCAGCAAAGACAAGTTTCTGGCGCACACCCTGCTGGACCTGACTCAGACCGCCACCATTAACGATAGCCTGAAGCTGGGCAAGATCATGCTGGGTAAGGTGGGCGGGCTGAACAAGCTGCACAGCGCCCAAGTTGAGCAGGCTGGTTTTGCCGTACTCAAGGCACCGGATATTCCGTCCATCCTGGTGGAAACTGCCTTCATCAGTAACCCGGAAGAGGAGCAACGCCTGCTGGACAGCGATTTCCAACAGCAGATGGCCGGCTCCATTCTCAGTGGCGTAAAGTCCTATTTCACTCAGGGCGCAGCCCTGGCTGCCCGTGCCTGACCGCGATCGACATGAAAAAAGCCCGCATGCGCGGGCTTTTTTCTGTCTGGCTCAACGATAACGTGCCGGATCGACCTCACTATCCGGGCTGTCTTCAACAGCAGGTACACGATAGGTCTCGTTGGCCCACTCGCCCAGATCAATCATCTTGCAGCGTTCACTACAAAATGGACGATACAGGCTGGCGGGCTCCCAGCGCACGGCGGTGCCGCAGGTGGGACAGGAAACAGTACGGACAGCTTGAGACATAAGGCTAGAATTTGCAGTTAGTCAGGGTAAACTCAACATCCGACTCAGTCTGGCGCGGTCGGCTCTCACCGGTAACGGCACTGACAAAGCGGACATTGATGGCGTATTTGTTGGCAGAAAGCTCTGGCAGCACATTCAATGCCGGGTCATAGGCAATGCGGATCATCTGTACCACCTTACCACCGGACATTTGCTGGAATGCGCCATTGCGGGCGACATAATGATGTGTCTTGCCACTATCGCGCAGCAGGTGCAACAAGATACGGGCCGCTTCTGCAGTCGGCATCAGCGGAGCAGACCAGCGCCGTATATCGCGCCGACGTTCTTCAGCCGGTTTTTGTTGCCACAGGTAGTAGGAAGGCAGATCGAACTGGCAAGTCCCACCGGGAATCCCTGCTCGCTGTTTGATCGCCATCAGCCATTCATTTTCTCGCAGATGCTGGCCAAATTTTCCGGTGATGCCATGCAGCTTTCCGGCTGCCAGCTCAATCTCATCCAGCACCTTGTCCAGGCTGTCTTCCGCCACATTCGGATTTTCGCGTAACGCTTCGAGCACCTGTTTCTGACGTTCAAGCTCCTGCAGCAAGTCGGCTTTCAGGTCAGCACGGGATGCAGTCTCCAGCAATTCGAACAACACCAGCAACGCCGCATGGTGGTCCATTGCATGGTCTTTGCCCAGAAAATAGGCCAGCCGATCATACAGCTGCTCCAGACGCAGCAACGTACGGGTTCGTTCGGTGACAGGAAACTCGAAACTGATCACAAGACGTCTGCCCTTCTTGGTGGCTTGGAAAATGCCTTGTCACTGGCCGTGGGCAAGGTTTGCAAGATAATACTGGTGTTTGGCCTCAACTTGAAGCTGCAATGCAGCAAGCGATCCGCCATTATCAATGACATCATCGGCCAGCGCCAACCTTTGTGCGCGCGTCATCTGCGCCGCCATGATGGCGCGTACGCCATCTGCGGTCAAACCACTACGCGCCTGCACACGTTCTAGCTGCAAATCCTCCGGGCAGTCGACCAGCAGACTACGCCGTACAAGCGCCAGATAATCCGGGCTCTCAAACAGCAAGGGCACCACCAGCACGGCATACGGTCCCGTCGCCAGTTCAAGCTGTTTCACGCTTTCGGCACGAATCAGCGGATGCAGTACCGCCTCAAGCTTGCGGCGGCAGGATGCATCAGCAAACACCAGCGCGCGCATACGCGCTCGGTCCAATGCACCGCTCGCTGCCACCACATCCCGACCAAAAGTTGCCGCAATGGCTGGCATGGCAGCACCACCAGGTGCCGTCATTTGATGCGCGATCAGGTCGGTATCAATCACCGGCACGCCCAATGCAGCAAAATGGCTGGCTGCCGCACTTTTTCCAGAGCCTATGCCGCCGGTCAGGCCAATGATGTCAATGGACATAACTACCCAGATACCAACCGACAATATCCTTGCCCCACAACAGGGCGATCCAGCCGGCCGCAGCAAGGTAGGGGCCGAAAGGCAGGGGCTGACCACGGCCAAGCCGTGCCAGCAAAATCATCACCACGCCGACAATGGCACCAACCAGGGAGGACAGCAGAATGATCAACGGCAGCATGCTCCAGCCAAGCCAAGCACCAAATGCGGCAAGAAGCTTGAAGTCACCATAGCCCATGCCTTCTTTTCCAGTGAGCAGTTTAAACAGCCAGTACACCAGCCACAGACTGAGATAACCGGCCACCGCCCCTAGCACGGCATCATCCAGCGCAACCGTTCCAGTCCATAAGTTGAACAGCAGGCCGCCCCATAGCAAAGGCAGTGTCAGGTCATCCGGCAGCAGCTGGGTATCTGCATCAATGAAAGCCAGCGCAATCAGGGCCGCCGTCATGGCCAGATAACCTGCCAATTGTACACTCCAGCCAAAATGCCAGGCCAGCAGGGCAAACAGCAGACCCGTAAGCAGTTCCACCAAGGGGTAGCGCATACTGATTGGCACGTGACAATGCTGACAGCGACCACGCAACAGGGCATAGCTCAGTAGGGGAATATTCTGCCAGGGCTTCACTTCTGTTTTGCACGCTGGGCAATGCGATGCGGGCACCACCAGATTGTATCGTCCCTGAGCGGTAAGCTCCCGGCCAAGATACGCATCGCACTCCCGCTGCCAGCCACGCTCCATCATGATGGGCAAACGATGAATCACCACATTCAGAAAGCTGCCGACCAGCAGACCAAACAACAGCACCACCACCATCAACCAGCCGGCATTGTTCGCCAGCACACTTGCCATGTCTGTCATGCTTACCCTACCACCTGACCCATCTTAAAGATGGGCATGTACATGGCAATAACCAAACCACCAATGAGCACGCCGAGAATAACCATGATAGCCGGCTCCAGCAGGCTGGACAGCGATGCGACGGCATTGTCGACTTCCTCTTCGTAGAAGTCGGCAATCTTGTCCAGCATCTGATCAAGCGAGCCAGACTCTTCGCCAATCGAGGTCATCTGCAGCACCATATTGGGGAACAGACCGGTACGCTGCATGGAGTAACTCAAACTGGAACCCGCGCTGACATCGTTCTGGATCAGCTTGGTTGCTTCGCTGTATACCTGATTACCGGAAGCACCTCCCACCGAATCCAGCGCCTCCACCAGCGGTACACCCGCAGCAAACAGGGTAGACAAGGTACGCGACCAACGCGCAATGGTTGCCTTGCGGATAATATCGCCGATCACCGGCAGCTTGAGCAGGATGCGATCAAACTGCTCCTGCAACTTGGGTGTGCGCTTGAATGCATAGAAAAACGCAAATAGTGCACCGAATATGCTGCCGAATATCAACCACCACCAGTGTACAAAGAAGTCAGACAACCAGATGACGACCAGTGTCGGCGCGGGCAAATCCGCACCAAAGCTGGAGAAAAGGTCCTTGAATGCCGGAATCACGTAAATCATGATCACTGCGGTAATAATGAATGCGGTTGCAACAATCGCAGTCGGGTAGATCATGGCCGATTTGATCTTGCCCTTGATGGCCATGACCTTTTCTTTGTAGGTGGCCAGCTTATCAAGCAGGGAGTCGAGCACACCACCGGTTTCGCCAGCAGCAATCAGGTTGCAGAACAGCTTGTCGAAGTACAGCGGACGCTTGCGAAAAGCCTCCGCCAAAGACAGACCGGTTTCCACATCGGCACGCACCTCCAGCAGCATCTTGGTGACCGCAGGATTGCTATGGCCTTTCGCCGCGATATCAAATGCCTGCAACAGGGGAACACCGGCACGCATCATGGTAGACAGCTGGCGCGTGAACAGAGTGATATCTTTTTCCGTAATCTTGCGACCAAATCCACTCCGCCGCCGCTTCACCTTGACCACATTGATACCCTGCCGGCGCAGCTGCGTTTTTGCCACGGCCTCAGTTTCCGCGCGTAATTCCCCACGGATGATCTTGCCGGACCGGTCCTTACCTTCCCATTCCCAGATAAACCCCGGGTTTGCCTTTTTCGCCACGGTTGCCATGGTGCCTATCTTTCTTATACCTAATCGTTGGTCACTGCCTCGATTTCAGCCAAGGACGTCAGTCCTTTCTTGACCTTCAGCAAACCGGCATGTCGCAGATCGATCATCCCTTCTTTCAGGGCAAGATCATTGATATCGATCGCGGTGCCATTTTGCATGATCAGACGCGTCATGGCATCACTGATCGGCATGACTTCATAAATACCGGTACGTCCTTTATAGCCTGAACCACGGCACTCATCACAGCCAACCGGGCCGTATGGCTTCCAGCTGCCATCCAGCTCTTCAGCCCGGAAGCCAGCCCTAAGCAAGGCTGGCGTGGGGATATCGACCGGTGCCTTGCAGTGACTGCACAAGCGGCGCGCCAGACGCTGGGCCATGATCAACAGTACCGAGCTGGCGACATTAAAGGGGGCCACTCCCATATTCAGCAAACGCGTAAGCGTTGCAGGTGCATTATTGGTGTGGAGGGTGGAAAAAACCATATGCCCTGTCTGTGCCGCTTTGATGGAAATATCAGCCGTTTCGAAGTCGCGAATTTCACCCACCATGATGACATCAGGATCCTGACGCAAGAAGGCTTTCAAGGCAGACGAGAAGGTGAGACCCGCCTTCTCATTGACGTTAACCTGATTAATACCGGGCAAATTGATTTCGACTGGATCTTCTGCCGTAGAGATGTTGATATCCGGCTTATTCAGAATATTCAGACAGGTATACAAAGAGACCGTTTTACCGCTACCGGTCGGCCCAGTCACCAGCACCATGCCGTATGGTCGACCGATGGCATCCAGCAACATCTGCTTCTGCTCAGGCTCGAAACCAAGCTGTTCGATATCCAGCGATGCGGCTGAGGAATCCAGAATACGCATCACAATCTTCTCACCATACAAGGTCGGCAAGGTACTGACACGGAAATCGATGGAATGCGACTTGGACAACACTAGTTTTAGGCGACCATCTTGTGGCACTCGCTTTTCAGAAATATCCAACCGGGAAATAACCTTGATCCGGGAGGCAATCTTTTCCTTCAACAGCAACGGGGGCTGGGCAATTTCCTTGAGCTGACCATCCACCCGGTAACGGATGCGGTAAAACTTCTCATAAGGTTCGAAGTGGACATCAGAGGCTCCACCGTTGATGGCATCTAACAACACCTTGTGGATAAACTTGACGACAGGGGCGTCATCCACATCCGGCTGGTTGGTTTCACTATGCGGTATCTGCGCATCTGGATCGACAAACTCCAGATCACCAAAATCTTCATTTTCGAGCGCCTTGATGGCTGCAGTAGCATCTTCCGTATATTTGCCGATGACTTTAGACAGCTTGTCATCTTCAACAACCACCACCTCAACAGTCAGCCCGGTCTTGAAGGTAATTGCATGGAAGGCCGAGGTCTGCGTCGGATCAGAAGTACCGATAAACAGCTTGTTGCCACGCTTGAACAAGGGAACCAGGCGACGGCTACCGATCAGTTCATCATCCACCAGGCCCTTGGGTAGCAGGGAAGGATCAATCGACCCCATGTCCAGCAAGGGATAGCCAAACACACGCGAAGCAAACGCCGCCACATCTCCTGCGGACATTTTCTTGCTGGCAATCAGTTGCTCGACAAAACTAATGCTGGATGCCTGAGACTGACGCTGAATAGCCTCGGCATCCTGCAGCAACAGTGCATTGTTTTGTACCAGTGCACGCCCAAGGCCGGATATCCCCGCAGAAGCTTCCATACGATCCCTTTGCAAATTGCCGCCATCTCCCTAAGCTGCGGCATGATCGCCATTATATGCGTTGCATAGGCAAAGTGGCAGCACCACCGGCAGCGCGCCAACTCAGTCAGCATAATGTTGGCACATAAAAAAAGGACTGCCGAAGCAGTCCTTTTTCCTAAGTTTAACTCTCTAAGCGAGAATTAGAACTTGTGCTGAACGCCAACAGCAATGGTGCGCTCGTTGCCATACTTTTCACCAGCATCATTGCGGAAGCTGTCTTGAACGTAGCCATAGGAAGCGTAAGCAGTGGTACGCTTGCTCAGAGCATAGTCAGTACCCAGAACGTACTGGTTCAGATGACCGGACTTCTTCACGTTATCCAGCGAAACGCCCCATACACGACCGTAGGAGAACTTCGGAGTGAACGCGCCGATGGTGTAACCCAGAGTCAGGCCAGCTTCTTTCTTCTCAACCAGGCTTGCTGTAGTACCAGCAGTAGTGCTAGTTACTGCAGTGATACCGATCGGGTTGAAAGTGCTGTCGGTGTCAGAGCTCAGCTTGCTCTTACCGAAGTAAGCAGCAACCAGGATGTTGTTGGCATTGTAGCCACCTTCCAGGCGCCAGTAGTTACCAGCCTTGAACTCACCACCAGCAGTTTGGTAGTTGTTGTTGAAGCGCTGATAGCCGAAGGTACCAAAGTAACCGGAGTTGGTGTAAGTGGAACCAATGCTGAAGGTGTTTTGCTTGTTGGTATTGCTGGTTTCGTCAACACCGTAAACCACAGCACCGCTCAGGCCGGCAACGAATTCCGGAATGTCGTAACGGATGGCGTTGTTAACACGACCGTCCAGAACATTGATGGAGCTGTAGGATTGACCGTTAACACCCTTGCCATAGATCCAAGCATCCGGAGCGCCAGCGTCGGAGTTCAGGAAGGTGCTCAGCTTACCGATACGAACCTTACCGAAAGCGCCTTGCAGACCAACGAAGGAGTCACGAGTAGCGAAGGTGTTGCCGTAGCCGTTACCAGAAGTAGAGCCAGTGGTACCGTCAATGTTCAGGCCTTGCTCAACTTGCCAGATGGCTTTCAGGCCATTGCCCAGATCTTCGTTACCCTTGAAACCGATCAGGGAACCAGTGTCGTCGATGCGGGTAACAGCTTTCGGCTTACCAGCAGCATCCTTAACACCGTTGGCGTAGCTCTTGTTGCTTTCCATATCGGCTTCGATGGTGCCGTAAATGGTTACATCAGCCATTGCGTGGGCTACCGGCAGAGCGGCCAGAGCCAGGGCGATCAGCTTCTTGTTCATCGCTAATTCCTTTCGAAGTCAGTTAATGTAGTCCTGTTAGATTGCCTCGCTAAAACTGAGGCTCCCGGACATTTTTTCACCGCCGAATGATCGGCTGGTTGCTGGCTGAAATATAAAGCGCTCGTTGCAAAAATACAAAACATCGCAACGCACCTGCCGCCAGACAATGCGACACAAACAGCAAAAAAAACACTCAAGCAATTGATTTTATTGATATATATAAAAAAAATAGCAGCAAAAATCACCAAACCAAAAATACAACAAGCACTGCAAAGTGTTGCAAAAATGCTAATAATCACCTGAACACGCCCAGCAAAACCACCAAGTCCACACTTACCACCATGCCCACACCCATCATCTTCTGGTTCCGTCGCGACCTGCGCATTGAAGACAATGCAGGTCTGTATCATGCATTGAAATCTGGCCATCCAGTCCGCTGTCTATTTGTATTTGATACTGACATTCTCGCGAGCCTTCCTAGCACGGACAGGCGTATTGACTTCATCTGGCAGTCGGTAAACACACTGCGACAAGCACTGCAAGCGGAAGGCAGTGATCTGTATGTGGCCCATGGACCGGCTCGGGAAGTGCTCCCTACCTTGGCACGTCAATGGCAAACTGCCGCCGTTTTTGCCAATCGGGATTACGAGCCACAAGCCATCCAACGGGATGCCGAGATCTCACGCGCACTGGAACAAGATTCATGCACATTGCAGCTATTCAAAGACCAGGTCATCTTTGAAAGCAACGAAGTGCTGACTGGCACATGCCGCCCGTACACGGTGTTTACGCCTTACAAGAATGCTTGGCTGAAAAAACTGGACAGTTTCTTTCTGCAAAGCTACCCCACTCAGCGCTACCTGCATCGGCTTGAACGCTGGCAAACACCGGCAAGCCATTCACTTGAGGAGCTGGGCTTCTCAGAGGGCATCAGTAGCCTGAAGGGCGGCAGCCAGGCCGCCGAGCAGCTGTTTGCCGATTTCATGTCCCGCATTGCTTACTACAAGCAATGGCGCGATTTCCCGGCAAGCAAGGGCGTGTCCT
Source organism: Aquitalea sp. FG25 (assembly GCF_057809375.1). NCBI lineage: Bacteria > Pseudomonadati > Pseudomonadota > Betaproteobacteria > Neisseriales > Chromobacteriaceae > Aquitalea > Aquitalea sp. FG25. Next base: position 37,922 of record NZ_JBMDJV010000025.1, read on the forward strand.
ATCTTTCCACTCACCTACGGTTTGGCACCATTTCGGTCCGAAAGCTGGCACAGTTTGCCTGGCAACAAGGAGGTGAAGGCGCCGAGTGCTGGCTAGGCGAGCTGATCTGGCGCGATTTTTACCAGCAGCTGCTATGGCATTTTCCTGCAGCCGCCCATGTCAGCTTCAAGGAGGAATATCGGCAACTGGCATTTGAAAACCGTGAGGATTGGCTGCAAGCCTGGCAAGAGGGGCGAACTGGGTTTCCTATTGTCGATGCGGCCATGCGTCAACTGAACCACAGCGGCTATATGCACAACCGGCTACGCATGATTACTGCCAGCTTTTTGGTGAAAGACTTGCTGATCGATTGGCGCAAGGGTGAGGCTTTCTTTGCTGAAAAGCTGCTCGATTTCGATCTCGCGGCCAATAACGGCGGCTGGCAATGGGCAGCCTCAACCGGCTGCGATGCCCAACCCTACTTCCGCATTTTCAACCCGGTAACGCAATCAGAAAAATTTGATCCAGAAGGCAAGTTTATCCGTCGCTACATACCGGAGCTGTCACTACTCAACAATAAGGATATCCATGCACCGTGGCTGGCAAAGAATCTGCCCATGGGCTTTCAGCTCGGACGCGACTACCCACAACCATTGGTTGATCACGCCGCGCAGCGACAAAAGGCACTGGCACTGTTTGGCAAAAACTGATGCTGGTATCAATAAAAAAAGCGCCCACAGGCGCTTTTTTCACATCGTTGATGCAGACTCTACTTCTTGGCAACCGGCTTGGAAGCCTCCTTCTTGGTAGCCATCGGCTTAGCGGCAGGAACCGCAGGCTTGGCTGCCGGAGCAGTGGCAGCGGGAGTAGCTGAACTGGCACCACTGATACTGATGTCTTTCTTCAGTTTCTCCAGCGTTTTGTCACCGATACCTGAAACCTTCTTCAAATCATCAACCGACTTGAATGCGCCATTCTTGCTGCGGTAGTCAATAATGGCCTTGGCCTTGACCGGACCGATGCCATTCAGCGTCTCCAGTTGCTGCTGGGTTGCAGTATTGATATTGATGGCAGCCAGTGCCGAGGCGCAGACAAAAAACATACCAACAAGCAAGGCAAACAGTTTTTTCATGTAGCAGCTCCTTAATGTCCAGGCGTGAAGAAAACAAGACTAGTACGTCAAGTACGATGCAACAACAACTCCAGAACAACCTTGCTACCGATATAGGCAAGCAGCAAGGCACCAAAACCCGCCAGGGTCCAGCGTATTGCCACCTTGCCGCGCCAGCCCTTGAAATGGCGCCCCAACAGCAAGGATGCAAACAGCAGCCATGAAATCACCGAAAAAACAGTCTTGTGACTGATGGCTACAGCCTTGCCAAATACCTCCTCAGAAAATACGACACCAGTAAACAACGATATCGTCAGCAGCATGAAGCCAAAACCAATCACTTGGAACATCATCTTTTCCAGTGACAGCAAGGGCGGTAGTTGACGCACCAGCGCTAGCCAGCGCTTGCTATGCAAGGCCTTCTCCAGAAATAACATGAGGACGGCAAGCAATGCAGCAATGGCAAACAGACTGTAAGCCACAATCGAGACTAAAACATGCAGGGCAAAAGCAGGGTTGCCCAGATCATGCATGATGTGCTCACCCGGAAAAGCCAGGGCAAAGGCCAATGTCAGCATGGCCAACGGCATCATGAACAGCTGCAGCCCTTCCACGCGATAGAAGAAGCTGCATGTCCAGTAAATCACCAGCATCATCCAGACCACGACAGACAAGGCGCGTCCGACGCCCAGGGAGATCATCGTCCCTTCGCTTAGCGGCGACATGACTGCATAGGCATGTAGCAGAAGCAGCACTCCCAGCATGGTGTGCTCGAAACGCGGATTGCGCGGCAAACTGGCAACACCTTTCCAGTTGCCGATGAAATGCCATGAAAGGCCGCCATAGGCAAGGATCAGCAGGATTGTCAGAACAAAGAGAAAGGCAGTCATGGTGTTAGCGCCATCATTTGCGGGCGTCAACCCGGCAGCTCGTGGTAAAATAGGTAGTTTGAAAGTCTACACCAACCTGTCCCTTGTTGGCAGACAGAAGGACTCAGCATGCTAGACAACCTGACCAACCGCCTGTCCGGCGTCATCAAGAACCTGCGCGGCAATGCCCGCCTGACAGAAACCAATATCCAGGATGCCCTACGCGAAGTGCGGATGGCATTGCTGGAAGCCGATGTGGCACTGCCCGTCGTGAAATCATTCATTGCCCAAATCAAAGAGCGTGCTCTTGGCCAGGAGGTCATGGGTAGCCTGACACCGGGTCAGGCGCTGGTCGGCGTGGTCAATGAAGAACTTGTCAAATTGATGGGCGAGAAAAACGACGGTCTCAATCTGGCAGCTGTCCCACCGGCCATTGTCCTGATGGCTGGCCTGCAAGGTGCGGGTAAGACCACAACCGTTGGCAAGCTTGCCAAATTACTAAAAGAAACCCAGAAAAAGAAGGTCCTGGTAGTTTCTGCAGACGTTTACCGCCCGGCAGCCATTGAACAGTTGAAACTACTGGCCGAACAGGTTGGTGTTGAATGGTTTCCCTCGGAAGGCCATCAAAAGCCAGTGGACATTGCCCGTGCAGCAGTTGATCACGCAAAGCGCCACTTCTTTGATGTATTGATGGTGGATACTGCTGGCCGTCTGGCCATTGACGAAGCCATGATGGCTGAAATCAAGGCCGTTCACGCCGCAATCAACCCGGTAGAAACCCTGTTTGTCGTTGATGCCATGCAAGGTCAGGATGCCGTCAACACAGCCCAGGCCTTTAATGAGGCCCTGCCGCTGACCGGCGTGATTCTGACCAAGATGGATGGCGACTCCCGTGGCGGTGCAGCGCTGTCAGTGCGCCACATCACCGGCAAGCCGATCAAGTTCATCGGTGTAGGTGAAAAAGTTAGTGGCCTGGAGCCCTTCCATCCGGATCGTATTGCCAGCCGTATTCTGGGCATGGGCGATGTGCTGTCTCTGATCGAAGAAGTCCAGAAAGGCATTGACCAGGATGAAGCGGCCGCCATGGCCAAGAAGCTGAAATCCGGCAAAGGCTTTGATCTGGAAGACTTCAAGGCGCAAATGCAGCAGATGAAGAAAATGGGCGGCATGTCCAACCTGCTGGAAAAAATGCCGGGCCAGCTTGGCCAGATGGCCAAGGGGATTCAGGGTGCAGAAGCTGAAAAATCTATGCGTCGCATCGAAGGCATTATCAACTCGATGACCATGGAGGAACGCCGCAAGCCGGAACTGCTCAAGGCCAGCCGCAAGCGCCGCATTGCTGCCGGCTCCGGCGTCACGGTACAGGAGGTCAACCGCCTGCTGAATCAGTTTGAACAAACCCAGAAAATGATGAAGCAGTTTTCCGCCAAGGGTGGGTTGATGAAGATGATGCGTGGCATGAAAGGCATGATGCCGGGAATGTAAGCAAAACGGGTGCGAGTCACCCGTTTTTCTTGATATGAAGGAAATGCATGCACTTTGATGTAGTCGTTTTAACCAAGCAAGCACTCCTGGATCTGGATACTGCCGACTGGTATAGCAAACAGGTTCATCTGGAAGACGGATTGGCCGTGGCTGCCCTGCAAAAACAGGGCTTGCATGTAACGCGCAAAGCCTGGGATGACCCGGATTTTGACTGGCAACATACCCGCAGCCTGTTGTTTCGCACAACGTGGGATTATTTTGATCGCTATGCAGAATTCAGCCCCTGGCTGAGAAAAGTTGCCAGTCAGACTGTATTGTTCAACAGCGCCGCACTCATCGACTGGAATATCGACAAGCATTACCTGCAGTGGATTGCAGAAAAAGGCATCAATGTGGTGAACACCCACTACATTGAAAAGGATGACGCCCGCTCATTGGCACAATGCCTGGCAGAGAGCGGCTGGAATGATGCCATTCTCAAACCGGTCATTTCCGGCTCTGCACGACATACTTATCGAATACAGCCAGAGAATACGCCAGAACTGGAATGTATTTTTGCTGAACTGATTCAACAAGAAGCAATGCTGTTACAGCCATTCCAGCATACCATTCTGTCCGAGGGTGAAATATCGCTGATGGTGATTGACGGCCAGTTCAGCCATGCCATTCGCAAGACACCACAAGCAGGTGACTTCCGGGTGCAAGATGATCATGGTGGTAGTGTGCACCCTCACGCCGCCACCATCGTAGAACAGCAATTTGCCGAACAAGCTGTGGCTGCGGTTCCGTTTGATGTGCTGTATGCGCGTGTCGACATCATTCGCGACAATACCGGCAAGCTGGCCATCATGGAGCTGGAAATGATTGAGCCAGAACTGTTTTTCCGCTACAAGCCCGAAGCTGCCGACAAGCTGGCCAGCGGGCTGATACGCCGACTTGCCCAGCTGTAAACAACGATTTGTTATGTACTGAAACCTGCCAGCCAGGCTGGCAAACCACGTTTGGAAATACCTCGTCATGAATCTGAACCCGCTGATCGCTCTGAGTCCTCTGGATGGCCGCTATGCTGCCCAGGTTGAAGGCTTGCGCAACCTGTTCTCCGAATATGGCCTGATGAAGTTCCGTATCAAGGTTGAACTGGAATGGCTGAAGATGCTGGCCGCCGAGCCGGGCATCGAGGAAGTGAAGCCATTTTCCGAAGCGACCATCCGCGAAATCGATGATGTCATCGCTAACTTCACCGTACAGCATGGCGAAGAAGTCAAGGCAATCGAGGCCCGTACCAACCACGATGTCAAAGCCATCGAATACTGGCTGAAAGAGCGTTTGTCCGGCAATGCTGAAGTGATGGCCGCCAGTGAATTCATTCACTTTGCCTGCACATCTGAAGACATCAACAACCTGTCTCATGCCCTGATGCTGAAAACAGCCCGCAATACCGTGGTATTGCCGGCGCTGGACGAGGTCATCCACAAGCTGCAGCAGCTGGCACATGAATTGGCCGACCTGCCGATGATGTGCCGTACTCACGGCCAACCGGCGACCCCCTCCACCATGGGCAAGGAGCTGGCCAACACCGTTTACCGTCTGAAGCGCCAGCGCGAGCAACTGGTTTCCCAGGAAATTCTGGGCAAAATCAACGGGGCTGTCGGCAACTACAATGCACACTTGGTTGCCTACCCGCAAATTGACTGGGAAAGCCTGTGCGGTCGCTTTGTCTCCGGACTGGGCCTCACCTTTAACCCCTACACCATCCAGATTGAGCCGCATGATTACATGGCGGAGCTATATCAGGTTGTTGGTCGCATTAACACCATCCTGATCGACCTCAACCGCGACATCTGGGGCTACATCTCGCTGGGCTACTTCAAGCAAAAAGTGAAGAAGGATGAAGTAGGCAGTTCTACCATGCCGCACAAGGTCAACCCGATCGACTTCGAAAACTCCGAAGGTAATCTGGGCATGGCTAATGCCATTCTGCAGCATCTGGCAGAAAAGCTGCCGCTATCCCGCTGGCAGCGTGACCTGACTGACTCCACGGTACTGCGCAATATGGGCGTCGGCTTCGGTTACACCATGCTAGGCTTCAAAGCCTGCCTGAAAGGCCTGAACAAGCTGGAAATCAATCCGGCAGCCATTACCGAAGAATTGGGCCGTAGCTGGGAGTTGCTGGCCGAGCCGATCCAGACCGTAATGCGCCGCTACGGCGTACCCAACCCCTACGAGCAGCTGAAAGAGCTGACTCGTGGCAAGGATGGCATTACCCGCGAAACGCTTTCCGCCTTCATCAAGGGCCTGGAAATCCCGGACGCTGAAAAGACCCGCCTGCTGGAGCTGACCCCGATTGCTTACGTAGGCAAGGCTGCCGAGCTGGCAAAACGCATCTGAGCTAGATAGCTCAGCAAAACGAAACCGCCCTCGATAAGGGCGGTTTTTTTATCGCATCAAAAGCATGGCTCTGGAAAAAGAAATGGGCCAGCTTCCGAAGAAGGTGGCCCGAAAATATGACTCGAGGGAATACGTTCCCGAACAGCAAACTGAACGTATAACAGCTGTGCTGACGCACACAAGAAAAGACCACTCATTCGAGTGGTCTTTTCTTGAAAACTTGGTTGCGGGGGCAGGATTCGAACCTACGACCTTCGGGTTATGAGCCCGACGAGCTACCAGACTGCTCCACCCCGCGTCAGAGAAACGTATATTATCTGATAGCAACCAAGCCGTCAAGCACTACAGTGAAAATTAGGCGATACCCACTCCAGCTGCTGGCATCTCCGTAACACAATTACTTGATATTGCTTTCAGCCTTTGCTTTGGCAACAACATCATTGAGGACCTCGATCAGCCGCTCTGGCGTTGCCGGTGCCAGTGCATACTTGCCATTCACCACGATAGTCGGTGTGCCTTCAATATTGTAGGCACGGGTAATTTGGCTGGCACGCGCAACCTGGCTGTTGATACCAAAGGAGTTGTAGGTCTGCATGAACTTGGCCAGATTCACACCTGGCTGCTTCTTCAACCAGTCGTTCAATACTGCCGGATCACCCAGATTGATCTTTTGCTGCATCACCGCATCAAATACGGGTGTATTCAGCTTCTCCATGTACCCAGTCACGTTCAGCGTAGCAAACAACCGGGCAAAGCCCTCCATCGGCTTCTGCCAGACAATCTGCTCGCGATGGAAATCAACATAGGCGGGCTTTTTCTTCTCCCACGCCTTGATCAGCGGATCAAGGTGAAAGCAGTGAATGCAGGTGTAAGAGAAGAATTCGATCACTTCAACTTTTTTCGGATTGCCAACTGGCTGGGGTTTTCCCATCAGCATATAATCCTTGCCCAGTTCGGATGCTGCATTTGCCAGACCACTCACCATCAGCAATGCCATCAACAGCCATTTTTTCATTTCTTGCTCTCTCGATGTGTTTTGTTCACTCTGCCTTGACTACAGCAGCATTGATTCCATCCTGCTTTAACTGGGCACGAACCCGGTCAACATCCTCCTGCCTGCTCAATGGCCCCACACGAACGCGGTGCACCATCCCCTTGTCGGGAATCGTGACAGACTGGATCTTGGCTTCCACTCCCAGCAAGGCTAGCTTGGCCTTAAGGTTATCTGCCTCATTTTCATTCTGGAATGAGCCCAGTTGCAGAAAGACCTTTTTGGCTGGTGCGGTGGCAGAAGGTTCCCGATCTTTAGCTACGGTCTTGCCATCGGCAGGCACGGCATCCACTTGGCCTGGCAAAATCTTGTAGAAATCAAAGCGCTGCTCATCCTTGCTGCCATTACCAGCAGGCGCCGCTGTTGGCTTGGGCTTGGCAGTGGGCACTGGAACGACCGAGGGTTCTGGCGGCATGGCCGGTGCAGTAGCGGCCTCCACTTTTGCGGGTGCAGATGCCACTGGCGCCGGTGCCTGAACATCCGCAATCTTGGTGCCGGGTTCCAGCAGTTCGGTAGATGGAGAAGAAGCCTGTGCCGTTTTGCGATCCAGCTTTTCAAGATTGGAAAACGGAGTTGCCGAACGATTGAGATACATCGCAAGACCAACCGCAACTGCCACGCCTACAATCAGGCCAATGACAATGCCCGCTACCATGCCGCCACCACCGCTCTTGCCGGCTGCGCGCGTACGCCCGGACGAGGACGAGCGAGACGAATTTTTAACATCACGATTAGCCATGTACCACTACCATTTCCATTCAATCAATCCGATCATTATCTATTAAATTCAGACGAAAATATATTTCACAAAATCACAACGCCAAACCGCTACGTCTTAACTGAATAGCTTGCAGTATGTGCTGCCGGCTTAAACGGTGCTCACCATCCATATCTGCAATAGTACGGGCAATGCGCAATATACGATGATAACTCCTTGCTGATAATCCAAGCCGGTCTAGCGCATCTCCCAATAACACCAGCGAAGTCTGATCAGCTGCGGCATGCTGCTCTAGCTCTGCCCCGGACAACCTGGCATTACAACACCCCTGCCGCTGCAACTGCCTATCTCTTGCCTGCTGGACACGCAGCCGAATCTGCTGACTACCCTCCCCTGGCGACACCGTGGCCAACTCTGCTGCCGCCAAGGCTGGAACCTGTACATGCATATCAATCCGGTCCAGCAGCGGGCCTGATAATTTCCCCGCATAGCGGGCTATTTGCTCCGGCGTACATTGGCAGCGGCCGGAAGCATGCCCCAGATAACCACAAGGGCATGGGTTCATGGCGGCAACCAGCTGAAAATCTGCCGGAAAGCAGGCTTGCCTGCTAGCTCGGGAAATATTGATCACCCGCGACTCCAAAGGTTCACGTAACACCTCCAGCACCTTGCGTTCGAATTCCGGTAATTCGTCCAGAAACAATACGCCATGATGCGCAAGGCTGACTTCGCCGGGACGCGGGTCAGAGCCGCCACCAACCAAGGCAACGGCAGAGGCCGTATGGTGCGGTGACCTGAATGGACGCTGCCGCCACTGTTCCAGCCTGAAACCCTGCGTTCCCAGCGACTGTATCGTTGCGGCAGCAAGCGCCTCGTCCTCACTCATTTCAGGGAGTATTCCGGGCAAACGGGACGCAAGCATGGATTTACCGGTACCGGGAGGCCCAATAAAAAGCAGACTGTGCCCACCGGCAGCTGCAACTTCTAGCGCATGGCGTGCTGCCATCTGCCCTTTGACATCGGCCAGATCCGGATAAACGGCTGAGTTATCGGTAAGGTTGACCAAGGCCGTATCGCAAGGCTGTACACCATTCAGGTGAGCGCATACCTGCAGCAGGCTATCGGCAGCATAAACCTGGCCAGACCTGACCAAGGCCGCCTCTGCGGCACTTGCGCGAGGAAGAATGAAGAACTTCCCGGCACGACTGGCTTGGCAGGACATCGCCAGTGCACCACGGATGGGACGCAGCTGCCCGCTTAATGCCAATTCGCCGGCGAACTCGTAATCCGCCAGACGGGGACATTGGATCTGACCGGCGGCAGCCAGTATTCCAATGGCGATGGGAAGGTCAAAACGGCCAGAGTCTTTGGGGAGATCAGCGGGGGCGAGATTGACGGTGATACGGCGCGCTGGAAATTCAAAACCGGAATTGATGATGGCGGCACGTACCCTGTCGCGACTCTCCTTGACCTCGGTATCGGGTAAGCCAACGATGGTGAACTGCGGCAGTCCATTGGCCAGATGGACTTCCACCGCTACTTCAGGAGCGTGCAAGCCGGCCAGGGCACGACTTGCAACAAGGGCCAATGACATGCGTGATCAGGAATGGCCAAGCTCGGCCTGGGCTTCGGTCTTGGCCTGGGCTTCCTCAGGGAAAACCTGGGCTTCAAGCTTGGCGAGGCGCGCTTCCAACGCAGTCAGCTTTTCGCGGGTACGCACCAAAACTTCCTGCTGCACGTCGAATTCTTCACGGGTGACCAGATCCATGCGGGAAAAGGTGGAAGCCATCATGGCCTTGATATTCTTCTCGATATCTTTCGCCGGGCTGGCGGCGATGGTATCGCTGATCTTGCTGCTGATTTCTTCAAAAATTTTCTGGCTCAACATTTCGATGCTCCTTGGATTGGGGACACTATGCGCTATTGAGTTTAGCAAAATCCCCTTGCAGCTGCAGTTTCACCCGCCGCACCAATGCAGTGCAAAGCACACATCATAAATGCTCTGTCATGGTGCCGATACGTAGTTTCATCATGGAAATACGGTTTTTTGTATGGAAAATTCTTATGTAACAAGCAGATAGCAAGCTGGCACAGTTCGTGCACTAGTGACTTCAGCAACGCAAACATACATCTGGATCCATTGCAAAGGAGTGAACATGAAACTGGTCACCGCCGTGATCAAGCCATTCAAGCTTGATGAAGTACGTGAAGCACTATCCGCCATCGGCGTACAAGGTATTACCGTCACGGAAGTCAAAGGGTTCGGCCGTCAGAAGGGCCATACCGAGCTGTATCGTGGTGCTGAGTACGTGGTGGACTTTCTGCCCAAGGTAAAACTGGAGATTGCCATTGACGACAGCCTGCTAGACCAGGTTGTTGAGGCCATCGAAAAATCGGCTCGTACCGGCAAGATTGGCGACGGCAAGATTTTTGTCTTTGAACTGGAACAAATCGTGCGGATTCGGACCGGTGAAACCGGTATCGACGCGGTTTAAGCGGCGCCATTGCCATACAGGGGAAATCAAATGAAGAAGAAACTTGCTGCATTGGGTGGCAGCCTGCTTGCACTGGCGCTGCCGGTATTGGCGGATGCACCCGCAGGCCCGGCCATGGCCGATTTCAAGGTGATCAACTCCGGTGATACCGCCTGGATGCTGACCTCCACCGCATTGGTACTATTCATGACCATTCCGGGCCTGGCACTGTTCTACGGTGGCATGGTTCGCAAGAAGAACGTGCTGGCTACCCTGATGCAAAGTTTTGCCATCACGGCGCTGGTGACTGTCCTGTGGGCCATTGTTGGCTACAGCCTGGCGTTCACCGTCGGCAATCCTTATCTGGGTGATTTGAGCCGTGTGTTCCTGGATGGCATGGATTACATCGCCGATACCAAGAAGGTTGCCGTACATCCGTCGGCTGGCACCATTCCGGAATCGGTGTTCATGATGTTCCAGATGACCTTTGCCATCATCACCCCGGCACTGATCACCGGCGCATTTGCTGAACGGATGAAGTTCTCTGCCCTGCTGATCTTTACCGCCCTGTGGTCTTTGCTGGTTTATGTACCGGTTGCTCACTGGGTATGGGGTCCGGGTGGCTGGATGAGTGGTCAGGGCGTGCTGGACTTTGCTGGCGGTACCGTGGTGCACATCAATGCGGGTGTTGCTGGTTTGGTTTGCGCACTGGTAATGGGCAAGCGTATTGGTTTTGGCAAGGAAGCCATGCCGCCGCATAACCTGATTCTGACCCTGATCGGTGCATCCATGCTGTGGATTGGCTGGTTCGGCTTTAACGCCGGCTCCGCCGCCGCTGCCGATGGCCGTGCTGGTATGGCGATGGTGACCACACAGGTTGCAACTGGCCTGGCAGCCCTGGCTTGGACCTTTGCCGAGTGGATTCACAAGAAAAAGCCGTCGGTACTGGGCATTGCCTCCGGCGCTGTTGCTGGTCTGGTTGCCATCACGCCGGCTGCTGGTTTTGTGGATGTAAAGGGTGCACTGATTATTGGTGCCGTTGCCGGTGTGGTTTGCTTCTGGGGTGCAACTGGCCTGAAGCACATGCTGGGCTATGATGATTCTCTGGATGCATTCGGTGTACATGGCGTGGGCGGTATTGTGGGTGCCCTGCTGACTGGTGTCCTCGCGGTGAAGAGCATTGGTGGCGCCGAAGGCAGCCTGGCTACCCAAGCCATCGGTGTGGGTGTGACCGTGGTGTACTGCGCCATCATCACCTTCATCCTGCTGAAGATTATTGATGTAGTTGTTGGTCTGCGTGTGGCCGAAGACGAAGAACGTGAAGGGCTGGACGTAGTACTGCACGGCGAGCGTGTGGAATAAGCCGTCAGCACAGACAGATTTTGTGGTAAGGGACTTAGGGGCGCTTCGGCGCCCTCTTTTTTTGCCTAGCAAGCAAAAGCTGTGGATATAAAAAAGCACCGGGTGACCGGTGCTTTCTTGTTTACCGCAACGTGATGCGATGCGGCGCTGACTTACAAGCCTGCATCTGCACGCAGCGCTTCAACCTTGTCTGTGCGTTCCCAGGTGAATTCCGGCTCTTCACGGCCAAAGTGGCCGTAAGCGGCAGTCTTACCGTAGATCGGACGCAGCAAGTCCAGCATCTGGATGATGCCTTTCGGACGCAGGTCGAAGTGTTTCTTCACCAGTTCCACGATCTTTTCGTTCGGAATCTTGTTGGTGCCGAAGGTATCCACAGCGATCGAAGTCGGCTCGGCCACACCGATGGCGTAGGAAACCTGGATTTGACACTGACGCGCCAGGCCCGCAGCCACAATGTTCTTGGCCACGTAACGACCGGCATAGGCGGCCGAGCGGTCTACCTTGGACGGGTCCTTGCCGGAGAATGCACCGCCACCGTGCGGGGCAGCACCACCGTAGGTGTCGACAATGATCTTGCGACCGGTCAGGCCGCAGTCACCCATCGGGCCGCCAATGACGAAACGGCCGGTCGGGTTGACCAGATACTTGGTTTCGGCAGTCAGCATTTCCGGCGGCAGCACCGGTTTGATGATGTCTTCGATGACGGCTTCGGTCAGGGTCTTGTGGTCGATTTCCGGGCTGTGCTGGGTGGACAGCACCACGGTGTCGATGCGCTTGGGCAGGCCGGTTTCACCATCGTAGACGCAGGTGATCTGGCTTTTGGCATCCGGACGCAGCCACGGCAGACGGCCATCCTTGCGCAGTTCGGCCTGGCGTTGTACCAGACGGTGTGCGTAATAGATGGGGAAAGGCATCAGCGTCGGGGTTTCGTCGCAGGCATAGCCAAACATCAGGCCCTGGTCGCCAGCGCCCTGGTTCAGATCCAGGCCTTCACCTTCGTTCACGCCCTGGGCGATGTCTTGCGATTGCTTGTCGTAGCAGGCCATCACGGCGCAGCCGTGGTAGTCGAAACCCAGCTCGGAGCTGTCGTAGCCGATACGCTTGATGGTTTCGCGTGCAACTTTGATGTAGTCGATATTGGCCGAGGTGGTGATTTCACCAGCCAGCACCACCAGGCCGGTGTTGACCAGGGTTTCGGCTGCTACGCGAGCGTATTTGTCTTCGCGCAGGATGGCATCGAGGATGGCATCGGAGATTTGGTCGGCTACTTTGTCCGGATGGCCTTCCGATACCGATTCCGACGTAAACAGATATTCGCTCATTTGTTTGTTGATTCCCGAATAAAGCAAAACAGTGTGATGATAAAATAGGCCGCTTTACGATCACCACTGACTAAACCATGTCCAAGCTGGTCCAACTCGTGTTGTCCTTGCTGGCGCGTTTGCCGCTGTCGTGGCTGCAATGTCTCGGCGCCATTCTGGGGCGGCTTACTTACCTTTCATCGCCCCGCTATGCAGAGCGGATGAGAGGCAATCTGGCGTCGAGTAAAATCTGTGAAAATTATCAGGTTTTACAAGGACTAGTCAAACAATCCGCGCTGGAAACTGGTAAAGGTGCGCTGGAATTGTCAATAGCCTGGTGCCGGAAGCCCGAGGACATCGCCGCGCTGGTGAAGGCCTGCCACGGCTGGGAGCATGTAGAACGTGCCTTGCAGGCGGGGCACGGCATTGTTTTTGTCACGCCACACCTTGGCAGCTATGACATTGCCGGTCGTTACATCAGCTCGCGCCTGCCCTTTCCGCTGACTGCGATGTATCGTCCGCCCAAGCTTAGCTGGCTGGAACCGGTGATGCAGGCAGGCCGCGCCAGGGGCAAGGGCAAAACAGCGCCAGCTACCGGCGCTGGCGTCAGGGTCCTGATGAAGGCGCTCAAATCGGGCGAGGCCACCATCATTCTTCCCGACCAGGTACCAGGTAATGGCGAGGGCGTGTGGGCACCATTTTTTGGTAAGCCTGCCTATACCATGAGTCTGGTACCGCGTCTGGCTCAAGTCGCCGGCGTAGAGGTGTTGTTTTTTGTTGGCGAGCGCCTGCCGCGTGGAGAGGGTTTTGTTGTACACATTGAATCCATGCCTCACCCCTTCAGCGGTGACAAGGATGCCGATTGTGCCCTGCTCAACCACACCGTGGAAAACCTGATTCGTCGCTTCCCCAGCCAATATCTGTGGAGCTACAACCGTTACAAATGTCCGGCTGGCGTCACTCCGCCGGAACAGCTGCAAGGAAACCCATGAAGATTGCTTTTGTCCTGTTATGGTTGATTCGCCTGCTGCCCATGTGGGCCATCGGCTTGCTGGCTGATGTTATCGGTTTTGTTGCCTATCACCTGGCCGCCGACCGCCGCAAAGTGGGCCTCACCAATCTGCGCCTTTGCTTTCCCGACATGAGCGAAGATGAACGCACACGGCTGATCAAGCAGAATTTTGCCTACATGATCCGTCTGGCACTGGAATATGGCGTGGCCTGGTGGAGTTCGGCTGAACGCATCCGCAAGCTGGTTACCATCAAAAACTTGCACATTGTGGAGGAGCTGCGTGCCAAGGGCGAGGACATTATCCTGTTCTATCCGCACTTTGTTGGCTTCGAGATGTGTGTATTTGCGCTGAACCAAGTACTGCCGCTGGTCAGCGTGTACTCACAACAAAAGAATGATGCGCTCGACGCACAGATCTATGCCGGTCGCCAGCGCTACAACAACTGCTATATCGTGCCGCGCAATGAAGGCCTGCGCTCCATCATCAAGGCCATGCGCAAGGAACATACTCCTTTCCTTTACCTGCCCGATCAGGACTTTGGCGTACGCGACTCGGTGTTCGTGAAATTCTTCGAAAAAGATGCCGCCACCATTACCGGCCTATCTCGCATCAGCAAGCTGGCGCGTGCACGTGTTGTGCCACTCATTGCCCGTCGCGTTGGTCACCGCTTCGAGCTGGAATTTTATCCTGCGTGGGAAAACTACCCGACAGATGATGTCGTGGCCGATACCCGACGCATGAATGCCTTTCTGGAAGAGCGCATTCGCGAGATCCCTGCGCAATACTTCTGGTTGCACAAGCGCTTCAAAAACCGCCCAGAAGGTGAAGCACGCATTTACTGATAGCGGGTGTGTAAATCTATCGGCATCGCCCGGCGCACGCCGGGTTTTGTTTTTCCGCTGGCCATCAAGCGGTGTGTCGATCATCGCGGGCCTAATCAGTTATGCAGCTGGGTTTGGTCATCCCATCCCGATGCTCTTACACAACACCAGCCGTGATCGACTCCCCCAGGCAACCATCAGTCATACCGCGATACCCCTATCCTTTTTCCTCTACGACCGTTGCTGCACTAGATATAAAAAAACCCGGCCTGAGCCGGGTTTTTCTTTAGCCATGCAGCTTAACTACTACGCTTCTTCCAGAACATCTGGTAGACAAAACCGGGAAAAGCAAACACCAAGAACAAGGCAATTGTCGTGACATAAAACTGCCAGTGCTGCTGCTGGACCGGCATCTGCTTGGCCTCAAGAAAGCGGGCAAACAGGCCAACCAGCAGAAACAGCACCACCATTTCCAGCAAACGCCATCCAAAGTGCTTGTTGGCAATCGGCAGCACGCCTGCCAGACGCGAGGTCAGGAACGGCAGGTTTGCCGCCAGGAAGGCGACGATCAGCAAGGTAGCAACACTGGCTTGCATGTACAGAACTTTCGTTTAGATGGCAGCCAGCGACTGTTTCATCGCTTGCATGCACAGCACGATCACACGTTCCGGAACCACGCCCAACACCAGCAGGGCAATGGCATTCACCGACAACACCAGCTTCATGTCTGCACGCATCACGATGGCGGAGCTATCCTGAGCTTCATCAAAGTAGATGGTCTTCACGACACGCAGGTAGTAGAAGGCACCAATCAGCGACATCATCACAGCAACGATCGCCAGCCAGTACAGGTGGATGTCCACAATGGCCTTGATCACGGCAAACTTGGCGTAGAAGCCCGCCAGCGGCGGTACACCAGCCATGGAGAACATGGTCAGCAGCATCAGCAGCGCATACCAGCTGTTGCGGTTGTTCAGGCCCTTCAGATCATCCAGGGTTTCGCATTCGAAACCGGCACGGGACAGACCCAGCAGGATACCGAAGCTGACCATGGACATCAGCACGTAGATCAGGGCGTAGAACAAGGCAGCGGCGTAGCCATCCGGGGTACCAGCCAACAGGCCCAACAGCAGGAAGCCCATATGGGAGATGGTGGAGTAAGCCAGCATGCGCTTGATGTTGGTTTGTGCAATGGCAGTGATGTTACCAATAGCCATCGACAGCACGGCCACCAAGGCGAGCATTGCCTGCCAGTCGGCCACCATGGCTTCCAGGCCTTGCACCAGGATGCGCAGTACGAAGACAAACGCAGCCAGCTTCGGTGCTGCACCCACCATCAGGGTAACGGCAGTGGCCGAGCCTTGGTAAACGTCCGGCACCCACATGTGGAACGGTACGGCACCCAGCTTGAAGCAAAGGCCAGCCACGATGAACACCAGGCCAAACACCAACAGCATGTCATTGGCGGAGTGCGACTTGACTGCCTTGGCAACCAGCGCCAGATCCAGCGAGCCCGTGGCACCGTAAATCATGGAAATGCCGTACAACAGCAAACCGGAAGCCAGTGCGCCAAGAACGAAGTACTTCATGGCCGACTCGGTTGCCTTCACCGAGTCGCGCTGCAGCGCAATCAGCGAATACAGCGACAGCGACAGCAGTTCCAGACCCATGTACAGCGACACGAAACTGGAAGCAGATACCATAAAGTTCATGCCCAAGAGCGCAAACAGCGCTAGGGTGAAGAACTCGCCGCGCAGCAGACCACGGTCAGCAATGTACTGACGGCTGTATACCAGCACGATGGAGGTACTGCCATACATGGCCAGCTTTACCAGACTGGACAAGGCATCGCTGACAAACATGCCAGAGAAGGTATGTACCGGCACCGCCGAGTAGGTTTGCACCTGCAGGACGGCACAGCCTGCCAACGTCAGCAAAGCGAGGCCATAGTGCACCCCACGCTTTGCGTCCGAGATAAAGGCATCGAGCATGAGGATGACCAGAATTGCCCCGGACATGAACAGTTCGGGCAATGCAGGCATCAGGTTCAGATCAGCCCAATTCATTATGTTTTCCTTATGGCCTTAGCTTAGAGCTTGGTCTGCGCAACATGCGCAATCAGGTCATTTACCGACAGGTGCATCTTCTCGACGAAGCCTTGCGGATACAGACCCATGCCCAGCACCGCAATGGCCAGAACGACCAGCACCAGGAACTCGCGTTTGTTCACGTCAGCCATTTCTTCAACGTGGTGATTGCTCACCTCGCCAAAGATCACCCGCTTGTACATCCACAGTGTGTAAGCAGCACCGAAGATCAGGGTGGTTGCGGCCAGCGCGGCGTACCAGAAGTTCACCTGTACCGCACCCATGATCACCATGAACTCACCGGCAAAACCGGAAGTTGCCGGCAAACCGGAGTTGGCCATGGCAAACAGCATCATAAAGGCAGCAAAGATCGGCATCTTGTTGGCCACACCACCGTAGTCGGCGATGTTGCGGCTGTGCACGCGGTCGTACATCACACCGATACAGAAGAACATAGCGGCGGAAACGAAGCCGTGCGACACCATCTGTACCAACGCACCTTCAACCGCCCACTGGTTCAGGTGCGAACCGGTGAACATGAACATGCCCAAGGTGACAAAACCCATGTGGGAAATGGAGGAATAAGCCACCAGTTTCTTCATGTCGGTTTGCACCAGCGCTACCAGGCCGATGTACACCACGGCCACCAGCGACAGGGCCACCATGATCCACGACAGTTCACGTGCAGCATCCGGCAGGATGGGCAGGGCAAACCGCAGGAAACCGTAAGCACCAATCTTCAGGGTGATGGCTGCCAGCACCATGGAACCGCCTGTCGGCGCTTCCACGTGGGCATCCGGCAACCAGGTATGTACCGGCCACATCGGCACCTTCACTGCGAAAGACAGGAAGAAGGCGATGAACAGCAGGATCTGTACGTGCAGCGGAATCTTGGCAATTGCCTGGAAGGCCTGGATGTCGAAAGTCTTGCCAGCCTGGAAGTACAGGTAGATCAAGGCAACCAGCATCAGCAGCGAACCGAGCAGGGTGTACAGGAAGAACTTGAACGATGCATATACACGACGCGGGCCACCCCAGACACCGATGATCAGGTACATCGGGATCAGCATGCCTTCGAAGAAGACATAGAACAGGATGGCATCCAGCGCGGCGAAAGCACCGTTGATCAGGCCGGACATGATCAGGAAAGCAGCCATGTACTGCGACTGACGCTTCTTGATCACGTCCCAGCCAGCCAGCACCACCATCAGCGTGGTAAAGCTGTTCAGGATGACAAACAGCATGGAGATGCCGTCAACACCCAGATGGTACTGGATGCCGAACGTGGCGATCCACGGCTTTACTTCTTCAAACTGCATGCCGCCGTTCAGGTTGTCAAAGCCGGTAAACAGCGGCAGGGACAACAGAAAACCGATCAGGGCACCGGCTACGGCGACCCAGCGAGCCAAGGTGGCCCGTTGGTCTCCTCCCGTAGCCAGTACCAGCAACCCGGCCACGATAGGGGCCCAGATCACCAGACTTAACTGATTTGTGAACATAGTCAAAACCTAAGTAGTTATTCCAATTCCAGAGGTCTGGGCCTTAGCGCAGGATGATCTGCGAGAACCACAGCGTCATCAGAGCCAGCACGCCAATAATCATGGTCGTGGCATAGCTGTAGATGAAACCGGTCTGCAGCTTGCGTACCACTCTGGAGAAGGTTCCCACCAGCTTGGCTGCACCATTCACTACCAGGCCGTCGATCAGCAGCATGTCGCCCACCTTCCAGAAGAAGGTACCCAGAGCACGGGAGCCCTTGGCAAACACTGCGTAATACAGTTCGTCCAGGTAGTACTTGTTTTCCAGGATCTGGTTCACGAAGCTGAACTTCTGCTTGATGGCAGCCGGGATCTGCGGTGCCTTCATGTAGAAGAACCAAGCGGTTACCACACCGGCCAGTGCCAGCATGAAGGGCAGCGAGGTGAAGGCGTGAACACCCATGGCTACCGAGCCGTGGAATTCGTGTGCCAGTTCTTCCAGCGCCGGGTGTGCTTCACTGTTGATGGTGATCACACCCTTGAAGAAGGAACCGTACAACAGCGGCTCGATGGCAAAGAAGCCCACCAGCACCGACGGAATGGCCAGCAATACCAGCGGCAGGGTCACTACCCACGGGGACTCATGCGGCTTGTCGTTCGGACCGAGACCATGATGATGGTCATGATCGTCATGACCATGGTGATGGTCATCTTTCTTCTCCATCCAGCGTTCCTTGCCATGGAAGACCAGGAAGTACATGCGGAAGGAGTAGAAGGCGGTCACGAATACACCGGCAATCACCGCGAAGTAGGCAAAACCGGCTGCCGGCAGATGCGACAGCTGTACCGCTTCGATGATGGAGTCCTTGGAGTAGAAGCCAGAGAAGAACGGCGTACCGATCAGTGCCAGCGAACCCAGCAGCGAAGTCAGCCAGGTAATCGGCATGTACTTGCGCAGGCCACCCATATTGCGCATGTCCTGATCATGGTGCATGCCCATGATGACGGAACCGGCGCCAAGGAACAGCAAGGCCTTGAAGAAGGCGTGGGTCATCACGTGGAACATGGCAACCGGGTAGGCCGAGGCGCCCAGAGCAACCGTCATATAACCCAGCTGCGACAGCGTGGAGTATGCCACCACGCGCTTGATGTCGTTCTGTACGATGCCCAGGAAGCCCATGAACAGGGCGGTGATGGAACCAGCCACCAGCACCACGTTCAGCGCGGTATCGGACATTTCAAACAGCGGGCTCATGCGCGATACCATGAAGATACCGGCAGTCACCATGGTCGCCGCGTGAATCAGCGCGGAGATCGGGGTCGGGCCTTCCATCGAATCCGGCAGCCACACGTGCAGCGGGAACTGAGCCGACTTACCCATCGCGCCGATGAACAGCAGGATGCAGGTGACGGTCAGCAGCGACCAATCACAACCAGGGATGATCTGGATGGTTTTGTTGGCCAGTGCCGGCGCAGCAGCAAACACGTCGCTGTAGTTCAGCGAGCCACCGAAGTAGGCCAGTACCAGACCGATACCCAGCAGGAAACCGAAGTCACCCACACGGTTCACCAGGAATGCCTTGAGGTTGGCATAGATGGCGGTCGGACGCTTGAACCAGAAGCCGATCAAGAGGTAGGACACCAGGCCCACCGCTTCCCAACCGAAGAACAGCTGGATGAAGTTGTTGCTCATCACCAGCATCAGCATCGAGAAGGTAAACAGCGAGATGTAGCTGAAGAAGCGCTGATAGCCCGGGTCTTCCTGCATGTAACCGATGGTGTAGATATGCACCATCAGCGACACGAAGGTCACCACCACCAGCATCATTGCGGTCAGCGAGTCCACCAGGAAGCCGACGGAGAACTCATAGCCCCCAACCGTCAGCCAGGTGTAGACCGGCGCGTTGAAAACTTCAGCCTGCCCCGTGAGGAAGGCATAAAGTACCTTGAAGGACAGGGCTGCCGAGACTGCCACGCCGAGAATGGTCACGACGTGGGAAGCGCGGCGGCCGATTGCCCATCCAAACAAGCCTGCGATGATGGACCCCACCAGAGGTGAGAGCGCTATCAGCAGGTATAAGCTTTTCATATCCATGCTTGTGTGCTTTGTAGTTTGGTAACCGGTTTGCCTTAGCCCTTGAGGCTGCCCAGGTCTTCAACGTTGATGGTCCGCATATTGCGGAACAGCACCACCAGAATGGCCAAGCCAATGGCGGATTCTGCCGCTGCTACCGTCAGGATGAAGAACACGAAAATCTGGCCTGCTGTATCGGACAGGTAATGCGAGAAGGCAATGAAGTTGAAATTCACTGCCAGCAGCATCAGTTCGATGGCCATCAACAGCACGATCAGGTTCTTCCGGTTCAGGAAAATCCCCAGCACGCTGATGGCAAACAGGATTGCGGCCAGCACCAGGAAGTGAGTTAGTGTCAGCACATTTCCTCCCTTATGTTGTTCGGCCGTCAGGCCTGTTGCTCACCGGACTCGGCTGTATCGGCCGCTTCCACGTTTTTCTCGGCTTGCATCTTCACGATGCGTACGCGGTCCTGACTGCGCACCTTGACCTGATCACCGGCATCCACCACCTTGGTATCCTTGCGGCTACGCTGGGTCAGACCAATGGCAGCCACCATGGCTACCAGCAGCACAACCGCAGCCAGCTCGAACGGCAGCAGGTAGGTGGTATACAGCTGACGACCCAGTACCTTCACATTGCTGGCATCAGCTGCCAGTGCGGCACCGGCTTTATAATCAGCCAGGCCGGTATGCGGGTTGGTCAGGATCAGTACCATTTCGAAAGCCATGATGAGGCCGACAGTTGCCGCCACCGGGAAATTGCGCCAGAAACCCTCGCGCAATTGCTCGATATTGATGTCCAGCATCATCACCACAAACAGGAACAGCACCATCACTGCGCCGACATAAACCAGTACCAGGGTAATGGCCAGAAACTCCGACTGCAGCAGCAGCCAGTGTCCGGAGCTGGTGAAGAAAGCCAGCACCAGGTACAGCACAGCGTGTACCGGGTTCTTGGCAGTCACCACCCGCACTGCTGCAAACAGCAGGATCGCGGACAGGATGTAGAAAATAACCGTAGTCATGCTCATGAGGCCCCCTTAACGGTACTTGGCATCGGCTGCCTTGTTGGCAGCGATTTCGGCCTCGTACTTGTCACCCACCGCCAACAGCATCGGCTTGGTGTAGTAGAGGTCGCCACGTTTCTCACCGTGGTATTCAAAGATGTGGGTTTCCACAATCGCGTCCACCGGGCAGGCTTCTTCGCAGAAACCGCAGAAGATGCACTTGGTCAGGTCGATGTCGTAGCGCGAGGTACGGCGGGTGCCATCTTCACGTTGTTCCGACTCGATCGAGATGGCCATTGCCGGGCACACCGCCTCGCACAACTTACAGGCAATGCAACGCTCTTCACCGTTGGCATAGCGGCGCTGCGCATGCAGGCCACGGAAGCGCGGGGAGATCGGCGTTTTCTCTTCCGGAAACTGGACGGTGATCTTGCGGGCAAAGAAATACCGCCCGGTCAGCATCAGACCCTTGACCAGTTCCACCAGCAGGAAGGTTTTGAAAAAGTTGCGAATCGTATCCATGTTCTTTACCTATCCCCTCAGTTCCATAGCGACAGCGGGGTCATCATCCAGATACCCAGGACCAGGATCCACACCAGGGTAACGGGAATGAACACCTTCCAGCCCAGACGCATGATCTGGTCGTAGCGATAACGCGGGAAAGTCGCGCGGAACCACAGGAAGCAGAACAGCACAAACGCCATCTTCATCGCCAGCCAGAAGAAACCACCGGCACCCAAGAGGCCCCAGCTTGCCGGGAAGGGCGACAGCCAGCCACCCAGGAACAGGATGGAAGTCAGCGCCGATACCAGAATCATGTTGGCGTATTCAGCGAGGAAGAACACCGCAAAGGCCATGCCGGAGTATTCCACGTGGAAACCGGCCACGATTTCGGATTCACCTTCAGCCACGTCAAACGGTGCGCGGTTGGTTTCCGCCACGCCAGAGATCAGGTAAACGATGAACAGCGGGAACAGCGGCAGCCAGTTCCAGGAGAACAGCGAACCACCAGCCATGCCATGCCCTTGCTGCTTGACGATGTCAACCAGGTTCAAGCTGCTGGACACCATCAGTACGCCAACCAGTGCAAAGCCCATCGCCAGTTCGTAAGAAACGATCTGAGCAGCAGAGCGCATGGCACCCAGGAAGGAGTATTTGGAGTTACCAGCCCAGCCGGCCACGATGATGCCGTAGACCCCGATGGACGACAGCGCCAGGATGTACAGCAAGGACGCGTTAATATTGGCCAGAACCAGCGTATCGGTGAAAGGAATCACCGCCCAGGCAGCCAGTGCCGGGCCAATGGCCAGCACCGGAGCCAGCAGGAACAAGCCCTTGCTGGACTGCGCCGGCAGAATGATTTCCTTCATCAACAGCTTCAGACCGTCAGCCAGCGGCTGCAACAGACCCAGCGGACCAACCCGGTTAGGGCCGATACGGATCTGCATATAGCCGATGACTTTACGTTCGAAGTAGGTCAGATAGGCCACGGCAATCATCATCGGTGCCACGATGGCGATGATTTTCAGCAGGGTCCACACCGTGAGCCCCGCTTCATTACCGAGAATGCTTTGCAAGAACTCCATGTTTTACCCCTGTGAAAGCGCGATGGAATCGAACATGCCACCCAGACCAGCGGTCAGCGGATGCGCGGTTGCCAGACGCACGGTGTCAGCCGGCAGACTGTCATCAGCTTCAACCAGTACCTTCAGCTCGCCATTACCCTGACGCAGCAGCGCTTGGGAACCCGCAGCCACCTTGAGGCTGGCCAGCAGGCTGGAGTGAGCGGTGGCAACCGGCGCAGCTGCATCAGCAGTTTTCTGCAGCGACGGCGCACGACGGCAGATGGCATCAGCCTGATACAGCGGCACTTCGCCAATGCGCACCAGACCAGTGGCCACGGCAGCATTGATGGCTACATCGCCCAGTGCATTGTTGAAGGCCGATTCGATGGAACCCTTGGCCAGCAGTTCTGCGCGGACTTCTTCAGCACTGTTCTGCTCGAAACCAGTCAGACCCAGCATATTGCCCAGTACACGCAGTACCTTCCAGGCCGGACGGGTTTCACCCAGCGGACGGACCACGCCATTGAAGGCTTGCAGCTTGCCTTCCATGTTGACGAAGGAGCCGGCGGTTTCGGAGAACGGTGCGATCGGCAGCAGCACGTCGGCGTAATCCAACAGGCCAGCGCCCTTGTAGGCTGTCAGCGCAATCACGGTGGCAGCCTGTTTCATGGCGGCTACCGCAGCTTGCGGGTTGTAGCTGTCAGACTCGACTTCAGTGTTGAGCAGGACATAAGCCTTGCGCGGCGCGGCAATCATCGCAGCAGCGTTCAGACCGACAGTCGCTGCGGCACCGAAGGCAGCACGATGCGGCAAGGCACCAACCAGTTCAGCACCGGTGCTGTTGGCAGCTTCAGCCAGCAGGCCGAAACGTGCGCCAGTCAGCGCAGAGATTTCCTGCGCCAGCTTCAGCAGTTGGGTAAATGCCGGATGGTGTTGGGCCACATTACCCAGCACGATGGCAGCGGATTCGGCACCAGTCAGGCTGGCGGCAATGGCTTGCGCCTCGGCACCTACGGTAACGGCAGCCAGATCGATTGTAGTCTGGGCAGACTTCAGCTCAACCACGGCCTTCAGCACCTGGGCCAGCGCATTGACCAGCGCCAGCGGCGATACGATCAGCTTGGCATTGACTGCGGTCAGCAGCGCATCGTCTGCAACGTGGATGACGTTGAGCGCACTGCCCTTCTTCACGGCCTGACGCAGGCGGGAAGCCAGCAACGGCTGTTCCTTGCGCTGGGTGCTACCCACCACCAGGATGGATTTGGCACTCGACAGCTCCACAATGCTGGAACCCAGCCACTGCGCACCTTGCTGGGCGGCATCGGCCGAGAAGTCACTGCGGCGCAGACGATAGTCGATGTTGTTGACACCGAAAGCACGGGCCAGCTTTTGTGCCAGATACAGTTCTTCGGTAGTGGAGTGCGGACTGGTGAGGAAGCCGATGGCATCCTTGCCGTGATCGGCAGATACGCCGTTCAGGCCCTTGACCACGTAGGCCAGTGCGGTTTCCCAGTCGGTTTCGTGCCACTTGCCGTCAAACTTGATCATCGGCTTTTGCAGACGCTCAGCCGAATTCAGGCCTTCATAGGAGAAGCGGTCGCGGTCGGCGATCCAGCATTCGTTGATGGCTTCGTTTTCCAACGGCAGTACACGCATCACTTCGTTGGATTTCACCTGCACGATCAGGTTGGAACCCAGACCATCGTGCGGGCTGACCGACTTGCGGCGGGACAGCTCCCAAGCACGGGTGGTGTAGCGGAAAGGCTTGGAAGTCAGCGCGCCAACCGGGCACAGGTCGATGACGTTGCCGGAGATTTCCGAATTAACGGTCTTGCCCAGATAGGGCATGATTTCCGAGAATTCGCTGCGGTTGGCCATGCCGATTTCCTGGAAACCGCCGATTTCTTCGGTGAAGCGAACACAGCGGGTGCAGTGAATGCAGCGCGCCATTTCTTCTGCCGATACCAGCGGGCCCATCTCCTTGCCCACCACGGTGCGCTTTTCTTCCTGATAGCGGGAAGAAGAATTACCGTAGCCCACAGCCAGATCCTGCAGCTGACACTCGCCACCCTGATCACAGATCGGGCAATCCAGCGGGTGATTGATCAGCAGGAATTCCATCACACCGGCTTGTGCCTTCTTGGCCATGTCGGAATGGGTATGCACCTTCATGCCGTCGGTCACCGGCGTAGCGCAGGCGGGCAGCGGCTTGGGTGCTTTTTCCACTTCCACCAGACACATGCGGCAGTTGGCCGCGATGGACAGTTTCTTGTGGTAGCAGAAGTGAGGGATGTGCGTACCCACGGAATGGGCGGCATCCATCACGGTACTGCCTTGCGGGACAGTCAGTTTTTTACCGTCGATTTCGATTTCAAGCATCGCTCAACACCATTTGTGGTCCACCAAGGGCTTCTTGTGTTCGATCAGATACTCGAACTCATTGCGGAAGTGCTTGGTGAAACTGCGAACCGGGAACACGGCAGCATCTGCCAGTGCACAGATGGTACGGCCGGCCATGTTATTGCCTACCGAATCCAGGAGCTCCAGATCACCCGGACGGCCTTCGCCGTTGGCGATGCGATGGATCACCTTGTACAGCCAGCCGGTGCCTTCGCGGCACGGCGTACACTGGCCGCAGGACTCTTCGTGATAGAAGTAGGCCAGACGCTCCAGCGCCTTCACCATACACACGTCTTCATTCATCACGATGACAGCGCCAGAGCCCAGCATGGAGCCAGCCTTGGAAATGCTGTCGTAGTCCATCGTGCATTGCATCATGACAT
This sequence comes from Aquitalea sp. FG25, assembly GCF_057809375.1. Lineage (NCBI taxonomy): Bacteria > Pseudomonadati > Pseudomonadota > Betaproteobacteria > Neisseriales > Chromobacteriaceae > Aquitalea > Aquitalea sp. FG25. Next base: position 63,490 of record NZ_JBMDJV010000025.1, read on the forward strand.
CGCCGGGCAGGATCGGGGCGGAAGAACCACCCGGAATCACGGCTTTCAGCTTTTTGCCATCACGCATGCCGCCAGCCATTTCCAGCAGTACCGAGAACGGGGTGCCCAGCGGAATCTCGTAGTTACCCGGACGATTTACGTGACCGGATACCGAGAACAGCTTGGTGCCGCCGTTATTGGGCTTGCCCGCTTCCAGGAACTTCTGTGCGCCATCACGAATGATGAAGGGCACGGAGGCGAAGGATTCGGTGTTGTTGATGGTGGTCGGCTTGCCGTACAGGCCGAAACTGGCCGGGAACGGCGGCTTGAAGCGCGGCTGGCCTTTTTTGCCTTCCAGCGATTCGAGCAGCGCGGTTTCTTCACCGCAGATGTAGGCGCCATAACCATGGTGGGCGAACAAATCGAAGCTGAAATCGCTGCCGAGGATGTTCTGGCCCAGGAAACCAGCCTGACGGGCTTCATCCAGTGCGGCTTCGAACAGCTCGTACTCTTCGAAGATTTCACCGTGGATGTAGTTGTAGCCCGCCTTGGTTCCCATGGCGTAGCCAGCGATGATCATGCCTTCGATCAGCGCGTGCGGGTTGAAACGCAGGATGTCGCGGTCCTTGAAGGTACCCGGTTCACCCTCGTCGGTGTTGCACACCACGTATTTGTCGCCCGGGAAGGAGCGCGGCATGAAGCTCCACTTCAGCCCGGTGGGAAAACCCGCACCGCCACGGCCGCGCAGACCGGAATTTTTCACTTCGGCGATCACATCTTCTTGCGCCATCTTGGATTCGATGATGCGACGCAGGGCCTGGTAGCCGCCACGGGCCACGTAGGCCTCCAGCTTCCAGCAGTCCTGCGCAGAGGTGTCGACGCCGTCGAAAATCACACCATTGACGAAGATTGCCATCAGTTCAGCTCCGCCAGTTTCTTGTCGATTGCTTCGGGCGTCATGAAGCTACACATCTTGTGGTTGTTCACCAGCAAGACCGGCGCATCGCCGCAGGCACCCATGCACTCCCCTTCCAGCAAGGTGTACTTGCCGTCGGCACTGGTTTCGCCAATGGCGATGCCCAGCTTTTTGGAGATGTACTCGGCAGCATTGACGCCACCGGACAGGGCACAGGGCAGGTTGGTGCAGACCGTGATCTTGTACTGCCCAACCGGCTTCATGTCGTACATATTGTAGAAGGTGGCTACTTCGTAGGCGGCTACCGGCGGAATCTGCAGGTAGTTGGCAACGAATTCGATCACCTCGGTATTCAGGCAGCGCTCTTCCGGTGTCTTGCCGGTTTCACGGCGCTCCACCAGGGCAATGCGCAGCGCGCCCATGACCGCCGAACGTGCCTGGTCTGCCGGATATTTGGCGACTTCGCGGTCGATGGCGGCGAGTGATTGTGCGGATAGCATTAGCGGTCGATCTCCCCAAACACGATATCCTGGGTACCGATGATGGCGACCACGTCGGCAATCATGTGACCCGTAGCCATTTCATTCAGGGCTGCCAGATGGGCAAAACCCGGGGCACGGATTTTCAGTCGGTACGGTTTGTTGGCGCCGTCGGATACCAGATAGATACCAAACTCACCCTTCGGATGTTCCACGGCAGCATAAGCCTCACCCTCCGGCACGTGCATGCCTTCGGTGAACAGTTTGAAGTGGTGAATCAGATCTTCCATATTCGACTTCATGCCTTCGCGGGAAGGTGGAGCCACTTTATGGTTGTCAGTGATGACCGGGCCGGGATTGTCACGCAGCCAGGCAACACATTGCTGGATGATGCGGTTGGACTGGCGCATTTCTTCCACGCGCACCAGGTAACGATCGTAGCTGTCGCCCCCCTTGCCCACCGGGATGTCGAAGTCCAGACGGTCGTATACATCGTAGGGCTGCTTCTTGCGCAAGTCCCACTCGATACCGGAACCACGCAGCATCGGGCCAGAGAAGCCCAGGTTCTTGGCGCGCTCAGCACTGACGACGCCAATGTCCACGGTACGCTGCTTCCAGATACGGTTATCGGTCAACAGAGTCTCGTATTCGTCGACATAAGTCGGGAAGCGCTTGGTGAAATCGTCGATGAAGTCCAGCATGGAACCTTTGCGGCCTTCATTCAGGCGCGCCAGTTCCTTGGCGTTCTTGATCTTGGATACGGTGTACTGCGGCATGGAGTCCGGCAGATCACGGTAAACACCACCCGGGCGGAAGTAGGCGGCATGCATACGGGCACCGGACACGGCTTCGTAGCAGTCCATCAGATCCTCACGCTCACGGAAAGCGTACAGGAACATGGTCATCGCGCCGATGTCGATGGCGTGTGCGCCAATCCACAGCAGGTGGTTCAGGATGCGGGTGATTTCGGCAAACATCACACGGATGTATTGCGCACGCAGCGGCACTTCGATCTGCAGCAGCTTTTCGATGGCCAGGCAGTAGGCGTGCTCGTTGCACATCATGGACACGTAGTCGAGACGGTCCATATACGGCAGCGACTGGATGAAAGTCTTGCTTTCAGCCAGTTTTTCGGTGCCACGGTGCAACAGGCCAATATGCGGGTCGGCACGCTGAATGACTTCACCGTCCAGCTCCAGTACCAGGCGCAATACGCCGTGGGCTGCCGGGTGCTGGGGACCGAAGTTCAGCGTGTAGTTACGGATCTCAGCCACCGTAGTTCTCCTCACGGATGATACGCGGAGTGATTTCGCGCGGTTCGATGGTGACCGGCTGGTAGATTACGCGCTGCTGGGTCGGGTCGTAACGCATTTCAACGTGGCCGGACAGCGGGAAATCCTTGCGGAACGGATGGCCGACAAAGCCATAGTCAGTCAGGATGCGACGCAGGTCGGGGTGGCCTTCGAACACGATGCCGTACAGGTCGAATGCTTCACGCTCGAACCAGTTGGCTGCGTTCCAGATGGGGTTGACCGAGGCGAGCAGCGGGAAGCTGTCGTCTTCGGCAAACACGCGCAGACGGATACGGACATTGTGCTTGAGCGACAGCAGGTGATAGACGGCGGCAAAGCGCGGTCCATCCCACGGCTCGTCACGGTAGGCGCTGTAGTCCATACCACACAGGTCGATCAGTTGCTCAAAAGACAGTTCGGCGTGATCACGCAGCGTGGTGGCCACGTCAGTCAGATCTGCCGCCTTGCAGACGATGGTCAGTTCATCGAGGGCCAGCGCGCTTGAAACAAGCTTGTCGCCCAGCACACGCTCGACGACCGATCCCAGTGCTTCCATTTTCTTGGAGGCCATAAGTGCTTACCTTATCGGGCGATGGTAGAGGTGCGTTTGATCTTGTTCTGCAGCTGAATGATGCCATACAGCAGTGCTTCGGCAGTCGGCGGACAGCCCGGCACATAGACATCGACCGGCACGATGCGGTCACAGCCACGGACGACAGAATAGGAGTAGTGGTAATAGCCACCACCGTTAGCACAGGAACCCATGGAGATGACCCAGCGCGGTTCCGCCATCTGGTCATACACCTTGCGCAGCGCTGGTGCCATCTTGTTGCACAGCGTACCAGCCACGATCATCAGGTCAGACTGACGGGGACTGGGACGGAAAACGATGCCGAAACGGTCCAGGTCGTAACGCGCGGCACCGGCATGCATCATCTCCACCGCACAGCAGGCCAAGCCAAAGGTCATGGGCCACAGCGAACCGGTCCGGGTGTAGTTGATGAGCTTGTCGGCTGTCGTGGTAACGAAGCCTTTTTCCAGAATACCTTCTACTCCCATTCCAGCGCTCCCTTTTTCCACATGTAGACGAAGCCCAGCGTAAGCACCGCCAGGAACTCCACCATTACGCCAAAGCCATAGGCACCAAGCTCTTTCAGGACCACAGCCCAGGGAAACAGAAATGCAATTTCCAGATCGAACAGGATGAACAGAATGGCGATGAGGTAGTAGCGAACGTCAAACTTCATGCGTGCGTCTTCGAAGGCCTCGAATCCGCACTCATAAGGAGAGAGTTTCTCAGGGTCGGGACGATTGGGTGCGAGGACCTTGCCAAGAACAATAGGACCTACGCCGACCAACAAACCGACGATGACAAACAACAGAATGGGAAAATAATTTTGCAGCATTTCCCGAACACCCCCAAAAAAAGGAGGAATTACCCTCCTTGGCTCCAAATAAAATAGGCCACCGGAATCCCGGTGGCCTATTTTTGAATGGTGGTGCCGACAGTGAGACTCGAACTCACACAGCCTACGGCCACTACCCCCTCAAGATAGCGTGTCTACCAATTTCACCATGTCGGCACTATATAACTTTACTGTCACTCCGGAATTTTTGATGTCGTGCCCGAAGCTTTGCCAGTGGTTGCCCCGACCGGGATTTGCGGCGCAACTTGCTCAACCTTACCACCCATCACACCCAGATCTGTTTTTCCGCCCCCCGACAGATAAACAAGGGTGAGACTTGTGGAGAAGAATACAACCGCTGCGATTGCAGTGGTTCTACTCAAAAAATTCGCAGAACCAGACGCACCGAACAGGCTTCCGGAAGCGCCGCTACCGAAAGCTGCACCCATATCCGCACCCTTGCCATGCTGCATGAGAACAAGGACGATAATCGTCGCGGCGGAAAGGAGGTTTACAACCCAAATAAGCGTCTTAATAAGTTCCATACTATATCAATTTTCCTGCGGCCTGGCAAATCATCCTGAAGGATCCGGCGTCCAGAGATGCCCCACCAACAAGGGCTCCATCGACATTTTCTGTCTTCAGGATTGACTCGGCATTCTCTGCCTTTACACTGCCGCCGTAGAGGACGCGAATATTAGCGGAGGGCTTGGCATTTTGCAAGCACCACGTTTTGATTGCGGTGTGAATCTCGGCAATCTGTTCCAGCGAAGCAACCTTGCCGGTACCAATTGCCCATACCGGCTCATAGGCGATGACGTACTCACCCGCGTTCACTTCCGCCAGGATGGCCAGCTGGCTGAAAATGACGTCCAGATACTGTCCGGCTTCGCGCTCAGCCAGCGTTTCGCCAACACACAGCACCGGCACCAGGCCTGCGGCCATGGCATTATTCATCTTGGCCAACAATGCCGGATTGCTTTCACCAAAATACTGCCGACGCTCCGAATGCCCAACCAGCGCATAACGGCAACCCACATCACGCAGCATGGCTGCCGAGACCTCGCCGGTAAAAGCACCGTCGTCGGCAAAGCTGCTGACATCCTGCGCAGACAGTTGCAATGCCTGTGCTGACAGCTGCGCTCCCAGCGCGGCCAGATAAACAGCAGGCACAGCGACACCGACCCAGGGCTGGTTGCAGACCGGATCGGCCAGCAATGCCGCCACCAGGGATTGGGCACTTTGTGCGCGGGTATTCATCTTCCAGTTGCCGATAATCAACTTGCCAGCCATGTTGGGTCGTCTCCATATAAGAGCTGCGGATTATACCCCACTCTCGATGGTGTCAAAACTTCGCATACGGCTTTTCGACGACTTGTAATATTTCTGAAAAGTAGGAGGGATAGGATGCGCCTCAACACTTAAGCAGGCCCTTACCCCAATACTCAGGAGCAAGCATGAAACAGTCTGTACGTCTGGTCGCCTCGCTGGCCTTGTCCGCCGGCTTCGTTGCTGGTGCCGCCATGGCCGCCGATATTACCGGTGCCGGCGCTACCTTCCCCTATCCCCTGTATGCGAAGTGGGCCACTTCCTACAAGACAACAACCAATAACAATATGAACTACCAGTCCATCGGCTCTGGTGGTGGCATCAAGCAGATCCAGTCCAAGACTGTTGATTTTGGCGCTTCCGACATGCCGCTGAAGCCGGAAGAACTGGAAAAATCCGGTCTGACCCAGTTCCCGACCGTACTGGGCGGCGTGGTACCGGTGTTGAACGTTCCGGGCATCGCAGCCGGCCAAGTGAAGTTCACCGGCCCTTTGCTCTCCGAGATCTTCATGGGCAAGGTTTCCAAGTGGAATGACCCGGCCATTGCCAGCCTGAACCCGGGCGTGAAGCTGCCGGATCAGAAAATCACCGTGGTACGCCGCTCTGATGGTTCTGGTACAACTTTTATTTTCACCAATTATCTTTCCAAGGTTTCCAGCGAGTGGGCTAGCAAAGTTGGCTCCAACACTGCTGTAAACTGGCCGACCGGTGTGGGTGGCAAGGGTAACGAAGGCGTGGCCAACTACGTAACCCGCATCAAGGGTTCCATCGGCTATGTCGAGTATGCCTACGCCAAGCAGAATAAACTGGCTTATGGTGGTTTGAAAAATGAAGCGGGCAACTTTGTAGCGCCTAGCGACAAGTCTTTCCGTGCTGCTGCAGCCAATGCCGACTGGAAGAAGGCTCCGGGCTTCTACCTGCTGCTTACTAACCAGCCGGGTAAAGACAGCTGGCCTATTGCTGGTGCCACCTTTATCCTGATGCACAAGAAGCAGGACAAGCCGGCACAAGGCACCGAAGTACTGAAGTTCTTTGACTGGGCTTACAAGAATGGCGACAAGACTGCGCTGGATCTGGATTACATCCCGATGCCGGACAACGTCAAGGCTGTCATTCGCACCAGCTGGAAGCAGATTACTGATGCCAGCGGCAAGCCGGTTCTGAATTGATAGCAGCTTGGCTACAGTACATGGCAGTGCACACAAGCACCGTGTCAGTTGCTGTAGCTACAAGGCCGGGGTTTACCACCCCGGCTTTTTGTCTGAGACGCGACCGAGTATCCCTCATGGAAAAGTTCAGCAATAACCAGCAAATGCAGCGGCAACTGCTGCTAGACAATCTGTTCAGAATAGCCACGCGTTGCTTTGCCTTTCTGGTACTGGCCTTGCTGGTTGGCATTCTGATTTCGTTGATCATTGGGGCCATGCCTAGCCTGAGCAAATTTGGCTGGAGCTTTCTGATCGACAGCGACTGGGATCCGGTAGCGCAGAAATTCGGTGCCCTGGTTCCGGTATTCGGCACCCTGGCAACGTCGGTGATTGCCTTGCTGATTGGCGTACCGGTCAGCTTTGGCATTGCCGTCTTCCTGACCGAGCTTTGCCCTAACGTGCTCAAGCGGCCGCTGGGGATTGCCGTGGAACTGCTGGCAGGGATTCCGTCCATCATTTACGGCATGTGGGGCCTGTTTGTGTTTGCCCCGCTGTTTGCGGATCACGTGCAGCCGTTGCTGATTGACAATCTGGGAGACATTCCGCTGATCGGCCTGCTGTTTCAGGGAGCCCCGATGGGCATTGGCGTATTTACCGCCGGCCTGATTCTGGCCGTGATGGTGATTCCCTTTATCGCCTCGGTCATGCGTGATGTGTTTGAAGTGGTGCCCACCATGCTCAAGGAGTCGGCTTACGGCCTGGGCTCCACGACATGGGAAGTCGTGCGCTATGTGGTGCTGCCCTACACCAAGACCGGCGTAGTGGGCGGTATCATGCTGGGCCTTGGCCGCGCACTGGGCGAAACCATGGCGGTGACCTTTGTGATTGGTAATTCTTCCCGTTTTGCCGTAGGCCTGTTCGAGCCTGGCCAGTCGATTTCATCCGCCCTGGCCAACGAATTTGCCGAAGCTACCGGAGAATTCCACATGGCCTCCCTGATCGAGCTGGGCCTGATCCTGTTTTTCATCACCTTCGTCGTACTGGCCTGCGCCAAACTCCTGTTGCTGCGTTTGCAAAAACAGGAAGGCAAGGCATCCTGACAAGGCACCATTATCATGACCAACAGCACCATCAGCGAACCTGTGAAACTGCAGGGCCGCAGCGAAAGCAGCAGCATCATGAATACATCCATCTACCGCCGTCGTCGTCTGGTCAATGCCTTCAATATGGGGGCATCCACCCTTACCATGGCCTTTGGTCTGTTCTGGCTGCTATGGATTCTGTTTACCCTGCTGCAGCACGGCCTGTCGGGTCTCAACCTGCAGGCATTCACCCAGAGCACGCCGCCGCCAGGCAGTCAGGGCGGCCTTGCCAATGCCATTTACGGCAGCCTGATGATGACCGTTTTCGGTACCGCAATCGGTACGCCAATCGGGATTCTGGCCGGCATCTATCTGGCGGAGTTCGGTCAGCGTGGCTGGCTGGCACCCACCACCCGCTTCATCAATGACATCCTGTTGTCGGCACCGTCCATCGTGATCGGCCTGTTTGTCTATGAAGTCTATGTTGTCAGCGTGGGGCATTTTTCTGGCTGGGCCGGCTCTCTTGCCCTCGCCCTGCTGGTGATCCCGGTGGTGGTGCGCACCACCGAAAACATGCTGCGGCTGGTCCCCAACACCCTGCGTGAAGCTGCCGCAGCGCTAGGTTCGCCGCAATGGAAAATCACCCTGTTTGTGACACTGCGCTCGGCCAAGGCTGGCGTGCTGACTGGCATCCTGCTGGCGGTGGCACGCATTTCCGGCGAAACCGCGCCCTTGCTGTTCACCGCCTTGAATAATCAGTTCTTCAACAACAACATGAACCAGCCGATGGCCAACCTGCCCATTGTGATTTTCCAGTTTGCCATGAGCCCGTACGAAGACTGGCACACCCTGGCCTGGACAGGTGCCCTGCTGATTACCCTGAGCGTGTTGACGCTTAACATCCTTGCCCGCTGGATGGGCAGCCAGAAAACCCAATCGCATTAAGGCATGACGACTATGGCTGATAACAACGTCAAGCTTCAGGTCAAGAATCTGAACTTTTTTTACGGCAACTTCCACGCATTGAAAAACATCAATCTGGAAATTGCTCCGCGCATGGTGACGGCCTTCATCGGCCCGTCCGGTTGTGGCAAATCCACGCTGCTGCGCACTTTCAACCGCATGTACGAGCTGTACCCAGGCTTGCGCTCGGAAGGTGAAATCCTGCTCGATGGCCATAACATCCTGGGCCGCGATGTGGATATCAATCTGCTGCGCGCCAAGGTCGGCATGGTGTTCCAGAAGCCGACGCCATTTCCGATGTCCATCTACGACAACATCACCTTCGGCGTGAAGCTGTACGAAAAGCTGTCCAAGACGGAAATGGATGATCGCGTGGAATGGGCGCTGCGCAAGGCGGCGCTGTGGGATGAGGTAAAGGACAAGCTGAAGCAGTCCGGCAATTCGCTATCCGGCGGTCAGCAACAGCGCCTGTGCATAGCCCGCGCCGTGGCCTCTCGCCCGGAAGTATTGCTGCTGGATGAACCGACCTCGGCGCTGGACCCGATTTCCACGGCGCACATCGAAGAACTCATTCATGAACTGAAAGAGGACTACACCATCGCCATCGTCACGCACAACATGCAGCAGGCTGCGCGGGTGTCTGACTTTACGGCTTACATGTATCTGGGTGAGCTGGTGGAATTTGGTGAAACCGACAATATTTTCACCGCCCCCAAGCAAAAGGCGACCGAAGACTACATCACCGGTAAATTCGGCTGATTTCTGTGCAGATATCCCCCTGCTCGCACCATGCAAGCAGGGGGATTTTGCATTGATCATCCCGCATACTCCCGCAGCTGGATGCAGGCAGATTTTTTGTATAACTGCCTGAAAAAAGCGAGCAAATACCTTGCCTGTCAAGGACAGTCCACTTTACGCAGCGTGAAAGCGACAAGCGCTGTTTTTTTTGTCTCATTTACTTGACGCCTGCAGGTCTGGACACAACAATCCCGGCTTTCCTTTACACGATTTTCATGATCATGCTGGACCTCTTCGCAGGGCTGGACACGCATGTGGCCATCACCCTGGTTCTGTCGCTGGGCTTTGTCCTGGCCTTCGAGTTCATCAACGGTTTTCACGATACGGCTAACGCAGTTGCCACCGTCATTTACACCCAGTCGATGAAGCCACGGCTGGCGGTTTTTGCCTCCGGCATGTTTAATTTTCTTGGCGTGCTGACTGGCGGTCTTGCCGTTGCCTACGCCATCGTTCACCTGCTGCCGGTTGACCTGCTGGTTTCGGTCAATACCGCACGCGGCATGGCCATGGTGTTTGCCCTGCTGACCGCTGCGATTGCCTGGAATCTGGGCACTTGGTATTTCGGTTTGCCGGCATCCAGCTCACATACGCTGATCGGCGCCATCCTGGGTGTTGGCCTGGCCAATTGCCTGATCAACGGCACACCGCTGGCCCAAGGCGTCAACTGGGCCAAAGCCGTTGATGTTGGTCTGTCCTTGCTGTGTTCGCCCCTGGTTGGCGCCCTGCTTTCCGGTCTGTTAGTGATGGTACTGCGCCGTTCGCGCCCGCAAAGCAATATGCACAAGACACCTTTCCAGCGACAGCAGGTGGAAGGCCGCAAGCACCCGCCGTTCTGGATGCGCTTCATGCTGATCGTCAGCTCCATGGGGGTCAGCTTCTCCCACGGTTCCAATGACGGCCAGAAGGGTGTCGGCTTGATCATGCTGGTGCTGATCGGCATCGTGCCGGCCAAATATGTACTCAATCTGGACAGCACGCCTTACCAGATCGAGCGCACGCGCGATGCAGCCCTGCACTTGCAACAGTTCTACAACCGCCACCAGACCGCACTGGACACCATGTTCAAGCCGGTAGCTGCAGACAGCAATATGCATGACTGTCGCCCCCGCGATACCCTGCGCACCGCTGATAACCTGATCAGTGCGCTGGGCGATGGCAGCACCTATCGCAATCTGCCGGACAACAAGCGTTGGGATGTGCGTACCGATCTGCTTTGCTTGGATGATGCCGCCAAGAAGGCCGGCTCCCTGCCCAACCTCAGTGCTGACGACAAGCAGTTGCTGAGCAATCTGCGCAAGGATCTGACCGTCACCACCGAATATGCCCCGACTTGGGTGATTATTGCCGTGGCGCTGGCGCTGGGTGGAGGCACCATGATCGGCTGGCGTCGCGTGGTAAAAACCGTTGGTGAAGGCATTGGCAAGAAAGACATGACCTACGCGCAGGGCATGTCGGCACAGCTTACCGCAGCCGTATCCATTGGCCTTGCCAGCCAGTTTGGCCTGCCGGTTTCCACCACCCATGTGTTGTCCAGCGGCGTAGCAGGCACCATGGTGGCTGACAAAGCCGGCCTGCAATGGTCTACCGTACGCTCCATCCTGCTGGCCTGGCTATTTACCATGCCGGTGGCCATGCTGCTGGCTGGCAGCCTGTATTACCTGGCCAGCAACTGGCTGAAGTAAAGCTGTCCGTAGTTGCTTGCTGACAAAAGCCGCCCTAGGGCGGCTTTTTCTATGATGGGCATCATGGCCGGTGAAGTTTGATCAGGATCAAACAGCGGCAACAACACCATTGATTCGTTATTTTATTATTTGCTAATATAAACACGCTTAATCATGGTTTCTCCTTTGTTGTTTGCAGCAATCCTTTGACGCCTCAATCCTCACGGACTGAGGCGCTTTTTTTTTGCTGCTTGCCGCTGCACCAGGCACACAAGAGTCGTCCCCCGATTCAAGCGAGCAGCGTTACCACTGCCTGGCAGCAGCCCAGGATACAGGCTCAAGCCTTGAGAAACTGCTCCCGCCCGGACAGCCAGCGCTCCAGATGCGCATCCACAGCTTCGGGCCAGCGCAACAGGATTTCCGGGGCCAGTTCCCGCGCAGCTTCCAGCAATGCGATGTCGTCTTCAAGATTGGCAAAGCGCAGCATGGGCACCCCGCTTTGCCGCGCACCCAGAAATTCACCGGGGCCACGAATCAGCAAATCCTGCCGCGCAATCTCGAAACCATCTACATTTTCATAAATCACTTTCAAGCGTGCCTTAGCCACATCCGACAAGGGGCTTTCGAATAGCAGCATGCAGACACTGCGTGCCGTTCCGCGCCCTACTCGCCCGCGCAACTGGTGCAACTGTGACAGGCCCATGCGCTCGGCATGTTCAATCACCATCAAGCTGGCATTGGGTACGTCCACGCCCACCTCGATGACGGTGGTGGCAACCAGCACATGCAGCTCCCGGCTGGTAAACGCAGCCATCACGGCGGCTTTTTCGTCCGGCTTCATCCGGCCATGCACTAGCCCCACCTTCCACTGCGCCAGCTGGGCGGCCAGTACGCGGTGGGTGTCTACCGCAGTCTGCAACTGCAGCGTTTCCGACTCTTCAATCAGCGGACATACCCAGTACACTTGCTGGCCTTCGCTACAGGTTTTGTGTACGTAATCGATCACCTCTTCGCGCCGGCTGCTGTTGATCAGCTTGGTGACCACTGGTGTACGCCCGGGTGGCAATTCGTCAATCACCGAGACATCCAGATCGGCATAAAAGCTCATCGCCAGCGTGCGGGGAATCGGCGTGGCCGACATCATCAACTGATGCGGCTCCTGCCCTTTCTGTTTGAGTGCCAAGCGCTGGCCCACGCCAAAGCGGTGCTGTTCATCCACAATCACCAGCCCCAGCCGGGAAAAACTGACACCATCCTGAAACAGCGCGTGAGTGCCGACAGCAAGCTGTGCAGCTCCACTGGCCATTTGTTCCAGCGCTTGTTCCTTTTGTTTTTTTCGCAGGCTGCCAGACAGCCAACTGACAGTCAGCCCCAGCGGCGCAAGCCAGCCGGACAGCTTGCGGTAATGCTGCTCGGCCAGGATTTCGGTCGGTGCCATCAGGGCAACCTGGAAGCCTGCTTCAATGGCGGTCAAGGCAGCCAGCGCAGCCACCACCGTCTTGCCGCTGCCGACATCGCCCTGCAACAGCCGGTGCATGGGGTGTGCCTGTGCCAGGTCAGCATTGATTTCTTCCAGCACTTTTTGTTGCGCCTGGGTCAGTTTAAACGGCAGCTGCGCAAACAGCGCCTGCCTGAGCTTGCCACTGCCCCGGATTGCTGCGGCCTGCCCCTGGCGGCGTGCACGGTAGGCCAGGCGCATGGAAAGTTGCTGCGCCATCAACTCATCAAACTTGAGCCGCTGCCATGCTGGTAAGCCCGGCTCGGACAACTGGCTGGCGGAATATTCGGGCGGCGGAGAATGCAACAGGCGCACCGCATCGGCAAAACTCTGCAACCGGAGGTGTCCAATCACCGACTCCGGTAGGGTCTCTGGCAGAGGCAGGAGCTTGAGTTCGTTGTGGATCAGCTTGCGCAGCATCGGCTGGGTGACACCGTTAACTGTTGGATAGACCGGGGTCAGGCTTTCCGCCAGCGGGCTGCCTTCTACGACTTCGCGGGTTTTGGGATGCACCATTTCATCGCCATGAAAACCACGACGGATCTCACCCATGGCGCGAATGAGCGCACCATCGGCAAATTGCTTGAGCTGACTGGGGTAAAAATGAATGAAGCGTAATACCAACACACCGCTGGCATCCTCGATGCGCACCATCAACTGCTTGCGTGGCCGAAACTGTACGTCGTGACTGATGACCCGCCCTTCCACCAAAACGGGTTGGCCATATGGCGCGGCAGCGATGGGGTAAAGATGGGTTTCGTCTTCGTAACGCAGCGGCAGGTGCAGGACCAGATCAAAACGACGGCGCAGGCCGAGTTTGTCCAGCTTCTTGGCCAGAGCGGGGGCCACGCTAAGTGGCTGGTTGGCGAGGTCATTGGCTTGGGTCATCAGCATGGATTGTACCCAAAAAACAGGGCGGCGCGCCCTTGCCGGCATGCCGCCCTGTTCCGCATCTATCGATTAAGCTTTACTGGCGTTCCCACACCTGGGTGCGACCCAGCAGCGAAACCCCCAGGAAGCCGCGCACTTCCAGCTTCTTACCACCATCCACCACTTTCATCTTGGCGCTGTATACCTTGCCATTGTGCGGATCCAGAATCTTGCCGTTGGCCCAGGTATCGCCATCTTTTTTCAGGCCCCACAAAATGGTCATGCCATTTACCGGCTTGCCTTTGCGTTCACCATCGCAAGCTTCGCACACCACATCCGGGTTCTGGTACAGCTTGACGATTTTGCCGGACAGCTCGCCATTGGCACCTTCGGCAATCTGTACCACGGCCTTGGCCTGCTTGGTATCGTCATCAATGGTTCTCCAGCTGCCGATCGGGCTATCCGCCAGTGCTACATGCGAAAGTGCGGTGAACCCCAGGGCCACGACAGCGGCTTTCCACAATGTGCTCATGATGTTTTCCTCGTGTTGTCTGTCTTTTTTGAAACGCTAGTTTGGAGCTGTGGCTCTAGGATGCCAAGGGGCTGGCTAACCGTCAAGCATGGCTCCGGTTCACAAGACAAATTCACCACGCGCCACAGGAATGACGCAACCGCCGACATAAATACGACGCTGCTCATCCACCGTCAAGTGCAATACATTTGGCCGCTGTAACACCGCCCCTTGCTCCACTCTCCACTGCAGGGGGTAACGCTGATGCAGAGTGCACCAGCCACCAAGGTTAGCGCAGGCAGAGCCGGTGCCTGGGTCTTCCAGCACCGCGCCTCCTTGCACAAAAAACAAGCGCACCGTAGCCAGATTGTCAGCCTCATGCCACAGATAGGCGACACTACGGCCCGGTCGCAGGCAGGCGTCACGGGCCAACAAGGCCGGCACTGGCTGCGCAGCCAGAACCGCCTCCCGGCTGGCTGCCTGGATTAACAGTTGCTCACTGCCGGTATCCAGCCAGCTGGGGGCGGCTGCAATGGCGTCGGCGGGCAAACCCAGCATGGCTGCTGCCGCGTCAATGGCCAGCATGGCATCGCGCTCGCGCGCCGGCTTGGCTTGCAAGGTAAACAGGCCATCCTGATGCGCAATGGAAATCACCCAGCGTTTGTTTCCAGTGTAAAGGCATCGTTAAACCCCTGTTGGCGATACAGCACTGCGGCAGCCCCCAGGGTGGGATGGCCAGCAAATGGCAGCTCTAGGGCGGGCGTAAAAATGCGCAAACGTGCATTGGCCTGGCTTGAGGGCAAGACAAAAACCGTTTCTGACAGGTTCATCTGCCGGGCCAGTGCTTGCATGGATGCATCCGACAAGCTGTATGCATCGGTAAATACCGCCAGTGGATTGCCACCAAAGGTGGTCTCGGCAAACACATTGACGATTTCAAAAGCATGGCTGGGCATGGTCATCTCGCATCATGGAATACAGCCAGCATCCTGCAAGGCCAGCTGCTGGCTGGCAAGCTGCTCCTGTAAACGCTGTGTTTGCAGCGCAGAACGACGGTGCTGTAGCTGCCCTAGCAGCTTGTGCTGGCGACTACGCAGCTGTTTGCAGGTTTTCAGCGCCTGCTGCAGCTGGCGCTGACGCAACTGCTGTGTTTTACGCTGCTCCCGCTGCAACTGCCAATCCTGCCCAGCGGGCTGCCCTTTCTGTAGTTTGACCGCTTCCCGCTGGTAAGGCTCGCGGCTGATCTGGCTGAAATAGCCGCGTTCCAGGGTATGGGTCACATGATCTGCCGGGCAGGGATGGTCCTGATAACTGTGCTGACCGGAGGGACTGATACATTTGAATACGGCAGCCTGCAGCACAGTCGACAGCGGTAGCCAGAGCAGCAGGGAAAGAAGGCGGTACATGGTCAGGGCTCCAGCACAAGGATTCGGACTCCAGATGAAAGCCGATTCCCCCGGTACTGGCTGCTGCGCCATTAGTCAGGATGATGCACACAATAAAAAACAGGCGATCAAGATCGCCTGTTTCTGCGGTAAGCGGGCGAAAAATCAGCCCAGGAACAGTACCGCTTCCGCTTCCACTTGCACGCCCTTGGGCAGGCTGGCCACACCCACGGCAGCACGTGCCGGGTAAGGTTGGCTGAAATACTGGCCCATGATTTCGTTGAAGGTGGCGAAATTGGACAGATCAGTCAGGTAGGCATTGAGCTTGACGATCTGGTCCAGGCTGCCGCCGGCGGCTTCGCACACGGCTTTCAGGTTTTTGAACACCTGATGGGTTTCAGCGGCAAAGCCGCCTTCCACCACGGTCATGGTGGCCGGGTCCAGCGGAATCTGGCCGGACAGGTAAACGGTGTTGCCAGCCTTCACGGCCTGGGAGTAAGCGCCGATAGCGGCCGGTGCATCTGCAGTGTGGATGATTTCTTTGGTCATTTACTGATCTCCGTCCCCAAGAAACAGGGTTAACAGGTCATTGAGAAAACGTTGCCCCTGCAAAGTGGGGCGAATAGTGGTGGCATCTTGCGCCAGCAATCCTTGCTGGATGGCCTGCTGCAATTCATTGCGGATACAGGATACAGGCAAACCGGTACGCTCGGTGAACAGGCGCGTTTCAAAGCCGCCGGTCAGGCGCAGCAGATTCATCATGAATTCAAACGGCAATTCATCACGCTTCACCTTGCGGCTGCTTTGCACCGGCTGGCCATCGGCCACCGCCTGGATATAGGCCGCCGGTTGCTTGTGGCGCATTTCGCGCACAATGCCCTCGTGGCTGCTGATCTTGCCGTGCGCGCCGGCACCAATGCCCAGGTAGTCACCAAACTGCCAGTAATTGACGTTATGGCGGCTGCGTTTGCCGGGCCGGGCAAAGGCTGAGGTTTCATAATGTTCGAAACCGGCAGCGGCCAAGCGGGCCTCGATGGCGTCCTGCATGTCGGCTGACACTTCATCATCCGGCAGGTTCTGCGGCGTGCGTACAGCGTACAGCGTGTTCGGTTCAATCGTCAGGTGATAAGCCGACAGATGGGTGATGCCATGCGACAAGGCGGTGTCGATATCCTGCAGCGCCTGTTCCAGTGTCTGGCCGGGCAAGGCATACATCAGGTCGAGATTGACGTTGTCGAAGCAGGACAGCGCAATGTCGATGGCGCGGCGTGCTTCATCGCCATCATGAATCCGCCCCAGCACTTGCAAGTGCTGCGGATTGAAACTTTGGATGCCGATGGACAGGCGGTTGATGCCGGCCTCGCGGTAGCCACGGAATTTTTCCGCCTCGAAGGTGCCGGGGTTGGCTTCCATGGTGATTTCCGCTTCCGGCGACAAGCGCAGCCGGGCGCGAATGCCCGCCAGCAGCGTGTCCATGGCCTGGGCGGAAAACAGGCTGGGCGTGCCGCCGCCCATGAAGATGGTGCTGACGCTGCGGCCCCAGATGGCGGGCAGGCTGTATTCCAGATCGCGCAGCAGGGTTTCCACATAGGCCATTTCGTCGAAACCGCCGCTGGCAACGCCAGCTTGCGGATTCCACTGCACAGTCTGGCCGCTGCTGTTTTTCAGCTCGTGCGAGTTGAAATCGCAGTACGGGCATTTGCGCACGCACCAGGGGAAATGGATATACAGCGACAGCGGCGGCAGTTCGCGCAGGCCGCCCTTCAGCCCGGACAGGTCAATCACGCTCATGCCAGCTCACGCAGTTTGGCCAGCATGGCCTGCATGGCCTTACCGCGATGGCTGACCCGGTTTTTGTCCTCAGCCGCCAACTGCGCCACGGTGCAGCCGAATTCCGGCAGGTAGAAGTAGGGGTCGTAGCCAAAGCCGCCCTCGCCTGCTGCGGTATCCTGCACTTCGCCCAGCCACATGCCATCGGCCACCAGCGGTTGCGGATCGTCGGCATGGCGCACCAGCACCAGCACGCAGTAATACCAGGCGCGGCGATTGTCCTTGCCTTGCAGTTTTTCGATCAGCTTGGCGTTGTTGCGCTCGTCTGATTTGGGCTCACCGGCATAACGCGCCGACAGCACACCCGGCTTGCCGCCCAGTGCTTCCACGCAGATGCCAGAATCGTCAGCCAAGGCGGGCAGGCCGGTGACATGGCTGGCATGACGGGCTTTTTCCAGCGCATTTTCCAGAAAGGTGTAATGCGGCTCCGGGCATTCCGGCACATTCAGCTGGCCTTGTGGAATAACAGTGACGCCCAACGGCGCCAGCAGGGCGGAAAACTCACGCAGCTTGCCAGCGTTATTGCTGGCGAGAACCAGTTTGTCAAACATGTGGATTTATCCTGTTGCGTACAGAGCAGAACCGCAGGGTAAGCGGCAGCACATGCCGCGTCCACCCTGCTGTCAGCACGGATTATTCGGTGTCGGACACGCGCGACGGCATGGCCGCCAATGCCTGCAACAGCAGGCCCTCGTCGGCACCATCCAGCAGCTTGGCATCGGACAGCATGCGCCGCCACTGGCGTGCGCCCGGCATGCCCTGGAACAAGCCCAGTATATGGCGGGCAATATTACGCAGCTTATGGCCCTCAGCCAGACGGGCACGGATATAAGGCAACATGGCGTCCACCACCTGCTGGCGGCTGACGGCAGTACTGTCGTCGCCATAGAAAGCAGCATCCCACTCGGCCATCAGCCAGGGATTGTGATAGGCCTCGCGCCCCACCATCACGCCATCGACATGGCGCAGGTGTTCGGCAATCTCGGCATTGGTTTTTACCCCGCCATTGATCAGGATTTCCAGTTCCGGTCTTTCCTGTTTCAGGCGGTAGACGTAGTCGTATTTCAGCGGCGGGATTTCGCGGTTTTCCTTGGGACTGAGGCCCTTAAGGATGGCATTGCGCGCATGTACGATAAAGGTGGTGCAACCGGCAGCGGCCACCTGATCAACAAAACCAGCCAGGTAGTCGTAATGCTCGATCTGATCAATGCCGATGCGGTGCTTGACGGTAACATCGATATCCACCACATCGCGCATGGCCTTGACGCAGTCCGCCACCAACTGTGGCTCAGCCATCAGGCAGGCCCCGAAGGCCCCCTTCTGCACCCGTTCGGACGGACAACCCACATTGAGGTTCACCTCGTCATAGCCCCACTGCTGCGCCAGCCGCGCACACTGCGCCAGCTCGGATGGTTCGGAGCCGCCCAATTGCAAGGCCACCGGGTGTTCGGCCTCGTCAAAGCGCAAATGCCGTTCCACATCGCCATACAGCAGCGCACCGGTGGTGACCATTTCGGTGTACAGCCAGGTGTGGCGGGTGATTTGCCGGGCAAAGTAGCGGTAATGGCGGTCGGTCCAGTCCAGCATCGGGGCGATGGACAAGCGGCGAGAAGGCAATGAAGCACGCAACCCTGATGTAGCGGGGCTTGCAGTGGGACTGGCGGTAAGCTGATGACTATTCATTTCGACCATACTTGCCTGTTTTCATCGCGAGAACACCACAAAAAGTGCCTCTATTTCAGCAAGATGGCAGCCGTCAGGCACACAGGCGGGACATCCAGCAAAAATGATGACTAAGCAGTTGAAAAAACTGGCAATTATCGTATTTCAATCAAGGGCGGGTCAAGCGTGCAGCCAAGATAAACGTCAACCTAGCCCACCAGGTTAACCGGCAAGGGAGAAACTGACGCGAGGCCCACCTTTACACCTACGATGCGGCAGCTCAAGGACCACCGTGCGCATGAACCCCTGATCCAGACTGCAGGCAATCTCTGCAACAGCAAAAGCTGGACGATCCTGATGCATGGATGCGTGATGACGGTTTTGTTGGCAGTCTACCCAGGCGCAACAAGGTGCCTTCGTACAAATACCTAAGGATGCTATTTCATCTTGTCCGCTACATGTTAGACGCATAAACTGTTGAACTTTCAACAGATTGTGAATGATCACGTCAG
>NZ_JBMDJV010000026.1:0-76573 GCF_057809375.1 Aquitalea sp. FG25
AATTAAGAGAGATAGTTTGTGAATAATCTGAAAGGCCGGGTTTAATCCGGCCTTTTTTATTTCAGCAAGTTCTCTGTTAGTTTACTTATGGATCGCAAGGAGGCTGCCGAATAAGGTAATGGCCGCCAGGCTATCGACTCTTTTCTGCTTCCCTATGCGTTGTATCCAAAACCATTCTAGCCTTTATGCGATCACGATCAGTCGCATTGCATCCTGCTATTCCCTTCTATGTAGGCCGATACCTCCATCTGTTGATTTAAAGATGAGTATCTCTATCATCAGCCACCATCACCTGATAAGTGCGACAAAAGTTTAGCTGTGATTATAAGTTTTCAAGTCATTTGATTTGAATGACGCCAGCGCTTGACAAAGGGCCTTTCAGCGGTTCCGCATTTTAAAGACATAAGCAAGGCGTTTGACATGCGGAGGCTTATATAAGTAGTCAAGAATCAAATTTACTCTCAGATTCACCTGCATAACTGAGAGCACGGCCGCACGCCGAGGGGTCGAAAATCTCCTTCGCTGGATATTGAACTTAAATCTTGCAAAAGAAACCAGCAGCGTTTGCAAGCACTATGCACCAATACCCACCTGAAATTACTTTCAAAACAAAGCAAATCACTTTTATAAATCCAAATTAAGGAAAAATTATTCGTGAAGATGATTTTTAAAAAAGCAATTCACTATATATTTACCAATAGAATTTGGCTTATTTCTGCAATAGCTATTTCATTTCTTGTTCCATGCAATACTGGATATGGGAGTCTTGGAAATGCATGCCTGACGTTCGTAATGTTTGCGGTTGCAAGAAAAAATAAAATAGCACTGAGTTTGTTATTTATATTGTTTATCGCCATCATCTTATACATGCCAGCCGGGCACTCCTACGGAAGAATAAATATAGGCCATGCGGCATCCTTTTTGCAAACAAACACGTCCGAAGCAATTGAGTTTATTAAACTAAATGTTATCGGTATTGTTTTATGTTGCTTGGCAATGCTTTTTCTCTTTATTTTTGTTATTGCATCATGGGGTTCAAATTCAAGTTCAAAAAAAATCCAGTATTTATTTCTTATTGTGTTTGTTTTATTAAATATAAATTCGTATCCAAAACGATTTGCCATTGCAGCGTGCATGGGGTTCTCAGAGGCAAAGGCTGAAGTTGAAATCTTAAAGCAAGGTATTTCAGTTAAAGATCAATTCACTATCATCAAAAAAAATATTCAGTATAAAAATATATTAGTCATTATTGGTGAAAGCGTTACGCGCGAATACATGTCTGTTTATGGCTATCCGCTAAATACAACGCCGTGGCTAAAAAATGCCAATGGTGATTTTTATACGAATGTAATTTCACCTGCGCCAAATACCTTTCTCTCACTGCCAAGAACACTGGCAAGGTTTGATGAAAATAAAAAAGAAGCCGCAAATAATATTGTAAATTTATCAAACAAAGCAGGTTTGGAGACGTATTGGGTGTCAAATCAAGGGCGCATTGGGCGGTTTGACACTCCGGCAACAATTATTGCGTACCATGCCAAGCACAAGTTTTTTTTAAATAGCGGAGATTATGACGGCGAAAGAAATTCTGATGACTTTCAAATGCTGCCTCATATAGGCAATATCATTCGTGGTAAAGAGGATAAAGTGATATTTGCACACATGATGGGTTCGCATCCCAATCCATGCGACAGGCTTCAGTCCTATCCATTACACTTCAATACCGGCAATAAAATTATAGATTGCTATCTCTCATCAATTCAAAAACTCGATTTATTTATAAAGAGTGCTGCCGAGATTTTAGAGCAGAATGGTAAGCCTTATGTGATTTTTTATTTTTCGGATCACGGGCTAACCGTTGATAATTCAAGCAATCCGGTTCGGCATGGCAATTCTCTTCGAGAGAATTATGATATTCCATTTTTTATTATTGATAATAAATCCACGGAGCATAGATTAATAGATGATCAATTTATTAATTCTACGTTTTTATCGAAATTCTCTGAGAGGGTTGGTATTGAGTACAAGCTCCCTTTGGATGGGGTGCTGAATTTGGACAGTATGATTTATAATGGTACTTCTTTCATTAATTATAAATCGTTACCAACTTCCAAAATAATTGGCGGTAAACCGTAAAGGAGAAGGTGGAGCGCCGCGTTGCAGTGGTTAAGCAGGCCCAGAAAAATATGACCCCCCGAAAAACCGGGGGTTCGTCAGCAGCAAAAAACGCCTGACACTGTCAGGCGTTTTGCTTTGTCAGCCAGGCATTACCACTTGTAGCTGACGGTGGCGCTGATATTGCGCTTCTCGCCGTAATAGCAGGCGTAGCTGCTGTAGCACGAGGCTACGTAGGTTTTGTTGGCCAGGTTGTTGGCGTTGATCTGCAGCGTGCTGCCTTTCAGCGACGGGCTGAACTGGCCCAGTTGCAGCCGTAGCCGCAGATCGTACAGCGTCACTCCCGGAATCGTCAGGGTATTGGCGCTGTCGGCCCACATCCAGCCGGTATGGCGAATGCCGCCGCCCAGATTGATGCCGTTGTCAAAGGCATAGTCCAGCCACGCCGTGGCCTTGTGTGCCGGGGCCAGGTACGGTGTTTTGCCCTGGTTGCTGCCTTCGGTCACTTCCATGTCGGTATAGGTATAGCCAGCCAGCAAGGATAGCTGCTTGCTCAGCTTGGCATTGGCTTCCAGCTCGACACCGCGCGAGCGTACTTTGCCGATGGGGTCGTATGCGAAGGTGGTGGCGTTGTACTGGGCAACATTGCTTTGGCGCAAGTCGTAGACGGCGGCCGATAGCTGGATGTCGTTGGTCGGCTGATAACGGATACCGACTTCGCTTTGCTTGCTTTGCATCGGCTTGAGCACATTGCCATTGCTATCGGTGGCATAGGCCTGGCTGGGATCAAAGCCTTCGCTATAGCTCAGGTAAGGGCTCAGGCCATGGCCGCCTGGTAAACCAGCCCCAGCCGACCGGTGGTCTTGCCACCGTCCCAGCTATTGCTGACACCGGTGCCGGTATTGGTTTCCGACACCTTGGCCTGGTCGTGGCGCAGGCCGCCGGTTAGCTTCCAGTTGCCCCATGCCAGCTGGTCTTGCAGGTAGACACCGGTTTGCTCGCGTTTGCGATCAAAGTACTTGTAGGACAGCGGGTGGCTGCTGTCGTCATACACGGTGTTGAAGGGGTTGATGGTGGTGCCGGTGTAGGTATAGGAGTTGTCGCCCTTGTTGCGGCTGGTCTGGTAGTCCACGCCAGCCAGCACGGTGTGCTTCATCCCCAGTGCATTGAAGTGGGCTTCCAGGCTGTTGTCGATGATGTGGGCGGTGGAACGTTCGCTGGAGCGGGCATAGGTACGGTTCAGCAAATCGGAGCTGTCCGATACCCAGCCGACATCGGAGTATTGGCTCAGGTCGGTCTTGCTCAACTGCAGGCGGTATTGCTGGCGGAAGGTCAGCACATCGTTGAAGCGGTGCTCCAGCTGATAACCAAAGTATTGCTGATCGCGGCGCATGCCGTCGCCACTGGAGCCTTCATTGAAATCGGTGGAGATGGTTTTGCCGTTATGCGGTACCACGGTGCCGTAATAGGGCAGGGTGCCGTGGTAGCCGGTGCTGGGGTCTTTTTGCAGATAGGCTTGCAACAGCAGATTGGTGCTGTCGCTGATTTTCCAGTTCAGCGAGGGGGCCAGCACATAGCGCTCGGTGCTGGCACCGTTTTGTTGCTGGTCGGCGGCGCTGCCCTTGGCCACCAGGCGGTAGGACAAGTCGTCGCGCCCGGCTACCGCCCCGCCAAAATCAAGCCCCAGCCAGCGTTGCTGGTGATTGCCCACGGTCAGCGATAACTCGTGGTAGTCCGATTGCAGCGGCCGTTTGCTGGTGATGGCCACCACCCCGCCCGGGGCCGCCTGGCCATAGCTGGCTGAGGCCGGCCCGCGTACCACATCCAGCCGTTCCACCACATACGGGTCAATCTGCAAGGTGTTGTAGCCATCCGGGTCGCCAAACAGGCGCAGGCCGTCGAGGAATTCATTGGCAGTGGGATGGTCGCTGAAGCCACGCAGCACGATGTAGTCGTAGCGGGTGGTGGAGCCTACCGCGCCGGTAAACACCCCAGGGGTGTAATTGAGTGCTTCGCTGATGGTGCGGGCTTGCTGGTCTTCAATTTGCTGACGGGTAACCACGGACACGGCCTGCGGAATGTCCTGCAGCGGTGTATCGGTTTTACTGGCGCTCTTGCTGCTGCCCACCTGATAGCCCCGGGTGGGGGCTAGCGCATCATTGCCTTGATCGGCGCTTACTTTCACTGTGTCCAGCGTGGTGCTGTCTGTGGCGGCATAGGCCTGTTGCACGGCCAATGCCAGGCTGGCCATGCACACTGCATGACCCAGAGCCAGGCTGGCCGATGGGTGCTTGTTGCTGCTGTTCATCACGGTTTCCTTGATGGGTGACGGATACCGCTTCCCGCGTCCGGCCCCCTGCCGGCTTGCTCAACGAGAAGCGTTCGACCATGACTGCGGTGTGAGACCGGCATCACGTCGATGCTATAATGCTATTGATAATTATTATCATTCGCAATAATATTGTGAAAATTCAGATTGCAGGAGTGGAATTCATGACGGCAAGCAGCACGCAACAGGTGGGATGGCGGGCTTCCTGTAAGCCCGTGGCGCTGGGCTAAGTACCCGCCACGACAGCCTTGTCCGCCCGGACGACCCTGCAGGGGTTGGCCGGTGCCGGGCCTCCCACTCACTGGCACAGCCAGTTCCCGGAGCGATGAAAACATGAAGCAGATTCTTGTCCCGCAAGCCGCCTATTCCCGCTTGATTGTCAGGAGGGTGATGGCATGAACAGCAAGATCCACGATTTTGTTGCCATTGGCATCGGCCCTTTCAACCTGGGCCTGGCCTGCCTGACCCAGCCGCTGGACGGCCTGGACGGTGTCTTTCTCGATCAGGCCAGCGGTTTTGACTGGCACCCCGGCATGCTGCTGGAAAATGCCACGCTGCAAACGCCGTTTCTGGCTGATCTGGTCACCATGGCGGACCCCACCAGCCGCTTCAGCTTTTTGAATTACCTCAAGCACAGCGGGCGGATTTACGCCTTTTACATCCGCGAAGACTTTTTCATGCTGCGCCAGGAGTACAACCAGTACTGCCAGTGGGTGTGCGCCCAGTTGGACAGCTTGCGCTGGCAGCGCAGGGTGGAGCGGGTGGAATACGACGAAATCAACCATCTCTATCAGGTGCATTGCCACAACCTGGCCACCGGTGAGAGCGAGCTATACCGTGGCCGTCATCTGGTGCTGGGTACCGGCACGGTGCCGCTGTGGCCCGCGTGCTGCCAGTCGGTGCAGGGGGTGGCCAGCCACTCCGCCAGCTATCTGGCCGACAAGGCCAGCTTGCAGCGTCAGTCTTCCATCACCATTGTTGGCAGCGGCCAGAGCGCGGCAGAGATTTATTACGACTTGCTGCAGGACATCGACCGTTACGGCTACCAGTTGAACTGGCTGACCCGCTCGCCGCGATTCTTCCCCTTGGAGTACACCAAGCTGACGTTGGAGCTGACTTCGCCGGAGTATGTGGATTACTTCCACCGGCTGTCGCTGCCGCAGCGCGATCAGTTGTTGCAGCAGCAAAAAGGCTTGTTCAAGGGCATCAATGCCAGCCTGATCAACGAC
The DNA here is from genome assembly GCF_057809375.1 of Aquitalea sp. FG25. Classification (NCBI taxonomy): domain Bacteria; kingdom Pseudomonadati; phylum Pseudomonadota; class Betaproteobacteria; order Neisseriales; family Chromobacteriaceae; genus Aquitalea; species Aquitalea sp. FG25. The sequence goes on from NZ_JBMDJV010000026.1 coordinate 5,674, forward strand.
ATTCACGAACTGCTGTACCGCAAGCACCTCAACGGCACGCCGGATACCCTGCTGCTGGCCAATACCGCGCTCACCGCTTGCCGCCATGACAAGGCCAGCGGGCGCTTTGTACTCAGCTTGCAGCAGCAGGAACAACAGCAGGACTTCCAGCTGGAGACCGCCGGGCTGGTACTGGCTACCGGTTATGGCTACCGGCAGCCCGCCTTCCTGGCATCCATTGCCGGGCGTATCCAGCGCGATGAGCAAGGCCGCTTTGCCGTGGCGCGCGATTACAGCATCGATGCCGACCACCGCCTGTTTGTGCAAAACGCCGAACTGCACACGCATGGCTTGTCGTCGCCGGATCTGGGCATGGCGTGCTACCGCAATGCCCGGTTGATTCACAGCATCACCGGCATTGCCCACTACCCGGTGGAGCAGCGCATTGCCTTCCAGCAATTCTCCGTGCCGCCATCGCAGCCCGCGCCGGAGCGGATGAGCGCATGAGGCGGGCATTGCTGGCCCTGACAACGCTGGCGGTGGTGGGCGATGCGGTATTGCTGCCGTTTTATCCCCAGTACTTTGCCAGCCGCTTCGGGGTGAACGATGCCAGCCTGGTGGGCAATTATCTGGCGGCCATTTGCCTGGTGGTGATGCTGGCACTGCCAGCCTGGGCGGCACTGGCGCGGCGGGTGGACTTGCTGCGGCTGTTGCCGCTTACCCAGTTGGCGGCGGCCTTGCTGTGCCTGTGCGCTGCCTTCTGCAACAGCATGACGGCCTTTTGGCTGGCTTCGCTGGCCATGGTGGCGTGCAAGGCCAGCTATCTGCTGATCTACCCCTTGCTGATGAGCCAGACCCCACCGCAGCAGCATGGCAGCCTGATTGGCCTGCTGTCGGTGATTGTCCATTTTGGTGGCATTGCCGGTGCCCTGCTGGGCGGCGCTTTGCTGGGTCTGCTGCCACCGGGGGACGTGTTCTTGCTGATGGCACTGGCCGATCTGCTGCAAATGGGCATCTGCCTGTGGCTGTGTCGCCAGCCGCACGCTCCCGCCGCGCTGGCCGAGCCGAAGGAGGACGCCGCCGCTGCGGTGGCGGTGCCCGGCGCACTGTGGCGGTTGGGACTGCTGATGCTGTTGTTCTATTGCAGTGCCTATCTGGTACGCGGCTTTTTTGCCCTGTACTGGCAGCAGCAAAGCGGTATCGACAACAGCCTGCTGGCCGCTGCGGTATTTGCCCTGCCTGCGGTCATGGCTTTGCTGGGGCTGTGGCAGGCGCGGCGGCGTCAGCAGCGCGGCCTGACATCCGGCGGCCTGCGCCATCTGTGGTGGTTGGGGGCGGCGGGCTTGCTATTGCAGGCACAGCCCTGGCTGCCGCTGTTGTTGCTGGGGCGCTGCCTGTTTGGTTGGGCGCTGTTTCAGCTGACGGTGTGGCTGGATGTGCAATTGTTCCGCCACAGCAGCCCGGCACGTTATGCCCGTGACTACAGCCGCATCAGCCTGTGCCAGAACCTGGGCGTGTTGCTGTCCTCTTCCGCTGCCGGTGCGCTGGTGGCAGGCCATGGCTTGCTGGCCCCGTTTGTGGTGGCCGCGCTGGGGCTGCTGCTGTGCTGGCTGTTATCCCCTGTCTTGCTGCGGGAACCTGCCCCGGCATTGTCCCAAGGAGTTTGCCCATGACCACGCCTTCCCCCTTGTTCAGCCGTCAGGTGGCGGGGTTTGGCTGCTTTCGCCTGCATGACTTGCGCATTGCGCAGGACATCCCCTTGCTGCATGACTGGGTACAGCGCGATTACGCGCGCTATTGGGGCATGCAGGGGCATGAGCTGGCAGCCGTCAGCGCCGCCTATGCGGGCTTGCAGGCCAGTGGCCATGCCCAGGCCTGGCTGGCCTGGCTGGATGAGGAGCCGGCTTTCCTGATGGAGCGCTACGACCCGGCCCATGACGAACTGGGCCGCCATTACCCGGTACAGCCCGGCGATATCGGCATGCATCTGCTGCTGGCACCGCCAACCCGGCCACGCAGCGGTTTTAGCAAGGTGGCGATGGATACGGTGCTGGCTGCGCTGTTTGCCGACCCCACTGTCTGCCGCGTGGTGGTGGAGCCGGATGTGCGCAACGACAAGATCCACCAGCTCAATCGCTATGCCGGTTTTGTTTATCACGGCGAAATCCAGCTGCCGCACAAGCGTGCTGCACTGGCCTTCTGCACGCGGGCGCAGTTTGCCGCCCACCTGCAGGCCATGAGCAGCCAGCCCGCGTGTACACGCTGACAATATTGACCCTGCCGGGGTGGGCGCCATCTGGCTGCCACGCCCCGGCCTAAGGAACACCATGCAAAACCTCAATCATCAACATCCGCAACAACTGGTAAGCCATTTGCAACCGGCCGTCTGGGCCAAGGTCAACCGCCTGCTGGTGCGCAAGGCCATTGCCGAGTTTTCCCACGAACTGCTGCTCACGCCGGTGCTGCAATCCCGGCAGGATGACTGGGGCAGCTACCAACTGCCCATTCCGGATGGCAGTGGGGAATACAGCTTCCGCGCCCGTGTGCTGGCGCTGGAACATTGGCTGATCGACCCGGCATCCATCCAGCGCACCGTGCAGGGGGCCGCCGCCGAGCTGGACGCCTTGGCCTTCATCATCGAATTCAAGACGGTGCTGGGCATTGGCGATGACATGATGCCGGTGTACCTGGAGGAGATCAGCAGCACCCTGTATGGCAGTGCCTACAAGCATGCCCGTGGCGGCTTGAGTGCACAGGAACTGACCCGTGCCGATTTCCAGTCGGTGGAAACTTCCATGATGGAAGGGCATCCGGGTTTTGTCGCCAATAACGGTCGTATTGGTTTTGATGCGGTGGATTACCTGCACCATGCACCGGAAGCGGCGGCACCGCAGCGGCTGATCTGGCTGGCGGTGCACAAAGCGCGTGCCACCTTCTCGTGCGCGGCTGACCTGGACTACCAGCGCCTGCTGCAAGAGGAGCTGGGCAGCGAGGCACTGGCCGGCTTTGCCAGCCAGCTGGCGGCGCAGCAACTGGAGATGGACGACTACCTGCTGATGCCGGCGCACCCGTGGCAGTGGTTTAACAAGCTGGCCATTTCCTTTGCTCCGGAAGTGGCGCAGCGCCATATCGTCTGCCTGGGATATGGCGAGGATGCCTATCTGGCACAGCAGTCCATCCGCACCTTCTATAACATCAGCCAGCCGCAGCGCCGCTATGTGAAAACCGCGCTGTCCATTCTCAATATGGGCTTCATGCGCGGGCTGTCGCCGTATTACATGCTGGCCACCCCGGCCATCAACGACTGGATCCGCCAGCTGGTGGACAGCGATGCCTATCTGCGCCAGCAGGGTTTTGCCATCCTGCGCGAAGTGGCTTCCATCGGTTTTCGCAATCCCTATTTCGACAGCGGCATCAGCAAGGATTCGCCGTACAAAAAGATGTTGTCGGCACTGTGGCGCGAAAGCCCGGCGTCCTTGCTTGGGCCGGGAAAACGGCTGATGACCATGGCGGCGCTGCTGCATGTCGATGCCGACGGCGCCTCCTTGCTGGCTGCGTTGATCCACAGCTCCGGCCTGGATGCGCGCAGCTGGGTGGCCCGCTATCTGCAAGCCTATCTGGCACCGCTGCTGCACTGCTTCTATGCCCACGAGCTGGTGTTCATGCCGCATGGGGAAAACCTCATCCTGCAACTGGAAAACAATATCCCGCAGCGCGCCATCATGAAGGACATTGCCGAAGAAGCCGCCATCCTGAACCCGGACGCCGCCTTGCCTCCGGCGGTGGCCCGCTTGGCCGTCAAGGTGCCGGAAGAAATGAAGCTGCTGGCGCTGTTTACCGATGTGTTCGACGGCTTCTTCCGTTACCTGTCCGCCATGCTGGATGAACATTGCGGCCTGCCGGAGCAGGCGTTCTGGCAGGAGGTCGGTCAATGCGTGCGCAACTACCAGGCGCAATTCCCGCAGCTGGCCGAGCGCTTTGAGCGCTACGACCTGTTCATGCCGGAGTTTGCCCGCTCATGCCTCAACCGGCTGCAACTGGGCAATAACCAGCAAATGCTGGACCTGGCCAACCCGGCGGGCAATCTCAAGTTTGCCGGTACCTTGTGCAATCCGCTGGCCAGCCATGCGGCTACTTGATGAAGCATCCGGCGGCACCCTGCCGCTGGGCAGTGTGCTGCCACTGCTGGCCCAGGCCTTGCCCGGACTGGAGGGCCGGGTAGGGCCGCCCGCACCGGATGAGTTTGGTGTTGACCACGCTGGCAAGGCCATCGAGCCGTTGTTGCAGCAGCTGCGGCAGCAGCATCCGGAAGCAGGCCCGCATTACTGGGGCTGCCGCAGCTGGAGCCTGCTGCTGTGGCAGCCTGCCTATGCCACGGTGCTGGCGGTGGAGCTGGCTGGCGTGCTACCCGATTTCACCATGCTGCACCAGCGTCTGCTGCCCGGCATGGTGGCGGGCTTCAGCCTGCCGGATCACACCCTGCTGCGTGCCACTGCCGCCAGCCTGCGCCAGCAGGCGGCACGGCAACTGGCGGCCATCGCCGCCAGCCTGCATGTCCAGTTGCATGCCCGGCAGCCCTTGCACCCCAAGCTGGCTGGCCGCCTGCTGGCCGACTGTGTGGCCGCTGCTTTGTTGCGGCTGCAACAGCAGCGCCCGACGCTGGATAACGCCACCGTAACCGACTGGTGTGAGCAGTGGCTGGATGCCTTGCAGCTGCCGCAGGCCAGCGGCTTGTGGCCCGTGGCGTTGGAGCAGGGCGGCGAGCGGCTGGCACTGGCACGGCGCGCCTGCTGCCAGCACTTTCGCCGTTGTGACGGGACACTGTGCAGCACGTGTCCGAAATTAAAACCGGCAGCGCGCATTGCGCTGCTCAAACAGGAGTGGGCACAACAAGATGTTGAGCTTGCATGATATCCAGGTGCAGCGTCAGGGACGCCGCCTGTTAGACATACCGTCCTTGCAGCTGGACGGGACGGCATTCACCGTCATCCTGGGCCATAACGGCTCGGGCAAATCCACCCTGATGAATGTGCTGGCCCGCCAGTTGCAGCCGGATCGGGGGCAGGTATTGCTCGATGGCGTGCCCAACGCGCGTCTGTCGGCCCGCCAGTTTGCCCGTCAGGTGGCTTATTTGCCGCAGCGGCTGCCGGATGCCGCCGGGCTGACGGTGACCGAACTGGTGGCCTTGGGGCGTTATCCCTGGTGCGGGGTGTTTGGCCGCTGGGGCGCGGAGGATACCGCCATGGTGCAGCAGGCCATGGCCGATACCGATGTCAGCCAGTATGCGGCACGGGCGGCGGACAGCCTGTCCGGTGGTGAGCGCCAGCGCGCCTGGATTGCCATGCTGCTGGCCCAGCAGTCGCCGTTGCTGTTGCTGGATGAACCCACCTCGGCGCTGGATCTGGCCCATCAATACGAAATGATGGGCTTGCTGCGCCGCTTAAACCAGCAAACCGGGCGCGGCATGGTGGTGGTGCTGCATGACCTCAATCTGGCGGCGCGCTTTGCTGACCGCATCATCGCTTTGCAGCGCGGTGCTTTGTATTTTGACGGTACTCCGCTGGCGCTTTTGCAGTCGCCGCGCCTGTCCGGCCTGTATGGGATAGAAATCCGCCTGCTGCAGCAGGACGGTCAGCCCTGTCCGGTGGCGGTGGTGGCCTGAGATGGAACATGTCATTGCCAAGCCTGGCCTGTACGGCCGACTGCCTGGGGCGCTGTACTGGGCATTACCGGGATTGAGTGTATTGGCGGGCCTGCACCTGTGGCTGGACGGAGGCCTGCCACCTGCTGGCGCGTGGTGGCAATTGCAGGACGTTGCCAGCCTGCAGTTTTTTTATGCCAGCTTGCCACGCATGGTCATGGCCTTGCTGGCTGGGGCGGCGCTGGGCCTGTCCGGCAGCCTGCTGCAACAGCTCAGTGGCAATCGGCTGGTGTCGCCAATGACGCTGGGTATTTCGTCCGGTGCCTGGCTGGGGGTGGTGCTGGCCGCCATCGTGCTGCCGAACCATCCGTCCTTGGCCAGCGGCTGGCCGGCCTTGCTGGGTGCCATGCTGGCATTGGCGCTGGTGCTGCTGCTGGCCGGGCCGCGCGGCTTGAATGGCTTGCCGCTGGTGCTGGCAGGCATGGCGGTGAATCTGCTGCTGGGCGGCATGGCCACCATGCTGGTGTTATTGCACGACCAGTACGCCAGCAATCTGTTTGTCTGGGGGGCCGGAGACCTGGCGCAAATCGACTGGCAATGGACGCAGTGGCTGTTGCCGCGCCTGGCTCCGGCTGTGTTGCTGTTGTGGCTGGCACCGCGTCCGCTGGCCATGCTGTCGCTGGGCGTGGCTGCCGCACGCGGTCGGGGACTGGCGCTGGGCACCATTCTGCTGTTGCTGCTGGCGGCATTGTGGCTTGGTGCGGTGACGGTGACGGCGGTGGGGCTGATCGGCTTCATCGGCTTGTTGGCACCCAATCTGGCCCAGTTGCTGGGCGCACGTCGTCCACGGGCGCAACTGGCTTGCAGCGCGCTCTTGGGGGCGGCGTGCTTGCTGGCGAGCGATTGTCTGGCGCTGGCCATCGGCCAATGGGCGGGCAGCAGTCTGCCCAGCGGCGCGGTGACGGCCTTGCTGGGTGCGCCACTATTGCTGTGGCTGGTGCGCCGCAGCCTGACTACGGCACAGCAAGAGGCGGTATTGCAGATGCCCGGTGGTCAACGCCAGTGGCGAACCGCTTACAGCCTGATGCTGCTGGCCGGTGTGCTGTGCCTGTGGCTGCTGAGTGTCAGCCTGGCACCCGGCCCCGATGGCTGGCAATGGCGCTGGCCGGATGCCTTGTTATGGTCGCTGCGCTGGCCGCGCAGTCTGGTGGCGCTGAGCGCCGGCGCGGGGTTGGCGCTGGCGGGCGTGTTGTTGCAGCGCTTATTGCGTAACCCGCTGGCCAGCCCCGATTTGTTGGGCTTGTCTGCCGGCTCCACCTTGTGCATGTTGCTGGTGTCCGCTTGGCTGGGGCGCTCCTTGCTGCAGGGCGGCACCATGCTGGCGCTACTGGGAGCCTTGCTGGTGCTGGCTGGCCTGCTATGGCTGGGTCGCCGCCATCAGTATGCGCCGGGGATGATGGCCCTCAGCGGCATTGCATTGGCTGCCATGCTGGATGCCCTGCTGCAAACGGTGCTGGCCAGGGGCACGCCCGACAGCCTGGCGGTATTGGCCTGGTTGTCCGGTTCCAGTTACCGGGTGACGCCGGGCCAGGCGCTGGGGCTCAGCCTGGCGGTTTTGCTGTTGGCCGTGCTGGCGCTCGCCTGCCAACGGGTATTGACCTTGCTCAGTCTGGGAGATGGCCTGGCGCAGGGGCGGGGCCTGCATCTGCTTGCCGCCCGTCTGGGCTTGCTGCTGCTGGTGGCATTGCTGACGTCGGCGGTCACTGCGGTGCTGGGGCCGGTGGCATTTCTTGGTTTGCTGGCACCGCATATCGCCAGCATGCTGGGCGCGCGCCAGTCGGCAGGCCAGTTGCTGGTGGCTGGCTTGCTGGGGGCCGGTTTGCTGTTGCTGGCCGACTGGTTGGGACGGGTGCTGATTTATCCACGGCAACTGCCGCTGGGCATGCTGGCATCGGTTTTGTGTGGTTGTTATTTCCTGTTGTTGCTGGGGTGGCAGCGCCTGCGGCGTGGAGGTGGTCAATGAGACGTGCTTGGGTTTGCATCCTGTTGTGGTGGGCCGTGCTGGGCCAGGCCATGGCTGGCAGCCTGGATGAACTGGCGCTTGCCCCGGCCATGCCAGCGGCCAAGCGTATTGTGGCGCTTAACTGGGAGGCGGCAGAAAACCTGCTGGAGTTGGGAATCACCCCGCTGGCGGTGGCGGATGCCGACGATTACCGCCACTGGGTGGCGCAACCCTTGTTACCCGCCAGTGTGGTGTCGGCAGGCAGTCGGCTGGAGCCGAATCTGGAATTGCTGGCCAGTTTGAAGCCCGATCTGATTTTGAGCAGCCCGGTACTGGAAACGGTACGGCCTCGGCTGCAAGCCATTGCCCCGGTGTTGAGCATCGACGCATTCCGCCAGAACGAGGACCACGCCAAGGCGGCTGAAGCCATTTTCCTGCAACTGGGCCGCGTGCTGGGACGTCAGCCGCAGGCGGCTGCCAGGTTGCAGCAACTGGCCCAGGGTTTTGTCCGTTTACGCCAGCAATTGCAGGACAAAGGCGCACAGCGCCTGCCTCGGGTGCAGGTAATCCGTTTTGCCAATGCGTCCAACGTGTATGTGTATGGCAGTAATGCCATGCCGGTACTGGCTTTGCGTCGGCTGGGGCTGCGCACCACCAGCACGGCGGCGGCTTCGGTCTGGGGCATCAGCCCGCAGCGGGTGGTGGATCTGGTGGCCTGGCGCGACGATGTGGTGCTGTATCAAGAACCATTTGCCGAAGCCGGGCGGCTGTTTGTCAGCCCGCTGTGGCAAGGCATGCCCTTTGTCCGGCAACAGCGCCTGGCAGCGGTGGCCCCTGCCTGGAGTTATGGCGGCGTGGGGTCGCTGTATTATCTGGCGCAGCGCATGACGGCTGCTTTGTTGCAGTTGCCGCTGCTGGCTGACCAGCCGATGGCAGAGAACCGGCCTAGCCGCCGGTCATCGACATAAAGCGCACCACCTGCTGCGGCTGCTGGATGAATTCGTGTTTTTCCGGTTTCAGTTCGATGGCGCTGCGAATGGCAGCTTCCAGTTCGGCATCACTACAGCCGGCACGCAGCAGCGGGCGCAGCTCCAGTTTTTCTTCCTGTCCCAGGCACATATACAGGGTGCCATCCACCGACAGCCTTACCCGGTTACAGGTGGCACAGAAGTGCTGCGACATCGGGGTAATCAAGCCCAGGGTAAAGCTGGCATCGGCATTCTGCCAGTAACGGGCCGGGCCGCCACCCAGGCTGCGGCTGCTGGCAATCAGGCCGTGCTGGTGCGTCAGCTTGTCCAGCAACTGGCTCAGGTCCAGTCCTTGTGCCTGCTGACCGGTGCTGCCCATGGGCATGGCTTCGATCAGGCGCAGGATAAAGCCTTGCTGCATGCAGTAGGCCAGCATGGATTCGATATCGCCATCATTCACCCCGGCCAGCGGCACCATATTGATCTTGATGCTGGCAAACCCGGCGGCTTTGGCTGCGGCCAGTCCGTCCAGTACCTTGCCCAGGCTGTCGCTGCCGCTGATGCTGGTGACGCAGTCGCGGCGCAAGGAATCCAGGCTGATATTAAGCCGGTGCAGCCCCGCGCTTTTTAGCGCGCCAGCCTGCGCCGCCAGTTGGGTGCCATTGCTGGTGAGCGACAGATCTTCCACACCGGGCAGGGCTGACAGTGCCCCCACCAGTTGCGGCAGGTTGCGCCGCAGCAGCGGCTCGCCACCGGTCAGGCGGAAGCGCCGGGTACCCAGCCGGGCAAAGGCCGCCACCACGCGTTCGATTTCGTCAAAGCGCAGCCAGTTGGCTGGCTCTTCGAAGCCCTTGAAGCCCTTGGGAATGCAGTAGCTGCAACGCAGGTCGCAGCGATCGGTGACGGATACCCGCAGATAGTCGATGGCTCTGCCAAAACGGTCGGACAGCATGGCTGGCACCAGTAGGGGAGAATGGTTGCCAGTGTATGCCGCTGCTTCAGTCTTGCCAGTTGGCCAGTGGTGGGCATGCATCTAGGTCAGAGGGAGTAGGGCGGGATGGCAGAGCGGGCAGGTGGTGTCCTGCCCGGCTTATCCGGCGGCGATGACGCAGTTGCGGCCCTGGTTCTTGGCCTGGTATAGCGCGCTGTCCACCCGCATGATCAGGCTTTCTACCGTTTCCTGTTCCTGGTGGATGGCTACGCCAATGCTGACGGTGATGGCGGGCAGCTTGTCGTGGCGCGTTTGTGCCACGGTCTGGCGCAAGGACTCGGCCAGGTGCAGGGCGTTGTCGCGGCTGGTTTGCGGCAGCAGGATGACAAATTCTTCGCCCCCCCAGCGGCATACGCTGTCCACGGCACGCACACGGGATTCCAGCGTCTTGGCCAGCCATACCAGCACTTCGTCGCCGGTAAAGTGACCGTAGCGGTCATTGATGTGCTTGAAATTGTCGGCATCCAGCAGAATCAGGCTGAAGTCATTGCCAAAGCGTTGTTTTTCCTGAATGGAGCGTTCCAGTTGCAGCAACAGGTGGCGGCGGTTCCACAGCCCGGTGAGCGGGTCTTTCAGGGCGGCTTGTTCCAGTTCGGATTTCAGCCGCTTTTGCTCGGTGATGTCGTGAATCACGCACAGCATCAGGCGTTTGCCGTTAATGATGACCGGGCCGGCATAGGTTTGCACGTCGCGCAGGCTGCCATCAGCCAGGCGGTGGACAAAGCTGAGCGGCTTGTGTCCGCCAGGCAGCTGGGCAATGTGCTGCATCACCGGCAGGATGGCCCGGCCCATGGCATTGATTTCCCAGGTGTGCTTGTCGGTGAATTCGGCCCGGCTGTAGCCATAAAAGCGGATGGCGGCCTGGTTGACGTTGACGATGCGGCCTTCGTCGGCAGGGTCGATCAGCAGCATGGGGGCGCTGTTGGTCTGCATCAGCATTTCGTGAAAACTGCCTTCTCGCCCTGCGGCAGCCGGTAAGGAATGCGGTGATGTAATGCTGGAGAGCATGCCTTCCACCAGAATGGCATGGCGGCCATCGTCCAGCAGCAAATGCCCCAGATGGCAGCCCAGGGCCTGGGCTTCGTCCTGTTTTTGCAGTGTCCAGATTTCTACCACTTGCTCGTGCTGCAACATGGTGGGCGTGTAGTCGGCCAGCTTTTCCTGAGCGCGGGCCGACAGGCAGCCGCCGCGCAGATCGGCCACGGTTTGCCGGCTGGCCATGGCCAGTGCCTGCCGGTTGGCAAACAGGATTTCATCGGTGGCCGGCAGGATGATCCATACCGGGGTGGTGAGCGCGTCCAGCAGCGCATATGCATTCATGGCGGCAAGCAGGCCAGAGGGGGCCGGTGATGGGGTTATACATGACATGGTAGTTGTCCTTTTGCCGGCCTTCAACATGGATGCTGCTGAATCCGGCAAGGTTTCAGGGCAACTTGTCCAGGCCGTGTTCGACGGCAAACAGGGCAGCTTGTACCCGGCCGTTCAGGTTGAGCTTGCGCAGAATGTTCTGCACATGCACCTTGATCGTGCTCTCGGCCAGGTCCAGTGAGCGGGCGATTTCCTTGTTGCTGACGCCTCGGCTGAGCCAGGCCAGGATTTCCCGCTCGCGCTGGGTCAGTTGCTCCACCCCGGCGCGCTTGCTGCGGGATGCTTCGCCGCCGCGCAACTGCAGCAGCAGCTTGGAGGTCATTTCCGGGGACAGCACGCTATCCCCCTCCACGGCGCGGCGGATGCTTTCCAGCAGGAAGTCGGCATTGATGTTTTTCAGCAGATAGCCACGCGCACCGGTTTTCAGGCATTCGGCCAGGTCTTCGCCGTCTTCCGATACGGTCAGCATCAGTACGGCCAGTTGCGGCTGGGTCACCAGGATTTGTGCCAATGCCTCGCGGCCATTCATTTGCGGCATGTCGAGGTCCAGCAGCACGACATCTGGTTTCAGTTGCTCGCACAGTTTCACGCCTTCCAGACCGTCGGCGGCTTCGCCCACGATTTCAAAGTCGCTTTGTCTTTGCAGCAGGGCTTTCAGGCCGCTGCGGAACAGGGTGTGGTCGTCGACCAGCAGGATACGGGTGGTTGTCATGCAGCTTGTCTTTCGGTATGGGGTAGCAGCAGGCTGACTTCGGTGCCGCCGTCGGCATGGGCTTGAATGTTGATCTGGCCGTGAATGCGCGCGGCGCGCTCTTGCATGATGGACAGCCCGACGTGGCTGGCACGGCGGCTGGCCACCAAGGCTTCGTCAAAGCCGCAGCCATCGTCGCGGATCTGCATGTGGAAGTCGGCATCGTTGCGAATGTCCACCCGCACGCGGCGGGCGTGGGCATGCTTGCGTACGTTGGACAGTGCCTCTTGCAGGATGAAGATCACCTGCAGTTGCTGTTGCGGATTAAGTGCCAGGCCGTTGCCGCTGAGGTTGAGCAGAGCGGGGACGCCTGCCTGTTTTTCAAAGCGGTCAAGCAGGGTGCGTACTGCGTCGCCGAAGTCTTCCTTGTTGATGCGGGTGCGGAAGTTGAGCAGCAGCTCGCGCACGTCTTCGTAACACTCCTGTACGCCGGTGCGGATGAAGGCCAGGTTTTCCTGGGCCTGTTCGGTGTGCTTGTCGGCCAGCGCCGCTTCCAGCATCTGTACCTGCAGGTTGAGGAAGGACAGCGACTGGGCAATGCTGTCGTGCAGGCCCTGTGCCATCAGATTGCGCTCTTCGGCCACGGCAAATTGCTGATCGCGGGCGGCCAGGCGCTGGTTTTCCACCGCCACGCCCAGATGACTGCCCAGGGTTTCCAGCAAAAACTGGTCTTGCGGGGGCAGTTTGGGGGTTTGGTAAAAATACAGGGTGAAAATGCCGACATTGTTTTGGTTATGCCGGATATGAAACACCGAAATGCTGGCAAAGCCGGCGCGCTGACAGTGCTTTTCCTCAATGACTGGCAGGCGGTCAAAGCGGTGGATGACGGACACCGGCTGTTGTACGGCATCGCCGCACAGGCAGCCGTCGATGGGGGCGCAGTCGTCGTGCTCCACCATGTCCTTTGGCAGGCCTTGCTGGGCAATCAGCTCCAGTCTGCCGCGCTTGAAATCCACCAGCCGCACACTGCCGGCATCCGCTCCGGTCAGTTCGATCAGCCGACTGATGAAGCCGCTGCACATATTGTCCAGCGTGTGCGAGCCATGCAGGAAGGCCGTGACATTGTAGAGTGCCGCCAGCTGGCGGTTTTTTTCTTCCACCGAGCGGGTTTTGCCCGCCACTTTCTGTTCCAGCGTGGTGTAGAGGTCCTGCAGGCGGTCTGCCATCTGGTTGAAGCCGGTGGCAATGGTGGCAAATTCGTCATTGCTGTCCACTTCAACCCGTGCGTCCAGCTTGCCGTCACGCAGACGCATTATGCCTTCACCCAGGGCGTTGAGTGGGCGGATGACCAGCAGGAACAGCAGGAACATCATGCTGAAGGAGCCAACAATGGCCATGGCAATCAGCGCCATCTGGAAGAAGCGCAGCAAGGTGGTATTGCGTGCATTGTCTTCTTCCACCAGCCTGACCAGCCGGTCGATGCGGTTGACGAAGCTGGCTATGTCGGGCCGTTCCATCTTGCGGCTGCTGGTGCTTTGCCCGGCGGCGGCTTCCAGCAGCGGCAGCATGTCGCGCTGCCAGGATTGTTCGATGCTGGCCACCTGCTGATGCACGGATTGATTGTCAGGCAGAAAAAGCGGCCGGGCCGGGTCGCCTTTTTTCAGGCGGGCCAGGATAAAGGCAAATTGCTGTTCTTCATCATGCACCGTGGCCAGCGGCGCGCCTTCGCTTACCTGCAGGGCGATGTGGTAGCTGCGCATGCGCAGGCTGCCGGCATCGTTGATGGCGGCGGCGCCGCCTTCCAGCTTCCATGACAGCACCAGGGTATAGCCGATGGAGGTCATGGCCAGCAGCAGCCAGGCAATGGTCAGCATCAGCAGCTTGGTGGAAAGGCTGCGCAGTTGCGGGGTCTGGTAAAGCATCATCTGGGTACTGGTCCGGTAAGGCTGGTGGGGAGCAGGATCGGGCCGACGCAGGGCCAGAACCGTGTCTGTTTCCAGCTTAACAATAATGGCAGCAGAGTGTGGCGACAATTCACCACAAGATGGAGTATCCGTCATGATTCCTTACCTGCTGCAAGCCACGGCTGGCAAGGATTTGCGCTTGTATATCCCTCATAGTGATTAGTTCCCCTTCCCCATCTGCCGTTGTTGCCTAGCTCCTCATGCCGCCCGCAGTGCTGCTATCGGTGAATATTTCCCGCGCCCATAAAAGGGTTAAATGTCTATATCCCAATAGTGGAGCAAAAGCATCATGGCTTCTTTACGCTTCAAGCAGTATGCCGTGCTGGCATCCAGCACCGTGGCATTTACCATCTGTTTCATGATCTGGATGATGTTTGCGGTACTGGGCATTCCCATCAAGCAGCATTTGGGCCTGAATGAAACCGAATTCGGCATTCTGGCGGCCACGCCGGTATTGTCCGGTTCGCTGATCCGTGTGCCGCTGGGCATCTGGACCGACCGTTTTGGCGGTCGCATTGTACTGTTTTTGCTGATGCTGATCTGCGTGCCCTTCATCTTCATCATGCAATATGCCACCGCTTACTGGCAGTTCTTGGCCATTGGCCTGCTGGTGGGCCTGGCTGGCGGGGCTTTTTCGGTAGGCACACCTTATGTAGCGCGCTGGTTCAAACCGGAACAGCAGGGCATGGCCATGGGTGTATTTGGTGCCGGTAATGCCGGTTCCTCGCTCACCAAGCTGGTGGCACCGGGCATCATTGCCGTCGGTGGCTGGCAACTGGTGCCGTCGGTATACGCCGGCATCATGCTGGTGACTGCCATTTTGTTCTGGCTGTTTTCTTATCAGGATACGGCGCATCTGGTCAGCAGCAAGGCAAGCCTGCGCTCCCAGTTGGCCCTGATGAAAGACCCGGCCGTGCTGCGTTACTGCCAGTACTACTCGGTGGTGTTTGGCGGCTATGTGGCGCTCGCCTTGTGGATGACCAAGTACTACGTGGGCGAGTACGGCTTTGACATCAAGCATGCGGCTTTTCTGGCGGCCTGTTTCTCCCTGCCTGGCGGCGTGCTGCGTGCCATGGGTGGCTGGTTGTCCGACCGTTTCGGCCCCTACAAAGTCACCTGGGGCGTGATGTGGACCTGCTGGGTTGCCTTTTTCATCCTGTCTTACCCGCAAACCGATTTCAGCATTACCACCACGCACGGCGTGCAAAGCTTCCATATCGGCATGGGCGTAACCCAGTTCACCCTGATGCTGTTTGGCGTGGGCATTGCCATGGCCATCGGCAAGGCTTCGGTGTTCAAGTTCATCGCCAATGAGTTTCCCGACAATATCGGCGCGGTATCCGGTGTAGTAGGCCTGGCTGGCGGCATGGGCGGTTTCCTGTTGCCCATCCTGTTTGGCGTGCTGCTGGATGTGACCGGTGTGCGCAGCAGCGCCTTCATGCTGCTGTACGGCACGGTGTGTGTGTCGCTGGTGTGGATGCATTTTTCTTTCAAGCCTGAGCAGGGCAAGGCTGCGGCCAAAGTGGCTCGCCAATCGGCCTGAATGCTGCAACCCCATTTTTGATTGACGGCCAAGGTGCCGTCAGGGAGGACGTGATGTCACATGTACTGGACCGGTGGGAACCGGAAAACAAAGACTTCTGGCAGCAGGAAGGCAAGGCAGCTGCCCGGCGCAATCTGTGGATTTCCATCCCCGCGCTGATGCTGGCCTTTGTCATCTGGCAGGTGTGGAGCGTGGCCGTGCTGAATATGCCCAACATCGGCTTCAGCTACAGTCAGAACCAGCTGTTCTGGCTGGCCGCGCTGCCGGCGCTGTCGGGTGCCACGCTGCGGATTTTCTACAGCTTCATGGTGCCGATTTTTGGTGGCCGCAAGTGGACCGCCATTTCCACTGCCAGCCTGCTGATTCCGGCCATCGGTATCGGCTTTGCCGTACAGGACCCCAATACCAGCTATATCACCATGGTGGTGCTGGCTTTGCTGTGTGGCTTTGGTGGCGGTAATTTCAGCTCCTCCATGTCCAATATCAGCTTCTTTTTCCCCAAGGCGGAAAAAGGTACGGCGCTGGGCCTGAATGCCGGTCTGGGCAATCTGGGTGTATCGCTGGTGCAGTTTGTGGTGCCGCTGGTGATTACCATGGGCGTGTTCGGTGCCTTTGGTGGCGAACCGCAGGTATGGGTGAAAGCAGCCGTACACAAGAAAATGTGGCTGCAGAATGCCGGCTTTGTCTGGGTGCCCTTCATTGTGATGGCCACCATTGCCGCCTGGCTGGGCATGAATGATATTGCTTCGGCCCGCGCTTCTTTTGCCGATCAGGTTGTTATTTTCAAGCGCAAGCACAATTGGCTGATGTGCTGGCTGTATATCGGTACTTTCGGTTCCTTCATTGGTTTTTCTGCTGGCTTTCCGCTGCTGATGAAAGGCCAGTTTCCGGATGTCGATCCTACCAAGTACGTATTTTACGGCCCGCTGGTGGGGGCGCTGGCGCGCCCGGTAGGCGGCTGGCTGGCTGACAAGATTGGCGGTGCCAAGGTAACCCAGGCGGTATTCCTGCTGATGATGCTGGCTGTTGGTGGTGTACTTACCTTTTTGCCGAATGCAGGTCAGGGCGGCAATTTCCAGGGCTTCTTTGCCATGTTCCTCTGCCTGTTTGCCCTGACCGGTGTGGGTAATGGCTCTACCTTTATGCAAGTGCCGGTGATTTTCCTCACCTTGCATCAACGTCTGGCCGGCAAGAGCGAGGCTGCACAGAAGCAGGCGCAGGCCGATGCCACCCGTGAAGCTGCTGCCGTATTGGGCTTCTCCGGTGCGATTGGTGCTTACGGCGGCTTTTTCATCCCCAAGAGCTATGGCACGTCCATTTCCATGACGGGTGGTGTGGAGGCCGCGCTGTATGCCTTCATCTTGTTTTATGCCAGCTGCGTGCTGATCAACTGGTGGTTCTATGCTCGCAAGAATGCGGAAATTCGTTGCTGACAAGCCGTAAAGTAGCGTCTCCTGGTTAACAGGAGGAAGTGGGGGAAGCGCAGATGCTTCCCCTTTATTATTGGGGCGGCATATTTATTGCTAACTAAAAATTGCCTATGCTGAAATCCATTACAGCAGGTCATTTACCCCAAGACGATTGTGAGGCCGTCATGTTGTCCAGACTTTCCATCGCAAGCAGGCTTGGTCTGCTGATTTTGCCCTTTGTGCTGGTGATTGCCGGCCTGGCGGGTGTGCTGTCGCTGGAAAAATGGCAAAGCCTGTCCCGGCTGCAGGCTTCCGGCCAGCTGCTGCAGGTGGCTGGCAAGGCCAGCGGCCTGATTCACCAATTACAGGCAGAACGGGGCCTGAGCAATGGATTTCTGAGTGCGGCAGGCAGCAGCCTGCCGGATGAGCTGAAAACAGTGCGCCAGCAAACCGATAGCGCACTGGCCGATTTCCACGCCAGCCTAGCGACACTGCCGGATGCCACCCAGGCCGTAGCGGCAGAAAACCAGGTACGCACATTGCTGCAGGGGCGTGCTGCCGTTGACAGCCGCAGTCTGCCGGCCAGCCAGATGTTTACCGCCTATTCCGACAATATCGAGCAACTGATCGGCCTGATTGCCGGCCTGGCTGGCAGCACCAGCAATGCAGGCCTGCTGCGTGATGCCGTGGCGCTGGTCAATTTGCAATGTCAGAAAGAATTTGCCGGACGCGAACGCGGCTTCATCAACGGCGTACTGGGGCGTGGCAGTTTTGACCAGCCAGCATTGCTGCAGGCTGCCGGCATGCAGGCACGGCAACAAGCCTGTGCCAGTCAGTTGCGCTTGGTGGCAACCGGCCAGATCAGGCAGGCATCGCAGCAGGCCGATCAATCAGCCGAAGCCGCTGCCGTGCAAACCATGCGCCAACAAATGATGTCCGCCCCGCTGGGTCAGCCGCAGGGTGTGGCACCGGCGCTGTGGTTCAAAACCGCCAGCGCACAAATGGCCAACCTGAAAAAACTGCAGGATGCCCTGTTGCAGCAGCTGGATGACAATGTGCAGCAACTGTTGTCCCAGGCCACTTTCCAGCTGTGGTTCACCCTGCTGGGTTCCGCTGCCACCATCCTGCTGCTGTCGGTACTGGGCTGGGCCATCTACCACAGTGTGGAACGGCCTATTTCCAGGCTGGAGCAGCTGATGAGCGGCATGAGCCGCGATTTCGACCTGTCACGCCGCGCCGCGCTGCCTGGCAGCGATGAAATCGCCCGGATGGGCAATGCGTTTGACCATCTGGCAGACGCCTTTGCCGACACTCTGCGTCAGATCAAGTCCGAAGCACACCAAATGATGGCAGCAGCCCATTCCTTGAGCGATGTCTCCGCCCGTGCCGCCTCCACGGCGGAAGTGCAGAGCCGTTCCTCGGTGGATATTGCCGCTGCCATCGAGCAAATGTCTGCCGGTATTGCCGCCGTCACCGACAACGCCTTGCAGGCCATGCAGGTGGCACAGGACATGCAGAGCTGTGTGGACGATGGCCGCGAGCGTATGCACAGTACTGCGACGACACTGAGTGAAACCGCAGATGGTCTGACCCATACCGGCGAAAGTGTCGATATGCTGCGCGACAAGTCTGAGGGCATTCACAGCATTGTCACCGCCATCCGCGAGATTGCCGATCAAACCAATCTGCTGGCGCTTAACGCAGCCATCGAAGCTGCGCGGGCCGGTGAGATGGGGCGTGGCTTTGCGGTGGTGGCTGATGAAGTGCGCAAGCTGGCCGAGCGTACCAGCAAGGAAACACTGGATATTGCCGCACTGATCGAGGATATCCGCCGCGAAACCCGTGATGTGGCACAGCAGATGGCAACGGCACGTCAGCGCATGCAAGGTGGCATGGCCGAAGTGGATTTGACCGTGGAAGACCTGGCGCTGATTCATGGCAAGGCCAGCGACACGGCTGACAAGAGCCGGAACACCACGCTGGCGATGCAGGAGCAAACCGCTGCCAGCAACGACGTAGCCACCAATGTCAGCAAGATTGCCGCCCTGGCTGAAAACAATGCTCATATTGTGCAGGAAGCGGCCACCTTGTCCGGCCAGCTTAACCTCACTGCCAGCAAGATGGTGGCGCTGGTTGATCGCTTCCAGCACACCAGCCACTGAGCCAGCGCTGTGCATGCTGGCTCAGCAAGAGTCCGCCGCGCGCGTATGTCGTGCAGCGCGGCGGACTAGCACTGGCTGTCTGGTGCCTGGCCAATCGGCATGCGGTGGATGCCTGATTTACTGGTACTGCACGGTGTAATTGACGCTGGCGACGACCGTGCCGGCAGTTGCCACACCAGTGGCATGATAGCGCGCCAGATAGTTCATGGTGGCGCTGCCGCTGCTGATCGGGAATGCCATGCCGCTACTGCCAAAGGTGCTGCTGGTTTGCCCGATCAGGATGTGCGTGCTTGCAGTCGTGTTGTAAATGGCCACGTCGACATTGCTTGCGGTTCCCGTATTGATCAACCGCCCGGCGGAGTTGACATTGCTGTCATTTTCAAACCAGACGGCAGCCTGCGTGGCTGCGCCGGTACAGCCGTTCAGCGAAATGGAAAACGGGGTAATGCCTGAGGTGGCCGAGGCGATGGGCAGTGCTTTGGAGGAGATGGACGGCAAGCTAATGGAGCCATTGTTGCCGCTTCCCGCGACGCTGATGGTACAGGTGGTTGTGGAAATACTACCTGTGAATGAAATAGTCCCGTCATACGCATGTGCTTGCGAAATGAACCCTACGAAGGCAATACAGAAGGTGGCGAATGTGCGCTGCATGGAACGGCTCCTGATGGTATGTTTTCCCGAAATACTGTCAAAGGCAATTCACTCATCTTTTAGTAAAACTTATTAATAGTGGGATGAGCTTGAAGTTGCCTTTTATATATAGATAGTTTTTCTTGATCTGAGGAATTTCAGTCCTTTAGGACAGTTCAATTGGGGAGCGTGCTCCCGACCGGGCCACGTTGCCGGTTGCTGCGTGAACCCGCCTCAAGGCAGCCAGCCTGTGTAGTTCTGCCTACTCCTTATGGCTTAGCAAGCCTCCTCACTCTGCGTCGTCTGCTTGCCACCAGTGGCGAATGGGCGCTGTTGTTGTCCGGCCGTAATCTTTGCAGGGTAAGCAATGTCTGCGCGGCTGGGCCGCGACGCCGCACCTGGCGGTAAAAACTCGGAGGCAAGATGAGCCACTTTCTGGACAGACTGAATTTCCTTGGCAAGGTAAAATCCACCTTTGCCGATGGCCATGGCGCGGTGGTCAATGAAGACCGCCAATGGGAAGACGCCTATCGCCAACGCTGGCAGCACGACAAGATCGTACGTTCCACCCACGGGGTGAACTGCACCGGCTCCTGTAGCTGGAAGGTCTATGTAAAGAATGGCCTGATTACCTGGGAAACCCAGCAGACCGACTATCCGCGCACGCGCCCGGACCTGCCCAATCACGAACCGCGTGGCTGCCCGCGTGGCGCGTCCTACAGCTGGTATGTGTACTCGGCCCAGCGCGTGAAATACCCGATGATCCGTGGCCGTCTGGCCAAGCTGTGGCGCGAAGCGCGCAAGAACATGAGCCCGGTAGAAGCCTGGGAACACATCAGCCAGAACCCGGAACTGGCCAAGCAGTACAAGAGCAAGCGCGGCCAGGGTGGTTTCGTGCGCGCCAACTGGGATGAAGCCAACGAAATCATCGCGGCTTCCAATGCCTACACCATCAAGAATTACGGTCCGGACCGCGTGGTGGGCTTCTCGCCGATTCCCGCCATGTCCATGGTGTCCTACGCTGCCGGTAGCCGTTATCTCAGCCTGATTGGCGGCGTGCCGCTGTCCTTCTACGACTGGTATTGCGACTTGCCGCCCGCCAGCCCGCAGGTGTGGGGCGAGCAGACCGACGTGGCCGAGTCGGCCGACTGGTACAACTCCACCTACCTGATGGTGTGGGGTTCCAACGTGCCAATGACCCGTACCCCGGACGCCCACTTCTATACCGAAGTGCGCTACAAGGGCACCAAGACCGTGGCTGTTTCCAGCGACTTTGGTGAAATGGCCAAGTTTGGCGACATCTGGCTGGCACCGAAGCAGGGCACCGATGCCGCGCTGGCCATGGCCATGGGTCACGTTATCTTTAAAGAATTCCATCTGGACAAGCCGTCGGCCTACTTCACCGACTACATCCGCCGCTACACCGACATGCCGATGCTGGTGACGCTGCGCCAGGATGGCGAACGCTATGTGCCGGACTACTTCCTGCGCGCCAGCCATCTGGCGAACAACCTGAACGAAGACAACAACCCGGAATGGAAGACCCTGGTTTTTGACGAAACCAGTGGCGACATCGTGGCACCGACTGGTTCCATCGGCTTCCGCTGGGGTCAACCTGAAGGCAAGACCGGCAAGTGGAACCTGCAGCAGCATGACGGCAGCACCGGGCGTGAGGTATCGGCCCGCCTGTCGCTGATTGAAAACCGTGACGAAGTAGTTGGCGTCGGCTTCCCTTACTTTGGTGCCGAACACGAGGATCTGCTGACCCGCAACGTACCGGCCCGCCAGGTTGTGCTGGCCGATGGCAGCACCGCGCTGGTGGCCACGGTATTCGACCTGATGGCAGCCAACTACGGTATCGACCGTGGCCTGGGCGGCGGCAACGTCACCAATGACTACATGGCCGACGTACCGTACACCCCGGCCTGGCAGCAAAAACACACCGGCGTGAAGCCGGAAATGGTGATCCAGGTAGCGCGCGAATTTGCCCAGAATGCCGACCAGACCCATGGCAAATCCATGGTGATTGTCGGTGCTGCGCTCAACCACTGGTATCACATGGACATGAGCTATCGCGGCATCATCAATATGCTGATGCTGTGTGGCTGTATCGGCCAGAGCGGTGGTGGCTGGTGCCACTATGTGGGCCAGGAAAAACTGCGTCCGCAAACCGGTTGGGCTCCGCTGGCCTTTGCTGGCGACTGGGTACGTCCGTCACGCCAGATGAACGGCACCAGCTTCTTCTACGCCCATACCAGCCAGTGGCGGCATGAAAAGCTGGGCATTAACGAAATCCTGTGTCCGACGGCTGACGGCAAGATGGCCAATATGAGCCTGATTGACTACAACGCCAAGGCCGAACGCATGGGCTGGCTGCCGTCCACCCCGCAGCTGACCACCAACCCGCTGGATATCACCCGCGCCGCCAAGGCCGCTGGCCAGGATGCCATCCCGTTTGCCGTGGACAGCCTGAAAAATGGCACGCTGGACATGTCCTGCAACGACCCGGACAACCCGAAGAACTTCCCGCGCAATATGTTTGTGTGGCGTTCCAATATTCTGGGTAGCTCCGGCAAGGGCCACGAATACTTCCTCAAATACCTGCTGGGCACCCAGAACGCAGTGATGGGTAATGAGGAAGATTGCATCAAGCCCACCGAAATCACCGTACGTCCGGCAGTGGAAGGCAAACTGGACCTGCTGGTTGTGCTGGACTTCCGCATGTCCACCACCTGCCTGTATGGCGACATCGTGTTGCCGACCGCCACCTGGTACGAGAAGGACGACCTGAATACGTCCGACATGCACCCCTTCATCCACCCGCTGTCCGAAGCCGTGCAGCCGCTGTGGCAGGCCAAGTCCGACTGGGAAATCTACAAGGGCTTTGCCAAGAAGATTTCTGAAATCGGCAAGGACTACCTGGGCGTGCAGCAGGATCTGGTGCTCACCCCGCTGATGCACGACACCCCGCAGGAACTGGGTCAGGCTTTCGATCCCAAGGACTGGAAGAAGGGCGAGTGCGAGCCGATTCCGGGCAAGACCATGCCTGCCATGACCGTGGTAGAGCGTGATTACGGTGCCATCTACGACAAGTTCACCTCCATCGGCCCGCTGCTGGAAAAAGTGGGCAATGGCGGCAAGGGCATCAGCTGGAAAACCGGCCATGAAGTGGACGTGCTGCGCGGTCTGAACCATACCGTGACCGAAGGCGCGGGCAAGGGTCAGCCCAAGCTCAATACCGCCATCGATGCGGCTGAGATGATTCTGACGCTGGCACCGGAAACCAATGGCCATGTAGCGGTGAAAGCCTGGGACGCCTTGTCCAAGATCACCGGTATCGACCACACCCATCTGGCGCTGCCGCGCGAGCATGACAGCATCCGCTTCCGCGATGTGCAGGCGCAGCCGCGCAAGATCATTTCCTCGCCCACCTGGTCTGGCCTGGAAAGCGAAGAAGTCAGCTACAACGCCGGTTACACCAATGTGCACGAGCTGATTCCATGGCGCACCATCACCGGCCGCCAGCAGTTCTATCAGGATCACCAGTGGATGCGTGCTTTTGGTGAAGGCCTGTGCGTGTTCAAGCCGCATGTGGATCTGAAAACCACCCAGGCCATCCTGGGCAAGAAGTCCAACGGCAACCACGAACTGGTGCTCAACTTCATCACCCCGCACCAGAAATGGGGCATCCACAGTACCTATTCGGACAACCTGCGCATGCTGACGCTGTCGCGCGGCGGCCCGCACGTCTGGGTATCGGAAGTGGACGCCAAGAAGGCCGGCATCGTCGACAACGACTGGATCGAAGTGTTCAACGTCAACGGCACGCTGACTGCCCGTGCCGTGGTATCGCAGCGCGTACCGGAAGGCATGACGCTGATGTACCACGCCCAGGAGAAGATCGTGAACGTGCCGGGCGCGGAAACCAGCGGCAAGCGCGGCGGTATTCACAACTCGGTAACCCGTGCCGTGACCAAGCCGACGCACATGATTGGCGGTTACGCCCAACTGTCCTGGGGCTTCAATTACTACGGGACAGTCGGTGCCAACCGTGACGAATTCGTCATCGTGCGCAAGATGAAAAAAGTTGACTGGATGGATCAGCCTGCAGGAGAAGACAAATGAAAATCCGTGCACAAATCGGCATGGTGCTGAACCTGGACAAGTGCATTGGCTGCCATACCTGTTCGGTTACCTGCAAAAACGTCTGGACCAGCCGCGACGGTGTGGAATACGCCTGGTTCAACAACGTGGAAAGCAAGCCCGGCATCGGCTACCCCAAGGACTGGGAAAACCAGGAAAAATGGCAGGGCGGCTGGGAACGCAAGCCCAATGGCAAGCTGGTGCCCAAGCAGGGCGGCAAGATGCGCATTCTGGCCAATATCTTTGCCAACCCCAATCTGCCGTCGATTGACGACTACTACGAGCCGTTTACCTTCGATTACGAGCACTTGCAGAACGCGCCGGAAATGCAAACCCCGCCGACTGCCCGCCCGGTATCGGTGCTGACCGGCAAAAAGATGGACAAGATTGAATGGGGCCCCAACTGGGAAGACGACCTGGGCGGCGAGTTTAGCAAGCGCAGCAAGGATGCCCTGTTTGAAGGCATCCAGAAGGAAATGTACTCGGCTTTCGAGAACACCTTCCTGATGTATCTGCCGCGCCTGTGCGAACACTGCCTGAACCCGGCCTGTGTCGCCTCTTGCCCGTCCGGTTCCATCTACAAGCGTGAAGACGACGGTATTGTGCTGATCGACCAGGACAAGTGCCGTGGCTGGCGTATGTGTGTGTCCGGCTGCCCGTACAAGAAGATTTACTACAACTGGACCAGCGGCAAGGCCGAGAAGTGCATCTTCTGCTATCCGCGTATCGAAGCCGGTCAGCCGACCGTATGCTCGGAAACCTGTGTAGGCCGCATCCGCTACCTGGGCGTGCTGCTGTACGATGCCGACCGCATCGAAGCCGCTGCCAGCGTGGAAGATCCGAAGAGCCTGTACGAAGCCCAGCTGGGCGTGTTCCTGGACCCGAATTCGCCGGAAATCCAGGCCGAAGCCCGCAAGCAGGGTATTCCGGAAGCCTGGATCAGCGCCGCGCAGAACTCGCCGGTGTACAAGATGGCCATGGAATGGAAAGTAGCCTTCCCGCTGCATCCGGAATACCGCACCCTGCCCATGGTGTGGTACATCCCGCCGCTCTCGCCCATCCAGAGTGCGCTGGAAAACGGCCTGATTGGTGAGAACGGCATCATCCCGGACGTGAAAGACCTGCGTATTCCGATCCGCTATCTGGCCAACCTGCTGACCGCAGGCAAGGAAGAACCGGTGGTGAGTGCGCTGGAAACCATGGTGGCCATGCGCCGTTACATGCGTAAAAAGAGCGTTGAGAAAATCAGCGATCCGGCCACCTTGCGCGGCACGCATCTGAAACCGGCCCAGGTGGAAGAAATGTACCAGGTGATGGCGATTGCCAATTACGAAGACCGCTTCGTGATTCCGTCCAGCCACAAGGAAATGGTGGAAAACACCTTCGAGGACAAGGCCAGCTGTGGTTTCACCTTTGGCAATGGCTGCTCCGGCGGTACGTCGGAACCCAGCCTGTTTGGCAAGAAGAAGGCCACCCCCATCGTGTTCCACGACATGCGGCGCGACCGCAAGGCCAACGCCGGGAGCTAAGCCATGAACCAGTCACTGTTCAAGATTGCCTCGGCCCTGCTGTGTTATCCGGAGCCCGAGTTGCTGGCGGCGCTGGATGACATTCGCACAGCCCTGCAAGCCAGCCCCACGGCAGCCAGCATGCTGGAACCGCTGCTGGCCCAGCTGGAGGGCAGCGAGCTGATCGCGCTGCAGGAAAGCTATGTGCAGACTTTCGACCGCAGCCCGGCACACTCGCTGCATCTGTTCGAGCACATTCATGGCGAGGACCGTGCGCGCGGTCAGGCCATGGTGGACCTGATGGAAGAGTACAAGGCCCATGGTTTCGAGCCGGTGTGCGCCGAGCTGCCCGACTACGTGCCGCTGTTCCTGGAATTCCTCTCGCAGTGCGAAGCGGAAGAGGGCAGCCGCCTGTTGGGTGATGCGGTACACGTGCTGGGCCATATCGCTGGCAAGCTGCGCGAGTCGTCTTCGCCTTATGTTGGCGTGCTTGACCTGCTGGTATGGCTGTCGCCAGTGCCGCCGGAGCCCTTGAGCGTGCCGCCGATCCGCGACATGGACGAACTGCTGGAAACCTTTGGCCCCGGTGCGGATGGCAGCGAGCCGCTGCTCAAGCCCGCCCTGCCGGCCATTGCTCCGGTCAACTTCTACCCGTCGCGACCCGGCGCCTGAATCTGCCCGTTTCCGGCCCGCTCTGTCATGAGCAGGCCGGAACAGCAAGGAGAGAGATATGGACTATCTGCATCAATTTGTATTCGGGATCTATCCCTATATCGCGCTCAGCATTTTCCTGCTGGGCAGCCTGATCCGCTTTGAGCGCGAACAGTACAGCTGGAAGAGTGAATCCTCCCAGCTGGTGTATCGCGGCAATCTGCGGCTGGGCAACATCCTGTTCCACATTGGCGTACTGGGGCTGTTCTTCGGCCATCTGGTGGGCCTGCTCACCCCGTTGAGCGTGTGGGAAGCACTGGGTGTCACCCACAGCTTCAAACAGGTATTTGCCATGACGGCCGGTGGCATCATGGGTTCGCTGGGCCTGGTCGGCCTGCTGATCCTGCTGCATCGCCGCCTGAGCAACCAGCGCCTGGCCGCCAACAGCACCTGGCGCGACAAGCTGGTGCTGCTGTGGCTGCTGGCCACCCTGGTACTGGGCCTGTGCACCATCGCCGTATCCGCCCAGCACCTGGACGGCCACGAAATGGTACTGCTGATGACCTGGGCGCAGCATGTGGTTACCTTCCGTGGTGATGCTGCCCAGTACATCGTGGCTGCTTCGCCCATCTTCAAACTGCACCTGTTCATGGGGATGAGCGTGTTCGTCATCTTCCCCTTTACCCGTCTGGTGCATGTATGGAGCGGCTTTGGTGCGCTGTCCTATCTGGGCCGTGCCTGGCAGCTGGTACGCCCGCGCGCCTGATTTGCCAGCACATCGATTTAACCAAGGCCCTGCGGGGCCTTTTTTCATGGATGTCCTGTTCTGCAAGGAGGAGGGCTGCTATACCGGAAATTCATCTGCAGCGCTTGCTGCGTGCTGGTTTGTGTTGTCGGTCAGTCCACATTCACTGTGCGGTCAGACTGACATGTTAAAAGTGGCCTGCTGCTGCAGCCGGATGAAATGAACAGGACTTGCCGTCGATCAGCGCTGCTGGCTAGGTCGATGGCATGTATGCTGTTAGTATTTGATTGAATCAATGAATACAGCTGTTATTTTGATTTGAAAAATATCGGGGAAGGTTTGCGGCTTGCTGTACCAATCCGGCATCGTACGCGCTGCATGGCTGGGGCATTTCCGTTGCCACCACGCTACTGCCAGCTGTCCTTGTCAGCTTGTTTCCTGCTGGATGCACGCTTTGCCTGACCCGCCATGTTGTGTCGCCAGTCGACAGACTGACGGCTTGTTGTCCAGCAGAGCCATCACCATGAACAGCAATTACAAAGCCACCGAGGCAGATTACTACCATTACATGCGCGGCAGGTTGTTCAAGCCGGTGGTGTTTCTGGAGAGCGCCGGCATCGTCTTCATCATTGCCAGCTTTGTCATGAATCCCTATCTGGCTGCCGGGCTGGGCAATACCGAAGCCATGCTGCTGGCTGCCATCATCCTGGTGGGGCTGGTCAAGGCCCTGTCGCCCAGCGTGCTGGTATGGCGTGCCGGTACCATCGCCTATTCGGTATTGCTGACGCTGATTTTTGCGCTGGAAGTAAAAAGCATGGCCGGTCCGGGCGACCCCTTCATCATTCCCATCATCATTACCATCTGGTTTTACAATTCCTTTGTCACCCCCTCCAAGCACGACTGTCTGGCCATTCTCAGTTTTACCGGTGCCTCTGCCTTTTATATTTGCGGACTGGGCCCGGCAGCCAGCATGTCGCCCGCCTTGTTTGCCTTGCTGGTGTTTGGCGTATTCGTGGTGGCCATCACGCTGAACCAGACCATGCAGCACAATATGTACTCCATGTTCTTCATGCAGGACGAATTCCGCCGCCTGGCCGAAATCGACCCGCTGACCCGCATTCCCAACCGGCGTGCGCTGTTTGCACACCTGGACGAGCGCTTGCCTGCCGGCAAGGACCAGCACTGGTTCTGGGTGCTGATTGATCTGGATGACTTCAAGCAGATCAACGACAGCCATGGCCATGCAGTGGGGGATCAGGTACTGGTGTGTTTTGCCGACCTGCTGGAACGCATGAGCAAGCCCGGCTGTCCGGGCCGCATCGGTGGCGAGGAGTTCGGCTTGCTGCTGTGCCGGTCATCTGCTGCGGAAGTTGATCAGCTGCTGGAACAATTGCAAGCCGCCGCCGCAGACGCCCGGCCCGCTGGCGTGGTGTTCAGCTTCAGCGCGGGCGTGGCGGTGTTTTCCGAGGGCATGGCCACCAACGAGGTATTACGCGCGGTGGATCAGGCCATGTATGCGGCCAAGCGCATGGGCAAGCGCCGGGTGCTGTTTGCTGGTGATCTGGTGGAAACCGCCCTGACCGACTGAGCGCAACAAGCTGCAGCCTGCATCCCTTGATTCAAGCGCAAGATGCAAGGTGCCAGCGCCCGGCATCTGCGCGATAATCGCGCCAGCGCGGCACCTTTGGCCGCATGGCCGGAGCCAACATGCAGCAGGCGGTGGAACACGCGTTTGAGATTGCCTTGCCGGCGGATTATCACGCCGCCAGTGTGCTGGCCTATCATGGTCGCGACCCGGCAGGCCCGGCGGAATGGCAGCAGGGGCTCCAATTGCGCAAGGGCCTGTTGCTGCAGGGGGCTGCCGTGGAGGTGCAGCTGCGTTTCGCCCCGGACAGCTTGCTTGTCCGGGTGTGTGGCGCAGCCAGCCACGACTGGCCGGCCTTGCTGCCCGTGGTAGCGCAGGCCGTGCAGCGTATGGCCGGTCTGGGCGGCCCACGCGATATCTGGCTGCAACTGGCCACCCGGTTGCCAGATGCCGCCCGCCTGCTGGATAACAAACCCGCCCTGTGGCTGCCATTGACGGCAGAGCCGTTTGAGGCGCTGTGCTGGGCCATTATCGGCCAGCAAATCAATCTTTCCTTTGCCACCGCGCTCAGGCGCAGCCTGATTCAACTGGCTGGCGTGCCGATTGCCGGCAGCACGCTGCTGGCCCATCCCGGCCCGGCCCAAGTGGCCGCGCTAGCGGCGGAGCAACTGACAGCGCAGCGCTTTTCCCGCTCCAAGGCAGCGTATTTGCTGGGGGCTGCCCAGGCGGTACTGGACGGCAGCCTGCCGCTGGATGCACTGCCCGGCCTGGATGCGGCTGCGGCAGAAAGCCGACTGCTGGCCCTGCGCGGTGTGGGGCCGTGGACCGCGCGCTATGTGATGCTGCGCGGCCTGGGTTTTGCTGACAGCGCACCGATTGGTGATAGTGGCCTCGCCACCGCCTTGCAGCGCTTTTATGCCTTGCCAGCCCGGCCCGATGCCCGCCAGACCGAACAACTGATGCAAATCTTTTCCCCCTGTCGCAGCCTGGCTACCCTGCATTTGTGGGCCAGCCTGACGGAGCATGCATGAAACCCGTGATCACCGATTTGTTCAGTCAGGATGCGCCTGACTTGTCCAGCACAGCGCAGGCATCTTCCCGTGCTGCTGCACCATTGTTTGCCCAGGGTGGCTTGTGGGACGGTGGCAATGCCCGCACAAGCCCCGCTGCAGCCAGTCCGTCGCCCGAGGATGACCGCATGACGACGTTAAGCGTGCCGCCCAATGCTGCCTGCCACGGTGTGGTGGATACCCGTTTCGGCCCCGCCATGGTGTGGCTGGACTTGCAAGGCCGTCTGTTGCGGCTGGATTTTCATCTGGAGCAGGAAATTCAGCGCGCAGTGTTGTCCGGCAGCCGCCGTGACGATGCCGCCGTGGCCGAGGTGGCGCGCCAGCTGCATGAATACCAGCGCGGCGAGCGGCGCAGTTTTGATATTCCGCTGGCAGCGCATGGCACGGATTTCCAGCAGGAAGTGTGGGCGGCGCTATGCCAGATTCCCTACGGCCAGACCATGAGCTATGGCGAGCTGGCACTGGCGCTGGGCAAGCCAGGCGCTGCCCGCGCAGTAGGGCGGGCCAATGCGACCAATCCGATCGCGTTGATCGTGCCCTGCCACCGTGTATTGGGGGCGGATGGCAGCCTCACCGGCTATGCCGGTGGCCTGGCGCTGAAAGCGGACTTGCTGCGTTTTGAACAGGAAAACACCGTACCCGGCCTGTTTGCTGGCTGAAGCCAGGCCTTACAACAAGGGCCCCAGCATGGCCACGGCGTTGTTCCACAGCCGTCGCCACAGCGGCCAGGCGCTTACCTGTTCCGGGCTCACCAGGCTGCAATGCTGCAAGTATTGTTGCTGCCGCTGGCGCAAGGCTGCGGTTAATTCCCGGTCGTGGCACAGCAGATTGTTTTCGTAGTTCAACTCAAAACTGCGCCGGTCCAGATTGGCCGAGCCAATCAGGCAGATCTCTTCATCCACCGTCAGCAACTTGCTGTGCAGCAAGCCGCCGTGATATTCGGCAATCACCACCCCGGCGGCCAGCAGTTCGGCGTAATAACTGCGGCTGGCAGCGCTCACCACCAGCGAATCGTTGCGGGCTGGCAGTTGCAAGGTGGTGGCCACCCCGCGCTGGGCTGCCGCGCACAGTGCCGATTGCAAGGCTTCATCCGGCACGTAGTAGGGGGTGGTAATGGTCAGGCTGCGCTGGGCGCTGTACATCAGTGCGACAAACAGCTCCGGCATGGCCGAGTGGCGCGCAGTGGGGCCGGTGCCAATCACCTGGGCCAGCACACCGGGCGCAGGGCTGTCTTGCGGCGGTGCCGGGGTGGCGGTCAGCAGTGGTAGCAGGTCTTCGCGGGTGGCCAGCATCCAGTCGGTGACAAACAGCCGCTGCATTTGCTGCACCACCGTGCCTTGCACCCTGATCACCGCATCCACCCACGGGGCAAAGCGCGGCTTGATGCGGAATTCCGGGTCGGCACAATTCTGGCTGCCGCAATAGCCGCTGTAGTGGTCGATCACCACAATCTTGCGGTGATTGCGCAGGTCTATCCGGCCACTGAAGGGGCGCAGCAAAGGGTTGCCCACCGGCAAGGCGGCCGCCGCTTTCACCCCGGCGTCTTGCATCTGCTGCCACAAGGGAGAGCGCAGCAGCAGGCGCGAACCCACATCATCCACCAATACCCTACACCTTACGCCACGCTGCGCAGCGCGCATGACCGCCTGAGCCACCCGGCTGCCGTTGTTATCCGGCAGCCAGATGTAAAACAGCAGGTGCACATGCTGCTGCGCGGCATCAATGTCGGCTACCAGGTGGTCTATGGTGCTGTTGCTGTCAGTCTGCAATTCGGCCCGGTTGCCCGCGCTGGGGGCAAAGCCGCTGATGGATTGGCCGACACGAAACAGCTGGGCTGCTGAGGGGGACAGTGTCGTCAGCGGGATGCTCTGCCGCAGGGCTGGCAGCGGTGGCAGTTGCTGCTGGATGCGTGCCAGCCGGGCCATGCGGCGGCGGCCTATGCTCACTTCACCCAGCAGCAGATAGGCCAGCATGCCCATCACCGGCATGCTGGCTACCACCACGGTCCAGGCCACCCGTGCGGCGGGGTCGCGATAGGGGCGCAGCAGCACGCGCATGATCAGCAGCAGTTGCAGGCTGATATGCAGCAGGACGATAAGGGTGGTGGTGGCAGGCATGCGCCACATCATGCCAGAGCAGGTCTGGCTGCGTCCAAGCCGTGTGGCTGCCTGCATTGACGCCACTGGAGACGGCTGCACACAATGGCGGCTGCACAGCAGGAGGGCGGAAGATGGGGAGAGCAGCGGGCAAGGGCCGGCAACTGGAGGTGGGTGGGCGCATCATTCATGTGCACCGTTTGCCGCTGAAGCTGGGGCAGGATATCTACCACGTGGCCATGACCATGAGCTGGCCACAGTTTTACGTCGCCATCGCTGCGCTGTTTTTTGTGCTCAACATGCTGTTTGCCAGCTTGTACCAGCTGGGTGAGGCCAGTATTGCCAACCAGTTTCCGCGTGATTTCTGGGGTGCGTTTTTCTTCAGTGTGGAAACCCTGGCCACGGTGGGTTATGGCGACATGCACCCGCAAACGGTGTACGCGCATTGCATCAGCATGCTGGAAATCTTCATCGGCATGATGAGCCTGGCGCTGGTGACCGGTGTCACCTTTGCGCGCTTTTCCCTGCCGCGCTCGCGCATTGTGTTTTCCCGCCATCCGGTCATTCGCCAGATGGATGGCCAGCCGGTGTTGATGCTGCGTGCGGCCAATGCCCGGCAGAACGTGATTGTGGATGCCAGCGCCCAGCTGCATGTGCTGTTTGATACCGTCAGCCGCGAGGGTACCCGCCTGCGTCGCCTGCACGACCTCAAACTGCAGCGCCAGCACCATCCCATGTTTGTGCTCAGTTGGACGCTGATGCATGTGATCGACGAGCACAGCCCGCTCTACGGGCTGGATGGCGATGCGCTGGCCGGACTGCGCGCCGGCTTCATCCTGTCCATCAGCGGCAGCGATGAAATCACCCGCCAGAGCATGGCATCGCGCCATGTGTTCCACCACGACGACATCCGCTGGAACCACCAGTACCAGGACCTGCTGTATACCGATGAGCACGGTGAAGACCATGTTGACTTCGGCCTGCTGCACGCCATTGCTCCCATGCCCGACAGCCAAATCCCCGGTAGCCAGCCTGGAGGCTGAGCGACTGCTGCTTCCTTCCGCTACAATGTCCCGGCCTGTCGCTCAGGACCAGCCGGCCTCGATGCCGGCTGCCAATAACAGTGGCGGCCCACCGGGCCAGCCGCATCAGGATGTGAAGGAAAATTCATGGCGGGAGCCAGCCTGTTAACCTTGATTGATGATATTGCCACCGTGCTGGATGACGTGGCGGCCATGACCAAAGTGGCCGCGCGCAAGACGGCTGGGGTATTGGGGGATGACCTAGCGCTGAATGCGCAGCAGGTAGCCGGGGTGCGTGCCGAGCGCGAATTGCCGGTGGTGTGGGCAGTGGCGCGCGGCTCACTGCGCAACAAGGCCATTCTGGTGCCGCTGGCACTGGCGCTGAGCGCTTTTGCGCCGTGGGCGGTGATGCCCTTGCTGATGCTGGGCGGGGTGTATCTCTGCCTGGAAGGCATGGAAAAGCTGGCGCACCCCTTGCTGCACGGCAAGGAAGAAGACACCGCCCATGAGGCCGAGCTGGAAGCCATGCTGGCCGACCCGGCTATCGATCCGCTGGCGGTGGAGGCCGAAAAAGTAAAGGGTGCCATCCGCACCGATTTTGTCCTGTCTGCCGAAATCATTGCCATTACGCTAGGGACGGTGGCCAAGGCTGCATTTACCTCGCAACTGGTGGTGCTGGTCGGTGTGGCGCTGATCATGACCGTGGGGGTGTATGGTTTTGTCGGCCTGCTGGTGAAACTGGACGATATTGGTTTGTTCCTGCTACGCCGGGGTGGCGCGTTCAACAGCCTGATCGGACGCGGGCTGATACAAGGCATGCCCTGGCTGATGAAGACTCTGGCGGTGATTGGCACCGTGGCCATGTTCATGGTGGGCGGCGGCATCATCAGCCATGGCTGGCCGGCCCTGCACCATGCCATTGAGAGCGTGGTGCATCCGCTATCGCACTTGCCTGGTATCGGTGCCTTGGCCCGGCTGTTGCTGCCCGCCATTCTGGATGTGCTGGTGGGCATGCTGGCTGGTGCGCTGGCACTGGCTGTGGGGCTGGGCTGGCAGCGTCTGCGCCGTTGAGATTCAACTGCGGGAGTGGGGCAGCGGCAGTTTGCTGGTGTGCTTGATGGCGTCCAGAATGATGGTGGACTTCACGCTGCGCACCAGCGATAGCTGCATCAGCCGATTCATCACAAAGCGCGACAGCGAGGGCAGATCTGCCACCACGATGCGCAGCAGGTAATCGGCCTCGCCTGCCGTGGCATAACATTCCAGCACTTCCGGCAGCGCATCGATGGCCTGGGCAAATTCGTGCAGCGAGCTTTCGCTGTGGCGTTCCAGGCTGACATGGGCAAAGGCCATCACCGACAGGCCGATTTTGTCCGGCAGGATATTGACCTGATAACCTTGCACCACCCCGTTTTCTTCCATGCGCTGCAGGCGGCGGCCAATCTGCGAGGCCGACAGTGCAATCTGCTGCGCCAGCTTCTGGTGGGTGCTGCGGGCATCTTGCTGCAAGGCCTGCAGAATCTGCCAGTCAAAACGATCCAGTTCCATTTGTGCAGCTTCTCCGCGTTAATCAGTGGTTTTGTGCGGGAAGTATGCAAAAAAACAGTCATCATGGCAAAACTTGCGGACCTGCCGCAGCGGACAGCTTCTACACTGAAAGCATCCCCACCTATCGGATGTGCCGCCATGAACGACCGCAGTGACTTTGTCGTCCCCGACATCACCACCCGCAAAAACCAGGGTTTGGGCCATGATGCAAGTGACTACACCCTGGCACAGCCGCAGGAACGCTATACCGCGCAGGATCACGCCACCTGGGCCACGCTTTATCAGCGCCAGAGTGCTATGCTGCCTGGCCGCGCCTGTGCCGAATTCATGCAGGGCTTGCAGCAGCTGGAAGTGGATGCTGACCGCGTACCGGATTTCGAGCGCCTTAACGACAAGCTGCTGGCTGCCACCGGCTGGCGCATTGTGGCGGTGCCGGGCCTGATTCCGGATGATGTGTTTTTTGAACACCTGGCCAATCGCCGTTTTCCGGTTACCTGGTGGCTGCGCGAACCGCACCAGCTGGATTACCTGCAAGAGCCGGATGTGTTCCATGATCTGTTCGGCCACGTGCCCTTGCTGATCAACCCGGTGTTTGCCGATTATCTGCAAGCCTATGGCCAGGGTGGCATGAAGGCGAAGGATCTGGGTTTTCTGCCGGTGTTGGCCCGGCTGTACTGGTACACGGTGGAGTTTGGCCTGATCAACACGCCGGAGGGCATGCGCATTTACGGTGCGGGAATTGTCTCCAGCAAGTCCGAGTCGCTGTACTGTCTGGACAGCGAAAGCCCCAACCGTATCGGCTTTGATCTGCAACGGCTGATGCGCACCCGCTACCGCATCGACACTTTCCAGAAAACCTATTTTGTCATCGACAGCTTCCAGCAGCTGTTTGATGCCACGGCGGTGGATTTCACCCCCATCTACCAATCACTGCAAAGCATGTCGGTGCTGGGCGCTGGTGATATCGATGCTGCCGACAAGGTATTTCACGCAGGCAGCGGCGAGGGCTGGGCGGATAGCGACGATCTGTGACGCAGGCGTTGCGGACAAGCACAAGGCCAGCACCCGAGAGGCGGCTGGCCTTGTGCTTGTGTGCTGCTGCTCCTGGCTCAGGGCGCGGCTTCCACCCGGTTGCGGCCCGTGCGCTTGGCCTGGTACAAGGCCTGGTCCGCCGCCTTGATCAACGCTTCCACCTTGGCGTGCGCCGTGGATTTTTCTGCCACGCCAATGCTGACGGTCAGGCTCAATGCCAGCCCGGATGCCACCATATTGCGGCTGGCCAGCGTGGCGCGGATGCGTTCTGCCACCTGGATGGCCGTGGATAGCCGGGTATCCGGCAGAATGATGAGGAATTCCTCGCCACCAAAGCGGCAGATGATGTCGGTACGGCGGCAGAACAGCCGCAGGATACCGGCAAACTGCTGCAGGATAGTGTCGCCTACATCGTGGCCGTGCTCGTCATTCACCACCTTGAAGTGATCGATATCCAGCATCAGCGCCGACAGCGGCTGCTGGCTGAGCTTGGCTTCGTCCCAGATCTGCGGCAGGTAGCGCATGGCATAGCGGCGGTTGTACAGCCCGGTAAGGCCGTCGGTCTGGGCGGCTTCCTGGGCCAACTGGTTGTCGATGGACAATTCTTCCAGATGGCGGCGCAGCAAGGCTTGTTCCTGGCGCAGGCTGCGCTGCTCCTGGATGATGCGCTGCCCGGCCTTGAGCCTGGCCTGCAGGATGCGCGGCGGTATCGGCTTGCTGATGAAGTCGTCGGCACCGCTGCTGAATACGGCGGCCAGGTTTTCCTCGTCGTCCAGGATGGTCAGTACGATGATGTAAATCTGCCGACCTTCGGGGATGGCGCGCAGACGGCGGATCAATTGCAGGCCATCAAGTTCGGGCATGGCCAGATCGGTAATGATCAGTTGCGGCTGTTTTTCCAATACCAGCTCAAAGGCTTCCAGACCGTTGGCGGCCACATCAACCTGATGGCCCAGAATCTGCAGCAGGCGCTGCAGCATCATGCGCTGGCTGGCTTCGTCTTCCACCACCAGAATGTGCAGGGCTTCCTGCTCTTCTTCCGGCTCGGGCGGACGCGGGGCAATCTGCTGGCGGCGTTCCAGCAGGGAGAATGACTCCTGCTGTGGCGTGGGAATGGACAGCTGGGCATTCCATTCACGCCATTCGTGCAGTACCTCGTCGCACAGCCGTGGGAAGTGGCTGGGGTCAACCTCCAGCCGGCTTGCCTGCTTTTTTAGTTCTTCATAGCCGTGGATACGCGCTTCACCGGCAAGAAAACACAGATCAGCCAGCCGGGTGGCCAGATGCAGGCACAGGCACAGGCGTGCCGCGCGTGAGCTGTCTGCGCTGCTGGGCAGGAAGGGGTCTTCGTGCTGTTTGACGGCCTCGCAGAACATGGATGGCAATCCCCAGTCACGCAGCAAGGCGGTGGCGATGTCCAGATGGTGGTAGCCAAAGCGCGCTTCTTCATGCCGGGCCAGGCCAGCTGCATAGGGGCCGCCTTGTTCGCTAATCAGCACACCATAGGCTTCCGGGTGCAGTGTGGCCATGGCCAGTTGGCCAATGGAAGACAGCATGCCGATGGTGAACAGCTCGCCGGGGGGCGCAATGCGCAGCTGGCTGCCCAGCAGTTGCATGGAGGCACCGCAGGCCAGCGCGCGCGACCAGTGAAAATCGTAGTCGAATTCCCGGCATTGGCCTCGGCGGTGTTCGGCCACCAGGGCAAAGGTCAGGGCAACCTGATGCACTGCATTCAGCCCGATGGACATCAGTACGTCCGGCGTCAGTGCCACAGCGGGGCGGCTACGTACAAATGAGGCGGAGTTGGCCAGTTTGAGCAGGCGGCCAATCATCACCGGGTCGGTGTTCAGAACGGCAATCAGCTCGGGCAGTGGCACATTGTTGTGCTCGCTCAGCTGCATGATTTTCAGCACGGTTCCCTTGGGTGAGGGTAGGTTGCCGCTGATTTTCAGTTCATTGAAGGTGGCAGCTTCAAGCATCTGGCGCTCCCGGTGGCTGGTGCGTCTGGCTGGCTGCATTGTGTTCGTCGGCGTATTGCTGGCGGATGTTCATGACTTCGGGCCACAGGGCAAACAGTGCATCGACACAGGCTGGGTCGAAGTGACTGCCTTTGTGGCTTTCCAGGTAGTGCTTGGCCTTGTCCAGCGGCCAGGCTTGTTTGTAGGGACGTGCGGAGGTAAGTGCATCGAAAACGTCGGCTACGGCGACGATACGGCCCCACAGCGGGATATCGGTGCCGGACAGACCGTGCGGGTAACCGGTGCCGTCAAATTTTTCATGGTGGCTGGCTGCCACCACGGCTGCGCATTGCAGCAGCGGCGAGACCGAGCCGTTGAGGATTTCATGGCCAAACAGCGGATGCTGGCGCATGACTGCCATTTCCATTTCGGTGAGCTTGCCAGGCTTGAGCAGGATGGCATCCGGAATGCCAACCTTGCCGATATCGTGCATGGGGGCGGCTTCCTGCAGCATTTCCTGTTCCTGCAGCGGCAGGCCCAGCTGGCGGGCAATCAGGCGGGTATAGCTGGACATGCGCAGCAGGTGGGCACCGGTTTCCGGGTCTCGGTATTCCGCTGCGCGCGACAGGCGCAGGATGGCTTCCTTTTCGCGGGCGCGGATTTCCGCCGTCGCCAGCTTGACTTCTTCCATCAGCCAGGCGGCACGGTTTGCCAGTTGCTGGCTGCTTTTGCGCAGGGCCAGCAGATTGCGCACCCGTACTGTCAGCTCCACCTTGTCCACCGGTTTGGTCAGGAAATCGCGCGCGCCCTGCTGCAAGGCCAGGTGGCGCACATCGCGCTCGGTATCGGCGGTAACCATCACCACCGGCACCTCCTGCCGGTGCGGCAGGGCGAAAAAGCGGCGCATGAATTCCAGGCCATCCATCCCCGGCATCATGTAGTCCAGCAGGATCAGATCCGGTTCGAATTGGGCGCACCAGTCCAGCGCTTGCTGCGGGTCGGCAAAGGTGTCTACGGTGACGCCATCCAGCCGTTGCAGAATATGGCGCAGCAGCAACAAATTGGTGTCGTTGTCGTCCACCACGATGACATGAGACATTGCTCAGTCCTTTCCGTAAGCGGCAATGAAGGCCAGCAGGGCATCCATTTCGCTTTCAATCTGTACCGCAATGCTGCGAATTGCTTCCAGATTGTTGTCTACTGCTGCGGCATGCAACTGCCCGGCAAGCGCCGCCAAGATATCGGCGCCGACATTGGCGGCACTGCCCTTGAGCTCATGAGCCAGTTGTCGCAGCCCCTGTCCGCCTTGCTGGATGTCCAGCCGCAGGCGTTCTCGCCAGCGCAGCAGGGAGTCGCGGAAGATATCCAGCATTTCGGCGATGCCGGCCGGATCATCCCCCAGGAATTCGGTAAGGCGCTGTACGGTGAAGCTGCCTGGCGGGCTGATGGCGCTGGGCGCTGGCGGTGCGGCGGTTTCCGGATGCAGTGGCAGCCAGTGTTGTAGCAGGGTCTTGAGTCTGGCGTATTCGATGGGCTTGGCCAGATAGTCGTCCATGCCGGCGGCGATGCACAGTTCGCGATCCCCTTCCATGGCATTGGCGGTCATGGCAATGATGGGCAGGTGCTGGCCTTGCGCGGTGTCGCTCTCCTGACGACGCAGGATGCGGGTGGCCGCATAGCCATCCATATGCGGCATCTGGCAGTCCATCAGGATGGCATCGTATTGCTGTTGTTCCACCGCCTGCAGTACTTCGCCGCCATGGCTGACCACATCGACCTGGTAGCCCAGCTTGTGCAGCATGCTGGCGGCAACGCGCTGGTTGACCGGATTGTCCTCAGCCAGCAGCAGCCGGTGATGATCATGCTGATGCGGGACGGGATTTGCCGGGGTCATGGTGTCGGCTTGCGGGGTATGCAGGCGGATATTGCCCGGTGTCCATTGCACGGTCAGCGCATCCAGCAGGGCGGATTGCTTCATCGGCTTGTGCAGTACGGCGATGCCTTGCTGCAATAGGCTGGTCTTGCGGTTGCCATCTTGCTCGTGCAGACACACCACCATGGGGATGCCTTCCACCTCCAGTGTCTGTACGGCTTGTTCCAGGGTGGCGTCCGACAGCGGTTCCACCAATAACAGTACATCCGGGGTACTGTCGGCAGCAGCCAGCTGGCGCAGGGTTTCCAGCAACTGGGCCAGGCTGCCGGCACAGTGATGTGGCAGCGCCCAGCTGTCCAGGTAATGGCTCCACAATTGCTGGTTGTTGCTGCTGTCGCCGGCCAGCAATACCAAGTGCTGGCTGGGGGGAGGGCTGCTTTGCAGGCAGTAGTCATGGCCGGTGGCCTGTAGCGGCAGGGTGATCCAGAACTCCGAGCCGACTCCCGGCGTGCTTTGTACGCCAATATCGCCGCCCATGGCTTCGGCCAGCCGTTTGCAGATGGCCAGCCCCAGCCCGGTTCCGCCATATTTGCGCGTGGTGGAACTGTCTGCCTGCGAGAAGGGCTGAAACAGCCGGGTGCGGGCCTGCTCGGTCAGGCCGATGCCGGTGTCCTTGACGCACAAGCGCAATAGGGCCTGCTCGCCCTGTTCCTGCTGCAGCGTGGCGGAAACCAGCACCATGCCATGCTCGGTAAACTTGATGGCATTGGATAGCAGGTTCAGCAGGATCTGACGCAGGCGGGTAGGGTCGCCCAGCAGGCTGTCCGGCACTTCGGGGGTGGCGAAGCTGGCCAGGGTCAGCCCCTTGCTGTGTGCCTTGTTGGCCACGATGTCCACGGTGCCTTCCAACAGCTGGCGCAAGGAAAAGTCGATGTTTTCGATTTCCAGCCCGTCGGCTTCGATCTTGGAGAAGTCCAGAATGTCGTTGATGATGGACAGCAGGGTGTCTGCCGACATTTTGATGGTGCGGGCAAAATCGGACTGCTCGGCATCCAGCGGCGTGTCCATCAGCAGGTCTATCATGCCGATCACGCCGTTCAGCGGCGTGCGGATTTCATGGCTCATGGTGGCCAGAAACTCGCTCTTGGCGCGTGCGGCGGCTTCGGCGGCACGGGTGGCCTGCAACATTTGCTGTTCGCGCTGGCGGATGGCGCTGATATCGGCAAACGTGGTGACGCTGCCAACCAGTTGCCCCTGCAGCAGCAGCGGGGTATTGCTGACACGCACTTCTACTGCCCGGCCATCCTTGCTGAAGAACACTTCTTCACTGGAACGGTAATTGTCCTTGCGCTGCAATGCCTGATAGAGGGGGCAGTCTTGCAGCTCCAGAACACTGCCGTCGGCACGGTGGTGGTGAATGCAATCATGTACTCTCTGGCCGTGCAGCTCGGCAAAATGCCAACCCAGGATACGTTCTGCTTCCTGGTTCATGTAGGTCAGACAGCCCTGCATGTCCATGGCGATGATGCCATCGTCCATATTGTCCAGCAGGGTGGAGAGCCATAGTTCCTGTTTCTTCTGCTGGGTGACATCGCGCAGTACCACCCGCAGGCAGTCCGTGCCTGCTGCTGGCGGCAGGCTGAAGAAGCTTGCTTGCAAGGACAGTGCCTGGCCAATGCGGTCGGTCATCACCAATTCGGTGGCCTGGGCTGGCTCACCTTGCAGAACGCGCTGGCATTGCGCCCGGAATGCAGCCTGGCTGTCGCTTGCCAGCAACTGGTATACGTTGAGGTCGCCAAGCTCCGCCTGGTCATAGCCCAGCGCCTGTTGCCAGCGGATGCTGGCGTACAGTATCTGTCCATCTGCCGTGCAGTCTTGTACCAGGTCTCCCAGTTGCTCCAGTTGATGCAGCAAGGCGTTGTGCCATGGCGCGCTGCTGCCCGCGAAGGCGGCGGTGCTGTTGGATGGCGCGGGAAGGGACTGCGGTTGTTGTTCTTGCACGTTCAACTGTGTTCCACCGGCTATGTCTTGGTAAAGGGCGGTCATCGCACATTGCGCATGCCGCCTGGTCAATCGGCTTTATTCCGGGGTGGCCAGTGCGGCTACCAGGCTGTCACGCGTGAGCGGTTTGGTAACGATGGCATTGAAGCCGGCCTTGAGCATGGCATCCTGTTCGTCACTCATGGCATGGGCGGTGTAGGCAATCAGGCGCAAGTCCTGCCAGCGCGGCTCTGCGCGCAGCTTGCGGCACAGTTCTATGCCACTCATGCCGGGCATGCTGATATCCAGCAGCACGCAGTGATAGTCGTGCTGTTGCAATTGCTCCAGCGCTTCGAAGGCGCTGACGGCCTGGTCTGTTTTCCAACCCATGCGTTGCAGAAACAGGCCTGCCACCTTGCGATTGATTTCGTCGTCATCAACAACAAGAATGGTGTCCAGCTTGCTCATGCTTATTTTCCTTCCAGCGGAATGCTGACGTGGAATACGGTACCCACGCCAACTTGTGATTCAAAACCAACCTTGCCGGACATCAGCCGTACCAGTTCCTTCACCAGTGCCAGGCCCAGGCCAGAACCGCTTTGGGTACGGGTCAGGAAGGCATCTGCCTGGCGGAACTGCTCGAACACCAGTTGCTGCTGATCGACCGGAATGCCGCAGCCGGTATCGCGTATGTCCAGTTGCAGCTGGTGTGCGCTGACTCTGGCATCAATCTGTATGTGGCCGTGCTCGGTAAACTTCACCGCATTGTGCAGCAGGTTGTTCATTACCTGCGTCAACTTGGTCCGGTCCAGCCTAACCGTATCGGGGCAGTCTGCCGCCTGTTGGTAGCTGAAGTCCAGTTGCAGTCCCTTGCCGGCTGCCTTGGGGCGAAACAGCTCCACCGTGTCGCGCAACATCTGGGCCAGGTTAACGTCGACAATTTCCATCGGCATGCGCCCGGCTTCAATGCGAGCCATGTCCAGAATGGAGTTCACCAGCGTTAGCAGATGTTGTCCGCTCTTGTGAATCATGCTGGCGGTTTCCAGTTCGCCAGGGTCGCTCAGCGAGGCCTGCAGAAACTCCGAACACCCCAGAATGCCATTCAGCGGCGTGCGCAGTTCGTGCGACATATGGGCCAGAAACTCCGACTTCATGCGGTTGGCCGACTCTGCTTGAATCTTGCTCTTTTTCAGGCGCAGCACCATTTGATACATCACAAAGCCTGCCGTGCAAATCAGCAGGCTGACAATGGCAGCAACCAGAAAATAGGCATTACGGTGTTCGTAGTAGTCGGCCATGGCCTCGTTTTCGCCCACCCCCATCAGCACGGCTAGCGGGTAACCGTCCACCGCGCGGAAGCTGACAGAGCGTTGCACATGGTCGATGCTGCTTTGCTGCTGATAATTACCACCATCTTTGCCCGGCCATTGCCGAAACAAATTGCTGCTGCGGATATCCATGCCGATGCCGGTGCCACCGGCACTGGTGCGCGCCCGGACAATGCCATCCTGGCCAACCAGTGTAACCACGCCGGTCTTGCCGATATTGAGGTCTTTGTAGAAGTTGGTGAAATAGAAGGGGTCTACCGATACCACCACCACGCCGCCAAAACTGCCATCGGGCTTGTTGATGCGGCGGGTAAACTGCAAGGACCATTTCTTGGAAGCACGACCCTTCACCGGCTTGCTGATGAACAACTGCCCGCTATCCTTGGCGATATGCACCTTGAAATGTTCGCGGTCACTCAGGTTCATGCTTTTGGTATTGGGGACGCTGGACAGCTGCAACATGCCATCCGGCCCGATAATGTACAGACCGACAAACAACTGGCTCTGGATAATGCCCTTGTCCAGATAGCTGTGAATGTCCATCTTGTTGCCTTCGGACTCGTACTGGTATTTCAGAAACAGTACCGACTGATCCACCGCACGGATGGTGCGGGAAATGTGCTCCTCGAACACCCGAACCAGGTTTTCGCTTTGCCGCTGCATTTCCAGCTGGTTGCGTACCTTGTCAATATTCACCTGCCACAGCACGGCACTCCAGATCATGGCGACCAGAAGCAAGCTGAACAGTGGAATCATCCACTCCAGGTTCAGGGCACCCAGACCGTGCTCGAACAGCCGCGCAAGGCCGCGTTTCTCTTGTTTCATCTTTCCCCCGCTTGCTGTTTTCCGATGAGGAAACAGCCATTTCATTTATTGTTGTACTGGCTGATGCTTGGGCTGCATGTCTTATTGTGTTTTCTGCTGCCGCATGTGCGGCGCAGGGACTGCAGCCTGTTTCCCTTCACCAACCAGACTCCATGCTAGCTACCCGCTGTCGATTGCACTTTGACTTAGGGCATGCTCATGTTTTTTTATAGGATTCAACTTTTAAAAGCGACAGCGATTACCGCAGGTGTCAGATCAAATTACTGCCCACAACGCCAGCATCACACCGATGATCAGCACACCCATCAGAATCTGCGAGGTATTGCGCTCCTTTTGCAGAGCATATTTCATGCTGCTGTGCGCCGACTCCAGCCGCGCCACCTTCTCTTCCAGCTCCAGGCGAGATTCATCTTGCGTCGCCAGTGACTGCAACATGGCTTCGCCGCCTACTTCCTGAATATGCTCCTTATCCCATACGCCCAGCAGGCGGCTGATCTTGTCCTTGAAATACAAGCCGGTGCGTTGTGCAGCGTCCTGCCAGTCAAACTGGAAACCTTGGCTCGCGTAAAAAGCATTGCGGCGCAGTTTCTCTTCTTCGCTGGCATTGCTGGCAATGGCAA
Source organism: Aquitalea sp. FG25 (assembly GCF_057809375.1). NCBI lineage: Bacteria > Pseudomonadati > Pseudomonadota > Betaproteobacteria > Neisseriales > Chromobacteriaceae > Aquitalea > Aquitalea sp. FG25. Next base: position 49,006 of record NZ_JBMDJV010000026.1, read on the forward strand.
TCATCCCCGGATTGATGGCGTAGTCGGGATAAATGCCCTTGACCCAGGCAATGGTCTGGGCAAACAAAAAGGTGTCCAGCCCTTGTCCGGCAAACGCTTCGGTGCAGTTGACACCATTCTTGGGGCCGAAAGTAACCGAGCGGCTGGGGTGATCCACGCGAACCCAGGCACAGTTATAAGTGGTGTGAAAGCGCGCATCATCATTGGCGTAATGTTGCCATTGATTGCCTTCTATCCAGGCAAAACCACGAAACTGCAGGCGGAAGAAATCTGATTGACCTGTCATGGCGCGGCTGCGATGCAGGATGCCATAGATGGGCGTAGCGCTGGCACTGAGCGTCAACACCGTTTCTCCCAGCGGCATGGCCATGGTCGCGAGGGTGTTCTCGTTTTCCGGTGCGCGTACTTCCGCTTCTGGCGGTGGCGCGGGCTTATTGGTGTTGGCGGGCGTATTCATGCGCTAATCATAGCGTACTCATGCTGCAGCGTTGTGCAGGAAATCCTGAAATCAGTGCATGCCAGGCTTGTTGTTGGTGCGGCGCAGCAAAAAATGTCGGTTTTTTCCGACGCCATGCCGGTAAAAAAGCTGGCACGGTGTTTGCATATAGGTAGGGGCATACCCGGTGGCGCCGGGTTTGCGAGTGAGTCTGTCCCGTTGCAATCTGCGGCTTTAATCGTGCATCAAGCCAGGCCTGGGCAATTTGCCCAGGCCCTTTTTTTATTCACGTTGCGGTGGAGTCATGGGAGCTGTCTTGTTCTATTCCGATTCCCTGTCCGGCCCATTCCTATCATTTTCACAATCACAGTAAAAACAGGTTTTGTATCCGCATATGCGGATAATGATTTTCCTGCCGCGTCCGCGCGGCGGCGGGGAAGGGGCCTTTCTGTGGCCAAAGGCCCCTTCCAACCCCAAAAGCCACCCCACAAGCATGGCCTGCGGCTGCCCGACAGGGCCCGACCGGGGCCCGACCGGGGCGAGGCGCGCCTGAACGCGCGATTTGCTAGCGTCAAATCGCTCAGACATTGCAGGCGCTTAACACCTCGCCCCGGCCACCCATCGGCATGCTTGACGGGGCCCGTGGGCGCATTGGTGCGGTGCTTGCAGTAGCGAAGCTCTGCGCAGATGGAGTACTGGTGTAGGCTAAGAATAGGTTAATGCCATTGTGCTAAATATGACTGGTGCCGGCCACAACCTGTCATTCGACAGTTCAGGAAACGTGCCATTGGATTGGTCGCTTGACTCAGATTACTGCCGTTGTACTGCTATGGCAGCGAAGGACTGAAGTGAGGCGTAAGCTGTCATAGGGAGACTCTGGGCCAGAAGCGGTCATTGCTTAGATATGAAGACAAAGACATAGGTTCGGCCACAGCGGCCAGTCAGCGACTCAACTAGTAAAGACCGGGTTACTCAGAAAATCGGACACGCCCACTCTTGGAGATAGCATGGCTGTTTATGTGTTAATTTTTATTTTGAATGGAATAGTCATTTCCGGTGGAGTAATAATTATTCAGTGGGGCGGAGAGGGGATGTGTCATAATTACCCCTTGATTTGTACATTTCTGGCTTATTTTATTATCGCCACTCAGGCATGCATGTTGGTATTTTTTATTTCAAAATCAAATTCTTTTATAAACGCTGTGCTGGAAAGAGAGGTGGGGTTGTCTGGCGCAAGGTTTATTGTATATGCGGCACAAATTCTGTATTGCTGGATATTATACTTTACGAATATTTGAATAAATCGTTCCAGATTTTCTCATTGAATTTTTATTCAACCATTATCTTTATTTTGAGGAAATCATGACTGCAACTGCTAAGGAAGCACTTCTAGCTGGCTTGCTTGATGGTATGCCAACAATTGGCAGCCAAGTCCCTCCTGCACAGTTGCAGGCTGATAAGGCCGAACTATAACCCCTAGACAGCCAAACGGGGCGATGGCTCCACTCAGATACCTGCCGTTGAACCAACACTCCCTTGACCGTCCGGAACGGGTCGAAAGCTTCCGCAGGAGCGAATTTTGGCCGCTTACGGCCAGGAGCGGTCGTACACCAATGGCTGCTGTCAGGCAGTCTGATCACCAAAGAGCGAGCTCAATTTCATGCGTCACACAAGACTTGCCACCTCCCTTTTGTTCGCCCTGATCGGGGCAGGCGCTTTCGCTGCACCGCCATCCGGTTACCAACTTGTATGGCAAGACGATTTCAGTGGTACCACGCTGGACTTGGGTAAGTGGAAACCGGCCACCAACAAACGCGACAACGCTCAATTGACCGCCAATGCCGCCAAGGTCACCGATGGTCGGCTGCGCATCACCACCTATACGCAGGACGGCACACACTACACGGCCTTTCTCACCACAACCGGCCACTACCAGGCCACCTACGGATATTTTGAATCACGCATTCGTTTCCATGATGCTCCTGGCGAGCACTGCGCTTTCTGGCTGCAGTCGCCAACCTTGGGCAAGCCGCTGGGCAATCCTGCGGTGGCTGGTACGGAAATCGACATCATGGAGCACCGGGTGCAGGACTCGGCAGGCCGCAGCATCGGCGACCTTGCATCGTTCAATCTTCATTGGGATGGCTACGGCGCTGATCACAAACACATGGGTTCAAGCTGGCGAGCTCCTGATTCGCTCGACGGCGGTTGGCACACCTATGGGCTGCTTTGGACGACCGACGCCTATGTGTTCTACGTGGATGACACCGAACGTTGGCGCAGCAGTAATGCCGTCTCCCATGCGCCCGAGGAAATCCGCCTGACCTGCGAAGTCAAGGACAAGGGGTGGGCCGGACAGATTCCCAGCGGCGGTTATAGCAGCGTCGACAGTAGCCCCTACGGAATGGAGGTGAACTGGGTCAAGGTTTGGCAGATGCCGTGACCCAGGTTTGAGGCAACGGCACTGTCTTCGTCTGGCCAGGGGCGGTCATCAACTAGCCTGTAGCCGTTTTTGGCATGCTGCCAAAAATTATACTCATTTCAATCATATTTTTTGCCACCCGTTATTAATATGTTATCTCGCATATTTTCCGCCTTTCTGGTATTTGTTACATTCTTGATTGTTCAACTCTCATTGTCTTTTGTGTGTGGGGAACTGGTGGATTGGTTGCTGCTAGATAACAACCCCGATTGGTACGAAGGGCCGTTTGGTGGTATTCATCAATTTTTCGTATTTGTTTTTCTAATTCCATTTTCAATTTTCATTACCATTAAAGCATGGAAGAATAGAAAATATTTATGGAAAGCAAAGCGTGAATTTTGATTTAATTATACCGTGATCGCTAGGTGATGCACCAAGATTTTCCACCATCCAATGGTGGGGATTGAATTCAGTTTAAATATAGATGCGGAATAAAATGAGACAATTTTAGATTACTTTGAAAGCATTGTTGAAGACTGCTGCTGACTAAGCAGTAATCATCTCTAGTGAGTCATGAGTCTTCTTAATAAAATAATTCACTACTATTATTTTAATTCCCAAATTGAAATATCCCACGACGCAGAAACTGCAAATAATTTTCCTGTTTTTTGCATTGCTATGGAATTGACGCGCCCAGATGTGTTTAGGCTATCTGCCATCACATTTGAACTGGCATTTATAATATGCACGTGAGGTTCTTTTTCACCATTACTTCCAACTATCAGAAACTGCCCATCTGAAGAGTAAGCTAGCCCACTTTGCCCTCCTGTGCTTTTGCCATGCAAAGGATTTGCTAATATTTTTTTGTCTTCAAGATTAAAAATCTTTACGGATTCAGTGGTAAAAAATTCACCTAAAGGCCCCATGCCAGTCTCTGTTCCTGTTGCTATCTCATCTTTCAATGGATTGGAAGTTAAAACCGTGACTCCCGCACCATGTGTAGTGGTGTAAGCTTGGATATTTTCATCACTGGTATCATCGTATGCACTTGTTATATACACCCCGCCCTTTTGGTAGCCCATCACATCCTTCATTGCGAATTCTGTAACACCAAATGCAAATCGGTTAGAGTGTGGAAGAGCTTCAATATCATTTATTCTTGCCAATTTATGCTCAAACCATACTTTTGTTCTAATAATTTTCCAGTTTTTTGTTGATATGAATGAAGAAGAGGGAAAACGATTTTTCTTATCAAAACTGGAGTATGCAACTGCTAGAACTGTACTGTCATTGCTAAATTTTAATGTATCACATGCATGGGGAGTGGAGGCTACAATTAAATTCCAAGAGTATGCATCCCATACTTGCATATGAATAGGTTCTCCGGGTGGTGATGACATGCAACTGGCCAAGTATCTTCCGTCGGGGCTCCAAGATAGTGTATGAAAGCCCCCCATTGTTGGCGGGACTGGAAATTTAATAATTTTAGTAATTTTCTTCTCTTTAATATTCCAGATGTGAATCTCATCACTTTGTGTGCTTGCTGTGGCCAGCTCACTACCATCGCCACTCCAAGCCAAGCTGGTAGGTATGAATTTATCGTGAAGCGTAAATAGATACTTGGTAACTTTCCCATTTCGTGCAATATCTTCAAGGGGATGGCGTATGGAAAATGCTCCAATTTTGTTTGAAATTAACCATATTAAAATAATGAATATTAAATTTTTCATTATCATGCCTTTTTGAAAATAAATGCATCAATTTGAAATATTTTTCTTGTATAAAAATAACGACACAACATGAAATTATTTCTCTTTTTATTGAGCCTCTCCCCCTGTGAAAAGAGGAAAATTCCTCACTCTATTTACTATGCATGATAGCTTGCTTAGCATGTGCAAATTCAATAATTCATGGTTCATGATGTGGCTGCCGAACAACGGCAGCTTTGGGTCGAAAGCAGAAGTTCCACTTTCAGTAGTTTTGATTCGGTATACCAAGCCACCCATATCACCTGATTCTCCACCGCACCGACGCCGCCCACGGGCCCCGTCAAGCATGCCGACGGGTGACCGCGGCGAGGTTTTAAGCGCCTGCAATGTCTGAGCGATTTGACGTTAGCAAATCGCGAGTTCAGGCGCGCCTCGCCCCGGTCGGGCCCTGCCGGGCAGCCGCAGGCCATGCTTGCCGGGGTGGCCTGGGAGGTGAAGGAGGGCTTGGCCACGCAAGCCCTCCTTCCCGCCCGCCGCGCGGAAGCGGCAGGTAAATCATCATCCGCGTAGCGGATACATGCTCTGTTTCACTGAAACGCTGGCCAGCGCCAGACTAGCTGGGGATTTTTCCTGCAAAGCGCTGGCATATGCCCGCAGGTGTTAGCGGTAAATCCGAAACGCTGACATACCTGCACATCTTGTCAGTGCTTGCTGCGGTCCTTACCCTTGTCGGTCCAAGTTACGGGTCATAGCCTTGCCTGGCTGTGTGAATCCACATGGTCGGGTTTGGCGATCCGTTTTTACTTGGCAGGCTGAGTGTCTTTAACGAAAGCCTGTTTGCACACCTGCACGCATTGATTTTTCTATGGCGGGCCAGGTGGGGAGACCTCCGGGTCTGCCGGGTCCAAGTAACCGGTTCGCCAGCCCCGCTTTGGCCTGCCACCCGCCTGGCGACGAGTTGGCAGCTATACCTCTCAACTTGGAGTCCACTTATGGGCAAGCGTCCTTCATTATTTTCAGTTAGTCCTCCTCGTGAATTCACTTTTCACCGCAAGCCGCTCCGTGTATTCACACACGAACAAGGCCCGCGCTTTGTCGCGGCCGATATCGCCAAACTGCTCAAATACCGGGATGAAACCGCCCTGCAAACCGCACTGGGCAACAAGGCGGGTTGCCTGCTGAAACCGGTCAGCGGCCCGGCCCTGCTTACCCTGAGCGAAGCCGAGCTGCGCGATGTACTGCGTACCTGCGGCAAAGCACAGGCGCAACAACTGCAAGGCTGGCTGGACGACACCCTGCTACCCATCTTGCGCAAAGGCACACACGCTGATCAGGACAAGCTGCAACTGGCCTACGCACTGGCCGGTGAGGCGGCGCGGCAGTTGGGGCAGGCGGTGTGGGAGTCGGTATTGGCGGGGGAGGCGGACTGGCAGCAGTCGCGCTGGCTGATTTCCTTGCACTATCAGGCCGAGCAAGGGCAGCGCAGGCCATCCGGCAAAACGGTGGCCTTGCAGACCGAGGTGAGTACGCTGGCGGCTTTGGCTGAGCGCGTGGCGGCGGGTGGGGTGCTGCCGGTCAGCACGCGCGAGCTGATCAAACTGGCGGCAGCCTGTCATCTACGCTTGGCTGAGCGCATGCAAAAGCAGGCGCTGCGGGTTTAGGCCCGCAATATGGGCAGCCGGTCAAAACGCTGGCCGAACAGCTGGCGGGCGTCCTTGCCCCACCAGTCTTGCACGACGGTGCTGTAGATCTGGCGGAAGTCGATGGCGTAAGGCAGGTTGCCATCGGTCAGCCCGGCCAGCGGGGCGGTTTGGCCATACAGCCCGCCTTTGACGCGGCCACCCAGCAGGAAGTGGCTGTTGGCGGTGCCGTGGTCGGTGCCGCGATTACCGTTTTCGCGTGGGCGGCGGCCAAATTCGGCATAGCTCAATACCAGGGTGTCGTCCCAGCGGCCTTGCGCCTGCATGCGGGCTTTGAGCAAGGCCAGGCCGTCGGCCAGTTCGCCCAGCAGGCGGGCCTGGGTGGGCTGCTGGTTGCCGTGGGTGTCAAAGCCGGTAAGGGTGATACGCGCCACGGCAATGCGGGTGCCGTTTTGCAGAATGTCGGCCAGGGTGTTGATAGCCTGGGCGAAGCCGCCTGCTGCCTTGGGTGGCGCGGTGGGGGCGTCGGCCGGGTTGGCGGGCGGCTTCATGGCCGGTTGTTGCAGGGCGTTGGCGGCAGTGCGGATGTCGCCTTCCACTTTCAGGATGTGGGACAGGGCGCTGCTGATCGGCGGCCAGCTTGGCCTGGCGGGCAAAGTCTTGCGGATTACTCAGCACCACGGCGCGGGCGCCACCATCCAGCGGGCCCAGGTTCTGGCTGGACAGCACTACGCCATCGGCAGCAAAACCGGGTGGGGTGGGCTGGCTGCGAAACAGCCGTGTCAGCCAGCCTTCGCCCAGATACTGATTGCTGGCCGAGGCGGTTTCCCAGATTTCGATGGAGCGGAAGTGGGATAGATTCGGCTCCGGGTAGCCCACGCCTTGCAGCACGGCCACTTCCTGGTTTTGCCATAGCGGCAGCAGGCTGTGCATGGCTGGGTGCAGGCCCACTTGTTCGCTTAGTTGCAATACCTGCGGGCGCGGAATGCCGATGCTGGGACGCAGGCGGGTGTAGTCGTCGCTGGCATAGGGAATAACGGTATTCAGCCCGTCATTGCCGCCTTTGAGTTCCACCAGCACCAGCAGCCGCTGGTAGCCAGCCGGGGCCAGTGCATAGCTGAGATTGGGCAAAACCGATACCAGCAGGCCGGCACCCATAGCTTTGAGAAATTCGCGGCGTTGAAACATGGCAGCTTCCTTGTGGGCGATTCAGTGCACTTGATAGGCCGGGTCCAGCAGCAGCGGGGCAATGGCCTGTGCGCCGGTCATGTCGGCTGGGAGTGGCTGGGCCGGGGGCACGGCCAGCAGCAGGCGCGCGGTATCGGCGGCGGTGTTGACGTGGTAAATGGCCGTCCACTCGTCTGGTTGCAGTTTGATGGGGCGCAGGCCCGCTTGAACCAGGCGGCGGATGCGCGCTTCACGGCCACGCATTTCATCCATCTGGCCATCGGCATTGGCAAAGCTGTTGCGGATGGGGGCGGCATCGTGGCTCAGCCGGTCGAGAAACTGCTTGCGGGTGAGCAGGGTGGAACTGTTGATCCAGACATCGCCACCGGGCCAGCCTTTGACATTGGGTGGGTTGAACACGTCCTGCCCCAGTTGGCGGTTAAGCCCGGCCAGCGCACGCCAGTCTGGCGGGGTGAGGTCGAAGGTCACCAGGGTACCCACGGTCAGCTCTAGCGGTGATTTCACCAGCTGGCCCTGGCTGCTCCAGAAGGCGGGGGTGAGCAGCATGGCACGCAGCAGCGGGCGGATTTCGTAATTGTCGCGGTAGAACAGGGCGGACAGGCGCTGGATGTCTGCTTGGTCCGGGTTGGGGGAGACCAGATATTTCCACAGTTTGAGGGTGACAAAGCGCGCGGTTTGCGGCTTGTGCAGCAACATGTCCAGCACGTCGTCGCCGTCAAAGTTGCCTTGCTGGCCGAAGATGGTTTTGTCGCCGTTGTCATGCAGATTGGGGCGGTAGACAAACTGGAAATCCTTGTCCAGCGACCAGCCGGTAAAGGCGCGGGCGGCTTCGCGGATGTCCTGTTCGCTGTAATGGCCTTCGCCCAGGGTAAACAGCTCCATCACTTCGCGGGCAAAGTTTTCATTGGGCTGGCCCTTGCGGTTATTCACCGTGTCCAGATAGCGCATCATGGCCGGGTCGCGGGCAATGGCGTGCAATAGCTGGCCAAAATTGCCCACTGCCTGCTTGCGCAGCAATACATTTTGTTGATACATCAGCTGCGGCACGCCTACTTTGTCCAGCCCGGAAACAAAGTGGTTATGCCAAAACAAAGTCATTTTTTCGGTTAGCGGGCTGGGCGTGATACGCATTTCTTCCAGCCACCAGCCGCGTAATTCCTGCGCATGCTCGTTGCGCTCTTTTTGCAGGGCTTTCTTTTCGTCTTCAGTCAGATTGGCTTTGCCGGGGCGTTCAAACGGTTCGTTCACCCAGGCAGGCGGGGCGGTGAGGGCGGTATAGCCGACATGATCCAGCAAACGGTCTACCGCCTGTTGGCGGCTAAGCGGTGCATACAGGGCAATTTGCGCCGGATTGGCACCAAAGCCGGTACGCGACAGCAGGTGGCGCGCACCCGCTTCGCCGATACCGGCCCAGGCTTGCAGTGGCAGCATGGCGAGCAGAAGCAGACGGATGACAATGTTCACGGACGGCCTCGCAGTAACAAAGACCGCGCAGCACAGCATGGCCGGGGGCTGCTGCATGTGCTGCGTGGTTTCTTCTGACAGTGCTGGCCGCTGGCCAGCTTACGGCTGAATTTTACTTGCCGATTTCCTTGCTGACCGTGTTTTCTTCCTGGTTCAGGGTTTTTTGTTCTTGCTTGGTGATGTGGCCGTGGTTCTGGCGGGCATCGGCACGTTCCTGGCGGCGGATGGTGCGGTCTTGCTGGTGCAGTGCGTGTGCTTGTTGCTTGCTGATTTCGCCTTCCTTGCGTTCCTGATGGATGCGCCTGTCCTGATTGGCCAGGCGGTGGTTCACTTCGGCGCGGCGCGGGTGCTGTTTTTGCCATTCGGTTTCGGCCGAGGCGGTGGCAGACAAGCTGGCGAAGGTGACGGCGGACAGGCTGATCAGCATGATGCGGGTAGTCAGTTTCATGGTGGTGCTCCCTGGGTTATCTGTGGTTGCTGCGGTTGAACAAGCGTGCTGTTGTTGTGAATTCATCATGGCGGGAAAGTGTGTACAATCCATTGTTTGTTGGCCGCAGGGTGTTAATTTTCGTGAAAAACGGGTAACGCCTTGTAAGCGAACATGTCGGCAGGTATCTGAAGGATGCCGCCAATCACCAGGGGTGCCCCGCGCGGGCTGAGAAACACCCTAGAACCTGAACTGGATAATGCCAGCGGAGGGAGCGTGATGCAGCAGGACTACCCATCTGTTGTTTCGCTTGCTCCTGCGATTGCGCTTTGTCGCACGGAGAATGTCATGCAATTGTTCAAAACCACCACCTTGCTGGCTGCATTACTGGCAGCCTCGCTGGTAAATGCAGCCGAGCTGCGCGTGCTTACGCATAGCTCGTTTGCCGTGTCCAAGCCCTTGCTGGCCGAGTTTGAAAAGCAGAACGGGGTGAAGCTGAGCATCATCAAGGCGGGCGATGCTGGCGAGATGGTCAATAAGCTGATCCTGACCCGCGCCAACCCGATTGCCGACGTGGTGTATGGCATCGACAACACCCTGATTGGCAAGGCAGAAGCCGCTGGCGTATTGCTGCCGATGACCGACAAGGGCGGTGTGGTGTCGCTGCCCGGTGCGGTAAGCATTGATTACGGCTATGTCACGCTTAACTACGACAAGGCCTGGTTTGCCAAAAAGCAGCTGCCGCTGCCCAAAACGCTGGATGACCTCACCCGCCCGGCCTACAAGGGCTTGCTGGTGGTGGAAAACCCGGCCACCTCCAGCCCCGGCCTGGCTTTTTTGTTGTCCACCATTTCCGCCATGGGTGAAGCCAAGGCCATGGCCTTCTGGGGCAAGCTGCGTGATAACGGCGTGAAGGTGAGCAAGGGCTGGACCGAAGCCTATTACACCGATTTCACCCGCAATGGCGGTGCGCGTCCCATCGTGGTGAGCTATGCCACCAGCCCGGCGGCGGAAGTGTTCTACAGCAAGGAAAAACTGACCGCCTCGCCAACCGGCAACCTGCTGCTGCCCGGTGCCGTGTTCCAGCAAGTGGAAGGGGCGGCGCTGGTGAAGGGCGGCCAGCAAGCGGCGCTGGCGCGCAAGTTTGTTGAATTCCTGCGCTCGGACGCAGTGCAAAAAGATATTCCCACCACGATCTGGATGTACCCGGTGCAGCCAGGCATTGCGCTGGACCCGGTGTTCCAGCATGCGGAAAAACCGACGGCGCACACCACGCCGGATAGCCGCCAGATTGCCGCCAAGTCCGCCGCCTGGGTGGGCAAGTGGACGCGCATTGTGTTGAAGTCCGGCCAGTAATGCAGACTAGCCCCGCGATTGCCGACATCCTCAGCCCACGGCTGATTCTGCGTCACCTCACGCCGGATATGCTGCGTGCCAGCATGCAGGCACGGCTGGCCGAAGCAGCGCGCTGGCTGGGCGCGCCCTTGCCCATCAGCTGGCTGGAGGAGGCGGCAGTGATGTCGCTGCGGCTGGACCAGATGGAAAACGAGCCGGACTACGCGCCGTGGTCGATGCGCGCCATGCTGCTGCGCGAAACCGGCCAGTTGGTGGGGCATATCAACTTTCACACCTGTCCCGGCCATCCTTATCTGGCCGGACGCGGCGATGTGGAGCTGGGCTATACCGTGCTGCCGGCCTATCGTCGTCAGGGCTATGCCACCGAGGCCTTGCTGGCCTGCGCGGACTGGGCGGTGCACACCGCCGGGGTCAAGCGTTTTGTCTTGTCCATCAGCCCGGATAATCTGCCCTCGCAGCAACTGGCGGCCCGGCTGGGCTTTCGCTGGCTGGAGCGGGTGGAAGACCCGGAGGACGGCCCGGAAGACGTGCTGGTGGCCGACTGGCCCTTTCAGCAGGACCATGCATGACCGAAGGCCGCCGTACCCTTGCGCTGGCGCTGTTGCCGCTGGCCTTCTTGTTGCTGATGTCCGTCCTGCCCTTGCTGCGTGTGCTGCAAGAAGGGCAGGGGCAGTTTTCCCTTGGCTTGCTGGCTGATTCCTACCTGCAATGGCGCATTGTCTGGTCCCTGCTGCAAGCGGCGGCCAGCTGTGTGGCAGCGCTGCTGGTGGGCCTGCCGCTGGCCTGGTGTCTGGCGCGCTATCGGTTTCCGGGGCGCAGCCTGACACTGCGCTTGCTGATGTTGCCCTTTGTCATGCCCACGCTGGTGGCTGGCATGGGCGTGCTGGCGCTGTTCGGCCCGCAAGGCTTGCTGGGCATTAATCTGCAGGACACGCCCTGGCTACTGCTGTATGGCAATCTGTTTTTCAATTTGCCGCTGGTGATTCGTGCCGCCTGTGAAGGCTTGTCCCAGATACCGGCCAGCCGCATTGCCGCAGCGCGCACGCTGGGTGCCACGCCGTGGCGGGTGTTCTGGCGGGTGGAGTGGCCTGCGGTGCGGCCCTGGCTGTGGTCGGCACTGTGTCTGGTGTTTTTGTATTGCTTCTCTGGTTTTGGTCTGGCGCTGCTCTTGGGTGGGCAGCGTTATGCCACGGTGGAGGTGGAAATCTACCAGTTGGTGGCTTACGAGCTGAATCTGGCCGATGCCGGAGCGCTGGCCATGCTGATGCTGCTGGTGACCGGAGCCATGGCCACCTTGTATGCCTGGCAGGAACGCAGGCTGGCCGCACCGCTGAAGGTGGACCCGCTGCCGCCGCGCACTCCGCAAGGTGCCCAATGGCTGCAACTGCTGGCGGCGCTGGCGGTGCTGCTGTTGTTTGGCGGTTTGCCGCTGCTGGCTGTGCTGTGGAAGGCGGCTCAGGCCTTGTGGTTGCTGGGGCCGGGCTTGCTGCAGGATGAAGATGTGCGGCTGGCCTTGTTCAATTCGGCCCGCTTCAGCGCGCTGGCCGTGCTGCTGGCGGCGGGGCTGGGCTGTCTGCATGCGCTGGCCGCACGCACCAGCGTGGCTTTGCGCGCCATGGCCTTTCTGCCTTTCATCGTGTCGCCGGTGTGCCTGGCGTTTGGCCTGTTGCTGCTTTATCCGCAATGGACCGCCAGCCTGGCCTTGCTGCTGGCCACTTATGCCTTGCTGGCCTACCCCTTTGTGGCGCGCAGCCTGGCCGGTGCGCTGGACAGCCTGCCGCCACATTGGCCGCAGGCGGCGCGTAGCCTGGGTGCCACGCCGCTACGCACGTTTTCCCGCGTGATATGGCCCTTGCTGCAGCCTGCTTTTCGCCGTGGGCTGGCCTTTGCCGCTGCTACGGCGCTGGGCGAGTTTGCCGTCACGCTGTTTTTGTCGCGGCCAGAGTGGCTGACGCTCACCACGCTGATTTACCAGCGGCTGGGCCGACCTGGCCCGGACAATGCCGCGCTGGCCATGTTGCTGTCAGCCGTGCTGATGGTGCTGGCCTTGCTGGCGTTTGTGGCGATTGAATGGCCATCGGCCGCCGAGCGCCAATTGAAGAAGGAGTCCTGACATGCTGCAACTGGATGGCGTATGCAAGCGCTTTGGCGACAAGCTGGTGGCCGACCGGCTGAGCCTGCAACTGGCCGAGGGCGAGGTACTGGCCTTGCTGGGGCCTTCCGGTGGCGGCAAGAGTACTTTGCTGAAGATGATTGCCGGGCTGGAGCCGGTCGATAGCGGCCATATCCTGTTTTCCAGGCAGGATATGGCTGCGGTGCCGGTGGAGCAGCGCGGCTTTGCGCTGATGTTTCAGGACTTTGCCCTGTTTCCGCATCTGGATGTGCTGGGCAATGTCTGCTTTGGCCTGCGTGAGCGCGGCATGGCGCGCGCGGCGGCACAACAACAGGCGCGTGCCTGTTTGCAGCAACTGGGACTGGCCGGGATGGAAACACGCAAGGTGTGGACCTTGTCCGGTGGCGAGCAGCAACGGGTGGCACTGGCGCGGGCGCTGGTGACGGCGCCACGCCTGCTGTTGCTGGATGAGCCGTTTTCCAGCCTGGATGCCGATTTGCGCCGCCAGTTGCAGCTGGAATTCCGCCAGCAATTACAGCGTCAGCGCATGCCGGCGATATTGGTGACCCACGACCGGGCAGAAGCCTTTGCCTTGGCCGACCGGGTGGCGGTGCTGAAAGATGGCCGCATTGTGCAATGTGCCAGCCCGGCGCAACTGCTGGCAGCACCAGCCACACCCTGGCTGGCGCGTTTCATCGGCTATGAAAACGTGCTGGAGGATGGCGTGGTGCCGGAGCAGGCCCTATGCCTGGGTGCGGACCAGCCGCTGGCACAGGTACAACGCATCATCCAGCTGGCGGACGGCGTGCGGGTGACGGTGGCCAGCCAGGAAGGGGAGTTGACGCTCACCCTGTCGGCGCGTGAGCTGCAGCAATATGCAGCGGACTTGCAGGTGGGCGGGCGGCTGGCGGTAGGCATAGACCGCAGCGCCATGCTGCGCTACGCCGCCGCCTGACAAGCGGCTTAACTGGTGGCAGCGGTGGTGAGCGTACCGTCACTGCGGCTATCAGCGCTGTGCTGACACACATCCACCCAGCGGGCAGCGGTAATCTCGGCCATCAGCGCCGGGGTGATGCGTACTGCGCTGTGAATGGCCCCGGCAGCCGGGAGTACCTCGTCAAAGTCGCGCAGCGAGGCATCCATATATACCGGTAGCGGCTGGGCCAGGCCAAACGGGCAGACGCCACCCACCGGGTGGCCGGTCAGTGCCACCACTTCTTCCAGTGCCAGCATCTTGCCCTTGCCAAAGGCTTCCTTGAATTTGCGGTTGTCGATGCGGGCATCGCCACGGGTGACCAGAATAATCACCTCACCGCCATTCAGGCGAAACGACAGGGTTTTGGCAATGCGCCCCGGCTCCACGCCGTGGGCTTCGGCCGCCAGCGCCACGGTGGCGGTGCTGACCTCCAGTTCGATGATGGGAATATCCAGATTACGGGCGGCAAAAAAGTCGCGGACGGATTGCAGGCTCATGGGGCAAACAGAAATGGTAGGGATGGCATTCCACACTAATCGCAGCGCGCTTGGCTGGCAAGTCGTGCGCCTTGTCAGCCCCGCTGTCCATTCCACGTAGCTTAGTGGCTGGCGATCTCTGTCAGTTTGTCGCTGATGTCCTGTGCGGTGGCGGCTTGTTCTTCTGCCGCATTGGCGATTTCGATGACAAAATCGCGTACATGGTTGATCTGCTCGACGATGGCGACAATAGCGGCTTCCGCTTCGGCAAAGTCGCGCTCGGTGGCTTTTACCTGATCGCGCCCCTTGTCCATCGAACTGATATTGCTGTGCACCTCTTGCTGGATATCGCGGATCATGCTGCCGATTTCCTGGGTGGCCTTGGTGGTGCGTTCGGCCAGTTTGCGCACTTCATCGGCTACCACGGCAAAGCCGCGTCCCATTTCACCAGCCCGTGCCGCTTCGATGGCGGCGTTCAGCGCCAGCAGATTGGTTTGATCGGCAATCTCCTTGATTACGCTGACGATCTGGCCGATGGTTTCCGATTGCTTGCCCAGCGAACCCAGATTGTCCGCTGTGTGACTCACCAGCTCGCTCACCGCCCGCATGGCGGAAGAGTTGTTTTCAATCATGTTCTTGCCCTTGCGCGCCCGGTCCAGCATTTCATTGGATGAGTCAGAGGCGGAAGAGGTGCGCACGGCAACCATTTCGATGGTGGCGCTCATGGCCTGCACATTGCCTGCAAGCTCACCAATACGTTCCTCCAGAAACAGGCGTCGTGTGTCATTGGCATCACGCAGCGCCTGGGCTTCCACTTCGGCTGAAATGTCCTGAAAGCTGGCCATGAAACAGAGCAGCTTGTTGCTGTCCCCGCTATCCCAGATGGGAAAGACTTTGGTCTTGAAGGTGACGCCGGCCACCGGAATCAGTGCTTCATGGTGGGTAATGCGCCGTGCTGCAATGTCTTGCAGAATGCGACGGATACGGTCCGGGTCGCGGTGAAACTGGTGAATGCTGTGCTGGAAGGCATTGTTGACATCGACGCCGGCACGGAACTTCGCGTTCATCGCGCTGCGATGATGGGCCAGCACATCCCGCGCAGTGCGGTTCATGTAGAAGATGACATTATCCGTGCTGGTGTCGGCCAGCATGATGAGGTTGTCCACATGATCCAGCATGGCCGTAAATTGGTAGAGCTGCTGTTCGCTGTCCTGCAAAGCCTGATTTTTGTTGCTGAATCCGAACATGATGCACTCCTGTCAGAGTGTCCAGCCAAGGCCTGGCACCGGTTTCATGGTGTGGCCTGCAGGCACGCTCAAGTGGTTGAGGATTGAATGCACAAAGGGGAGCAAGCCAAGTGTTACCGGGAAAACAAGAAAATTAATCAGGTATAAACAGCGGGATGCTTGAAATTCAAGAATGATTATCATCTCCTTCCCACAAGTACAGGTAGCCCGCCTGGGGGGCGGGACTTGTGGATCGGCAAGGCAGGGTTTATTCCGGCAGCGCCAGCATATGGGTTTCCTTGACCTCTTCCATTACCACATAGCTGCGTGATTCGTTGGCATTGGGCAGTTGCAGCAGGATTTCCCCCAGCAGCTTGCGGTACATCGACATGTCCGGAATGCGCGCCTTGATCAGATAGTCGTATTCACCGGATACCAGATGGCATTCCAGGATTTCCGGGATGTTCTGGATTTCACGGCGGAAGGCATCAAAGATATTGCCCGACTTGGCCGACAGCTTGATCTCCACGAACACCAATAGTGACGCGCCCATGGCGTGCGGATTGAGCCGGGCGTAATAGCCTTCGATCACGCCGTCGCGCTCCAGCCGCCTTACCCGTTCGGTGCAGGGCGTGGTGGACAGGCCCACCTTTTCTGCCAGCTCCGTCATGGCGATGCGACCGTTTTTCTGCAACCATTTCAATATCTTAAGATCGATCTTATCCAGTTCACGGGCGTGAGTATGTTTCACTTTCATGATTCACTGCCAATCTTTATTTTAACGAGAATTTTAAATGAGATTTGTTAATACTTTGGTGAATAAAACTGCATTGAAATAAATATACTACAAAAAATCACTAAGCGCATGATGCGCAGCACGGAGAAAGAGGAAATGAAGGTAATCGTACTGGGTGGCGGCGTAGTGGGTGTATCCACTGCATGGTATCTGGCCAAGGCTGGCGTGGAAGTGACTGTTCTGGAGCGTCAGGACGGTGTGGCTTTGGAAACCAGCTTCGGTAATGCAGGTCAGATTTCCCCGGGCTATTCTGCCCCGTGGGCAGCGCCCGGCATCCCGACCAAAGCCATCAAGTGGATGTTCCAGCGCCACGCTCCTCTTGCCATCCAGCCGGATGGCAGCGTTTACCAATTGCAGTGGATTGCCAAGATGCTGGCCAACTGCAATGAAAAATCCTACGCCATCAACAAAGGCCGCATGATGCGTCTGGCTGAATACAGCCGCGACATGATCAAGGACTTGCGCGCCGAAACCGGCCTGGACTACGAAGGCCGTCAGGGCGGCACCTTGCAGCTGTTCCGCTCGCAGGCACAAGTAGAAGGCATGGCCAAGGACATCGCCGTGCTGAAGGAATGCGGCGTGGACTTTAATGTGCTGGACCCGGACGGCTGTGCCCGTGTGGAACCGGCGCTGGCCAAGGTCAAGCACAAGCTGACCGGCGGCCTGCAACTGCCGAACGATGAAACCGGCGACTGCAATCTGTTTACCAGCCGTCTGGCCGAGCTGGCCGCCGCCAAGGGCGTGAAGTTCCGCTTTGGCGTCAACATCTCCGCCATCGAAACCCATAACGGCCGTATCACCGGCGTACGCGTCGGCGACGAAATGCTGACTGCCGACCACTATGTGGTGGCATTGGGCAGCTACTCGCGCGATCTGCTGCAAAACCTGGGCATTGATATTCCGGTGTACCCGGTCAAGGGCTACTCGCTGACCGTGCCGATCACCAATTCCGCCATGGCACCGGTGTCCACCATTCTGGATGAAACCTACAAGGTAGCCATCACCCGCTTCAACGACCGTATCCGCGTGGGCGGCATGGCCGAGCTGGCTGGCTACAATCTGGACCTCAATCCGCGTCGTCGCGAAACCCTGGAAATGGTGGTGGGCGATTTGTATCCGGACGGCGGCGATATTCCGGCAGCCACCTTCTGGACCGGCCTGCGCCCGATGACCCCGGATGGCACCCCGATTATCGGTGCCACCCGTTATGCCAACCTGTCGCTCAATACCGGCCACGGCACGCTGGGCTGGACCATGAGCGCCGGTTCCGGCAAGGTGCTGGCCGACCAGATTGTCGGCGTACAGCCGGAAATCAGCGTGGACGGCCTGTCCATCCAGCGTTACGCCAAACAGGGCGAAACCCTGGTGGTGCCGATGCACTCCCGTACTGCCAACGCCGGGGCGTAACACCATGCGCCCGTTGATTGCCAGTATCCGCCTGGAAAACCTGCGTCATAACTACCTGCTGGCCAAACAGCAGGCCGGTGGCCCGACTCTGGCGGTGATCAAGGCCAATGCCTATGGCCACGGCGCAGTGCGCTGTGCCCAGGCGCTGGCTGATGTGGCCGACGGCTTTGCCGTGGCTTGCCTGGAAGAAGCCATCCAGCTGCGCGAGGCCGGGGTGACCCTGCCCATCGTGCTGCTGGAAGGGGTGTTCGAAGCGGCCGAGCTGGCTGATGTCGAACAGCACGATTTGTGGTTTGTGGTGCAAAGCCCGCAGCAACTGGACATGGTGGTGAAGGCCAGCCCGGCCAAGCCCTATACCGTATGGCTGAAGATGGATTCCGGCATGCACCGCGCCGGTTTCTTCCCGCAGGACTACGCTGCCGCGCATTGCAAGCTGATGGCCAGCGGCAAGGTGAGCAAGATCGTCAAGATGAGCCACTTTGCCCGCGCCGACGAACCGCAGCTGTCGGCCACCCATGCCCAGCTGGAAGCCTTCGACAGCGTGTGCCGCTATCTGCCGGGCGAGGAAAGCATTGCCAACTCGGCGGGCATTCTGTGTCACGAACGCTCGCACCGCCAATGGAACCGTGCCGGCATCATGCTGTACGGTGCTTCCCCGCTGCCTGCCGGATTTGAACAGGGCGCTGCGCTCAAGCCGGTGATGCGGCTCACCTC
The DNA here is from genome assembly GCF_057809375.1 of Aquitalea sp. FG25. Lineage (NCBI taxonomy): Bacteria > Pseudomonadati > Pseudomonadota > Betaproteobacteria > Neisseriales > Chromobacteriaceae > Aquitalea > Aquitalea sp. FG25. The sequence goes on from NZ_JBMDJV010000026.1 coordinate 67,356, forward strand.
GCGGGTGTTTGGTGTACGCGAGCTGGCTGCTGGCGAGCCGGTGGGCTACGGTGCCAGCTTTGTCGCCGAACGTCCCACCCGCGTGGGCCTGATTGCCTGCGGTTATGCCGACGGCTATCCGCGCCTGGCGTCCACCGGCAGCCCGGTGGCGATTGATGGTGTGCGTTCCCGTGTGATTGGCCGGGTGTCGATGGACATGATGACGGTGGATCTGACCGACTTGCCGCAAGCGGGCATCGGCAGTGAAGTAGAGCTGTGGGGCGACACCATTCATATCAATGAAGTAGCGGCCCAGGCGGGCACCATTTCTTACGAAGTGCTGTGCAATGTGAAACGCGCGCACTTTAGCTACAACTGAATTTCCTCGTGCTTTGTGTAGTACTTTGTCTCTCGCCCGGCCTTGCCGGGCATTTTTTTGCCTGCTGACGGGATGACAACAAAAAAACACCCCGCCAGTCTGACTGGTCGGGGTCTGCAGGGTCAGAGCCGGGCTCCGACGGAGGGTTAACTTTCACCCCATGTCGACGCCGTGCATGCGTGGTTCGGATACGCGGTCAAGGGTGCGTGCCCAAACAGGGTGAGCTTGCATACTACGCATGGGAAAGCTCTGTTTCCATTAGGGATTGTCCTGATTCTTCTGCAAGCCGGGCTCAGTTGTGCTAGCGGTTGGCCATCACTGCCTGCACCAGATCGGCAATCGAGCGCACCTTCATCTTGTCCATCATCTTGCCGCGATGGGCTTCCACTGTTTTGATGCTGATGCCCAGTTCGTCGGCAATCACCTTGTTCATCTTGCCTTCCACCACCTTGTCCAGCACTTCGCGCTCGCGGATGGTGAGCGAGGCCAGGCATTCGGCAAAGCGATCGCGGGCGGCTGTGCTGGCTTGCTGCTGCTGGCTCAGTGCCAGGGCACTGTCCACCGTATTCAGCAGCGCCTGCTGGTTGAACGGTTTTTCCAGAAAGTCGTGGGCACCGCGCTTGACTGCCTGCACCGCCATCGGCACATCGCCGTGGCCGGTGATGAAGATGACCGGCCAGGGGTTGTGGCGCGCAGTCAGTTCGTCAAACAGTTCCAGCCCGCTCATGCCGGGCATGCGGATGTCCACGATCAGACAGCCAGCCCCGCGCGGCTGAAAGCTTTCCAGCAGGGCCTCGGCGCTGGCGTGGCAGGAAATGGCATAGTCGTGGCTTTCCAGCAGGAAAACCAGCGAGTCACGGAATGCTTCGTCGTCATCGACGATGTGAACCTGGGGAGAGCTGGCACTCATGTTTCGGACACCGGTAGCGTGAATCGGAAAATACTACCACCACCAGGATTGTCTTCCACCCACAATTGGCCTTCGTGGAACTCGATAATGGTGCGGCAGATGTTCAGGCCCATGCCCATGCCTTCGGCCTTGGTGGTGAAGAAGGCATCGAACAGGCGTTCTTTCAGGTCCAGCGGTACGCCGTGGCCATGGTCGCTGATGGCCACTTCAATGCGGCGCGGGTTGAGCTGTCTTGCCTCTACGTGCAGCACGCGTTCGGTGGGCGGGCAATCCTGCATGGATTCGATGCCGTTCTTGATCAGGTTGAGCAGCACCTGTTCCACCAGGATGGGGTCGACATAGAGCAGCGGCAGGTTTGCTTCCAGCCGGATGTCGATGGTGGCCGCCTGACGGCGGGCTTCAATGTCGGCAATGGCCAGTGAGGCTTCGATGATGTCGGTAAGCTGGCAGGTTTTGCGGTCTGGTTCGCTCTGCTTGACGAACTCGCGGATGCGCCGCACCACGGTGCCGGCACGCTCGGCCTGGGCGGTAATCTTTTCCATTACCGGTAGCAGTGATTCCGGCGTGGCCTTGCCCTGGCGGATGCGCTCGATGCAGCCAGCCTGATAGTTGGCAATGGCGGATAGTGGCTGGTTCAGTTCGTGTGCCAGGGTGGAGGCCATCTCGCCCATGGTGACCAGGCGCGAGGTGGATTGCAGCTGTTGCATCTGTTGCTGATAGCGTTCTTCGGCATCGTGCTGCTGGGTGGTGTCGGTGAGGATGGTCATGGAAACAATGCGGCCATTTACCCAGCGTATGCTGCGCCGACGCATGGAGATCCAGCGCGAGGGCGGGTCCATCCATACTTCCATGTCCACGTCGCGCGCACTGCGCATCAGCTCCACCAGGCGCAGGTCGCAATAACCCAGCTGGCTGTCGGCGGGCTGGTCCGGGCTGAACCAGTGCTGGTAGCGCTGATTGCAAAACAGCAGCTCCAGCGTGGCCGGGTCCACCACCGCCACGGCGGCATCCAGCCCTTCGATCACCGTGACAAAGCGGTCGTGCGAGGCTTCCAGCCTGCGTTGGGCTTCCAGCCGCTCGGTGATGTCGGTGAGCACCGCCATCCAGCCGGTATGACGGCCATGAGCATCAATCAGCGGCGAGGCCAGGATGTGGGCGTCAAATATTTCGCCATTCTTGCGTTGCAGGATGGATTGGAAACCCTCCGGCGGGGCCTCGCCTGCCAGGGTGTCGTCCAGATCGCGCTGATTGCCCTCTCCCTGCGGGCCGTGCCGCCAGTAGGGGTAGGGTGGGGCGAGGCCCAGCAGCTCCTGCTCGCTATAGCCGGTAATGGCGCAGAAGGACGGGTTGACATAGGTGATGCGGCCTTGCAGATCAATGGCACGTATGCCCACCACCAGCGAGTCTTCCATCGCCTTGCGGAAGGCCGATTCCTGACGCAAGGCTTGTTCGGCCTGTTTCTCGGCCGTGATGTCGCGACCGGATACATAAGCCACGCCGCTATCGGGCAGCGGGCTGAGCGCCCAGACGATCCAGCGGATTTCGCCGCTGCGGGTGAGAATGCGGGTCTGGACAAAGCGGTCGGCCCCACCGGTATCAAACAGCCGCTCGAAGCTGTCGCGCGCGCTTTCGCGCTCTTCCGGCAGCAGATAGTTGAGGAAAGAGGTACCCAGCAGTTCGTCTGCGCTGTAGCCCAGGCCTTTTTCAAACGCCGGGTTCAGTTGCAGGATGGTGGTGTCGCGTCGCACCACGCCCAGCATTTCCTGTGACAACCGGTATACCCGGTCGCGCTCGCGCTCGGCGTCCACCCGGCCGCGAATGTGGCGGTTGAGGCTGAGCAGGCTGAGCAGGGTAAGCAGCACCATGCCGGCAATCAGTCCCAGTTGCAGCAGCCTGGCCTGGGTCATGGCGCTTTTTACCGGACGCGCGGTAATCACCAGTCCGGTGCCGGGCAGCTCCAGTTTTTCCACCACGCCGCTGCGCAGGCGGTTGACGGCATTGGCGGCAATGATATTGCCATCGCGGGTTTGTAGCTCCAGCTGGTATTTTTCGCTGAACCAGGCCGGTGGCAGCCGTCGGACCACATTGTCAGCATCGAACATGGCCACCAGCATGCCGTTGAACTGGCCGCTCTGGTAAAGCGGAATGTGCAGCTCGTAACGCCAGCTGCCATTGCTGCGGCGAAACGGTGCGCTATAGGCAAAGCGGCCATTCTGCTGTGCCAGCTTGAAGGCCTCCCGCGCCTGGATGGTGCCGCCGGGGGCCAGCGGGCCATCTTCGTAGGGGGCGGTCCAGCGCAGTACGCCATGGCTGTCGCTGCGCGCCAGTGCCAGCATTTCCGGGGTGTTGGCCAGCAGTTGCGAGGCTTGGGTCTGAAAGCCTGCTTCGTCGGTTTCGCCGCTGCCCATGCTGCGGGCCAGATCAGTCAACTGGGCCAGATTGTCTTCCAGCTTCAGCTGCAGGGTTTGTTCCGCCCAGAGGGCATCGCGGGCCAGATTGCTTTTTTGCTGCTCGGCTTCGCGCGCATCCAGCGTCCACAGCATGACGCCCATGGTGAGGAAGAACAGCACGATGGTGGTATTGGGAAACAGCTGATACCAGCCACTGCGTTTGCGGAACGCGTAAAAGCGGGGTGTGCGCATAGGGAGGCGGTGGGCAAGAGGTCGAAAAATCCGGTGGCATGCACTGGCCGGAATGGTTTGCTCCAGTGTACGACAAGCCGGTGGGCCTGACTGTAAGGGTTGGCCCGCAGTTGTGGCCTGATGCGCGTCAAGTTTGCATGGCACTTGAGTCCATGCCGCTGCCGGGGGTAATCTCGCGGCTGGTTTGGATCAGGCAGGAAGACAAGCGGCATGCGCAGCATCAGCATCATCTGTGGAGTAGGGTTGGGCCTGGTGTGCAGCCTGGTGCTGGCGGCACCGCAACCCATTCGAATTGGTGTGCCCGGGGCCTTTACCGGGGGGTCGGCCCCGATGGGGCTGAGCATGCGCAATGGCATCCGGCTGGCGGCAGCGGAAATCAACAAGAGCGGCGGTGTGCTGGGGCGACCCATCGAGCTGGTGGAGCGCGACGACGCTGGCATACCGGCGCGCGGCATCAAGGTGGCGCAGCAGTTGCTCACCCAGGACCGGGTGGTGGCAGTGGTGGGCTTCGTCAATACCGGGGTGGCGCTGGCTGCCAGCAAGAACTATCAGGACGCGCGGGTGCCGGTGATGCTGGCGGTGGCGACGGCGGCTATCCTGACGCGGCAGTTTCCCTTGCATGGCAATACCGATAACTACATTTTCCGCGTGGCGGCGGCGGACGATCTGCAAGCCCCCTTGATTGTGCGCGAGGCGGTGCAGCGTTCCGGCTACCGCAAGCTGGCCATTTTTGCCGACAACACCAATTACGGTTATCAGGGCTTGATGGAGCTGGAGCGCGCGCTGGGGCAGAACGGGCTGAAGCCCAGCTATGTGGCGCGTTTCAATCTGCAGGAACGGGACATGGCCAATGCGCTGTTGCAGGCACGCAATGCGGGCAGCCAGGCCATTCTGACTTATGCCATCGGCCCGGAGCTGGCCGAGCTGGCCAATACCATGGCGCGTATGGATTGGAAGGTGCCCATCATTGGCAGCTGGACGCTGTCGATGTCCAACTTCATCGATAATGCCGGCCCCAATGGCGAGGGCGCGCGCATGGTGCAAAGCTATATTCCGGCCGAAGACGACACCCCCCGGCGGCGGGACTTTCTGGATGGTTACCAGTGGTTGTTCCACACCCGCCGTATTCCTTCACCGCCCTCGGCAGCACAAGGCTATGACGGCATGAAGCTGATGGCGGAAGCCATCCGCCAGGCCGGCTCGCTGGACGGGTTGGCCATTGTGCGGGCGCTGGAAAACCTGCGTCAGCCGGTAGGCGGGGTGATTACCACCTACAAACAGCCCTTCAGCCACAACGACCACGAGGCGCTGGAGCTGAACGTGCCGGTGATTGGCAAGGTGGAGCGTGGCCGGGTGGTGTATGCCTACCCGGCCGACAAACCGCACCAGTAAACGCCTCAGCCGCGCGTGGGCAGCGGGATGAACTCGGTTTCGCCAGGGACCGCAGGAAAGCGGCCTTGCTGCCAGTCGTCCCTGGCCTGGCGGATGCGCTCCAGCCGGGTGGAGACGAAGTTCCAGTCCAGAATGCGGTGGGCGTCCGGCGCAGGGCCAGCCAGCAAGGCCAGGCGACTGGCTTGTTCCGCCTTGATCAGCAGCGGCGCAGCGGTGTCTGGCAGCAGGCCTAGTTCACCAGCCTGCAGGGTTTCTCCTGCCAGGCTGATGCTGCCGCTGGCCAGATAAATGCCGCGTTCGGCATGGCCTGCCGGTATCTCCAGTGTGGCCCCGGCAGCCATTTCAATCACCGCATAGAGTGCTTCGCCGGGAAAGGCCACTGGTGCGCTCCGGCCCCAGGCATTGCCCACGACCAGTTGTATCTGGCTGCCATCTTGCTGCCAGCTGGGCAGTGCGTCGCGGTCATAGTGGATGAAGGCAGGTTCACTCTCTTCCAGCGCCACCGGCAAGGTCAGCCACAGTTGCAGGCCTTCCACCGGCGTGCCGCTGCTGCGGATGTCCTCCGGAATACGTTCGGAATGCACGATGCCGCGCCCGGCAAGCATCAGGTTGGCGGCACCAGGTTCAATGCGCTGCACGCTGCCCAGGCTGTCGCGGTGCATCAGCGCACCGCTGAACAGATAGGTGAGGGTGGCCAGCCCGATGTGTGGGTGTGGCCGTACATCGTTATCGCGTTGCTCCAGATTGAAATGGGCCGGGCCCATGTGGTCCAGAAAGATGAAAGGACCGATATGCCGTGCGCTGCGGCTGGGTAGCAGGCGGCGTACCGGAAAGCCGATATCGCTGATCTTGGCGCTGATGCGTTCACTCCATGTGCTCATCTTGCAGGCTCCTGGCTAAAAAAGACGGGGAGCGCGGTCCCCGTCTTGTGACACGGTTGCTTCAGAAACGGCCATTGCGGAAATCGTCAGCCGCCGCTTCCAGTTCGGCGCGGGTATTCATCACGAACGGTCCCCACTGGGCGATCGGCTCGTTCAAGGGCTTGCCGGCCACCAGCAGGAAACGGGCGGCTTCGTGACTGCTCACCCGGATGCCACCGGCAGCTGCATCGTTGGCCAGAATAGCCATTTGCCGTTGCTTAACCGCTTGCCCGTGATTGCCAGCCTCCAGCTCTCCCTGATAAACATACAAGAAAGCATTATGGCCTGCCGGGATAGTGAGGAATTCTTCCTGTCCGGCGGCAAGATGCACGTCCAGATACAGCGGTTCGGTATCCTGGCGCTGGATGGCAGCGGGCTGGCTATCCACGCTACCGGCAATCAGCCGAAGCAGGCTGCCGCTGGCAGTTTGCTGTTCCGGAATTTCACCCGTCGGAATATCGCGATACCACGGCGCAATCATCTTGTTTTTGGCTGGCAGGTTCACCCACAGCTGGAAGCCATGCATCAGGCCGTCCTGCTGTTCTGGCAGTTCTGAATGCACCAGGCCACGGCCTGCGGTCATCCACTGCACGCCGCCCGGGCCGAGCAAGCCTTCCTGGCCGGTGCTGTCACGGTGACGCATGCGGCCATCCAGCATGTAGGTGACGGTTTCAAAGCCACGGTGCGGGTGGTCCGGGAAGCCGGCGATATAGTCGTCCGGATTGTCCGAACGGAATTCGTCCAGCATCAGGAAGGGGTCCAGCCGACGTTGCAGGTCGTGCGTGAGTACCCGTAGCAGGCGTACGCCGGCACCGTCTGATACCTCCATGCCATTGACCAGGCGTTCCACTTCGCGGCTGATGGTGTGTGTGCTCATCTTGTTTCTCCTTGTCGGGGCCGGTGCTGGTAGAGCCTGGCCGTTGATCATGGCTTGCATTATTGCAGTGGATATTTGAATAAAAAAGCGCAAAAATCAGTACTAATCAATCTGAAAATCAAATATATGAAACAAGCCAGAACCACCTTGGAGCAGTGGCAGGTGCTGCAATGCATTGTCAGTGAAGGCGGCTTTGCCCAGGCGGCCAAGGCCATGCACCGCAGCCAGTCATCGGTCAGCTATATGGTGGCGCAATTGCAGGAGCAGCTGGGCGTGGCGTTATTGCAGGCGCAGGGGCGGCGCATGGTGCTGACAGCGGCGGGCGAGGTGCTGCTGCGTGATGCACAAAATGTGCTGGCGGCATCATTACGGCTGGAGGATAAGGCGCGCTCCTTGCTGCAAGGCTGGGAGGCCGAAGTGCGGCTGGCGGTGGACAGCCTGTTTCCCACCCCTGCGCTACTGCCTGCGCTGGGGCAGTTTGCCAGTCATTGCCCCAGTACCCGCCTGCAAATGCACGAGGTGGTGATGTCCGGCGCGGATGATGCCCTGCATGGCCAGCAGGTGGAATTGGCCGTGGCGGGGCGGGTGCCGCAGGGTTTTCTGGGCGACTGGCTGCTGGATGCGGAATTCGTTGCCTGTGCCGCGCCTGCGCATCCCTTGCACCGGCTGGGGCGGGCGTTGGAGATTGAAGATTTACAGCAGCATGTGCAGGTGGTGTTGCGCGATTCCGGTCAACGCCAGCCGCGCGATGAAGGCTGGCTGGGTGCCTGGCAGCGCTGGACGGTGTCGCAACCGGAAACCGCCATCGCAGCTGTTGAGCAGGGTTTTGCCTTTGGCTGGCTGGCCTGGCACCGCATTGCTGATGGTGTGGCGGCGGGGCGATTGCAGCCATTGCCGTTGGCGCATGGGGGCTTGCGCAAGGCGGCACTGTATCTGATTTTGGCTGATCCGCCGGTGGCCGGGCCAGCCACCCTGCAACTGGCCGATTGCCTGCGGGCCGAGGCAGCACGCTGGCGCGATACTTATCTACCCTATCAGCCGCACTGAAAGCAAAACGACCAGCGCAGGGCTGGTCATTTTGTGGCGGTAATGCAGGCGCAATTAATGGCCTTGCTGGCCTTGCAAATAGTGCTCCAGCGCATGGCCGGCAGACAGGATGTGGAAGCGGATGAATTCTGCAGCTTCCTCGGCGGCTCCTTGCTTGCACAGTTCCAGCAGCCGGGTGTGCTCCTCGTGGGCGCGCTCCATGGTGCGGGTAAACAGAATCTGCATGCGGGTATAGCGGTCGGTCTTGTTATGCAGTTGTTCGATCAGCGCCAGCGTGTTGGGGCGCTTGGCGGCACGGTACAGGGCCAGGTGAAAGCGCGAGTTCAGTTCGCCCCAGTGGCGTACGTCGTTCTTCTGCAGCGCAACTTCGAATTCATGCAGGGTCTGCTCGGCCAGGGCAATATCAGCCGGGGTCTGACAGGGAATCGATGCCTTGAGCACCGATCCTTCCAGCATGGCGCGGATTTCCAGCAGTTCCAGCACGTCTTCCAGCGACAGCTTGGAAACCACGGCACCCTTGTGGTCGATGATCTGGATCAGCCCTTCGGCCTCCAGCTGGCGCAGGGCTTCGCGTACCGGCACGCGACTGACGCCGTATTCATTGGATAGCGCTTCCTGGCGCAATTGCTGGCCGTCGACGAATTCTCCGGAAAGCAGTCGCTGGCGAAGCGATTCGGTTACGGCACTGGTCAGCGTCTGGCGCTTGATCGGCTGCAGGGTAGTCATGGTTTTTAGGGTCTGTCAGTCAATCGGATAAATGCAAATGTATTCGATTATACGGTGCTTCCATTGTCAGACAAGAGGGCATTGCGAAGGTTTTTGTCGCAAAAGTGAAAGATTTTGCCAAATAGAAAAGAAAAACCCGGCCAAAGCCGGGTTTTCTTGCAAGACTGGGGTGGATGATGGGGCTCGAACCCACGACAACAGGAATCACAATCCTGGACTCTACCAACTGAGCTACATCCACCGCCGAAGCGGGTTGACTTGCCAGCCATGGGCTGACCGTCTGAAAGAGGGTGGGGTGGATGATGGGGCTCGAACCCACGACAACAGGAATCACAATCCTGGACTC
>NZ_JBMDJV010000027.1:0-71992 GCF_057809375.1 Aquitalea sp. FG25
GGTGGCCATAGCGAGGTGGTCCCACGCCTTCCCATCCCGAACAGGACCGTGAAACACCTTAGCGCCGATGATAGTGTGGCATTCGCCATGTGAAAGTAGGACACTGCCAAACTTACCATTCGCCAGCCTGCTGGCAGTAAAAAGCCCGGACATTATGTTCCGGGCTTTTTGCATTTGGTTGCTTTGCTGTGTATTACTCCTGGTTGATGACCAGCTTTAGTAAATCTCCGATTTCCTCTTCGTTGAAAACATGAATGGCATGCGCGGTCAGAAGGCTGCTGCATACGCCTGCGCCTGGCTGTAATTGAGCTTCGAAGTTGCCATTGTAGATATGGCGATTGCCACAGGATGGGCTATTCGCTTTGAGCAGGGCCAGTTTGCAGTCATGTTGCTGTGCCAGGGTGAGGCTTTGCTCTGCACCACGCATGAACGCATGGCTGACATCACCACCACTTGCAGTCATGACGCGTGCTCTGCCTAGCCATACCGCCTTGCCATCGCCACCGCATATTTCAGCCGCTGGCCGTGGTACGGGTAGGCCTCCGGCGCATTCCGGACAGGTGGGAATCAGCCGGAAATGCTCAGCCAACGCAACCAACTGCGCTGGTGCTTGTCCTTTGGCTTGGCCATCATAGCGAACTGGCTGCCCCAGCAGACAGGCGCTAATCAATAATGCAGGTTTAGTGGTGCTCACAATAAGGGCTCTATCAGTTGGGCCAGCCGTGTGGCGGACTGGCGAATGCTGTTTTCTTCAATACCTGCATAGCCCAGCACCAAACCATTGTCATGGTTCTGGCCAAGGTAATGCCGAGACAGCGGGCGCAGCCAGAGGCCTTCCTGCTCGGCCTGCTGGCTGAGCTGCTGGTCGCTGATATGTGCTGGCAAGCCAGCCACCAGATGCATGCCGGCCTGGCCGGCAGAAAGGGGCAGGGCATTGCCTAGCGATTGCTGCAATGTACTGCGTAGCAGTTGCTGGCGTATACGATAGAGTTCTCGCATACGGCGAATGTGGCGGGGAAAATGTCCCTGCTCGATAAAATCAGCCAGTGCCGCCTGCTGAGCGTAGCTGCCTTCGCGGTACAGACGGGCATAGTCGGCGCGGAAAGCATCAATCAGCGCCGGTGGAATCACCAGGTAGGCCAGCCGCATGGCAGGAAACATCACCTTGCTGAAGGTGCCGAGGTAGATTACCCGTGCGCTGTCTGCCAGCCCTTGCAACGAGGCAATGGGTTGGGCGTCGTAGCGGAACTCACTGTCGTAGTCGTCTTCGATGATCCAGCTATTGTCAGTGTCCGCCCGTTGCAATATCTCCAGGCGGCGCGCCAGCGACATGACTACCCCACTTGGATATTGGTGTGAGGGAGTAATGTACATCAGTCGAGGCTGGCTGTTTGTCGGTGCCGCTGCCGGATTCAGTCCCTCGGTATCGACCGGAACCGGGACGACATGCAGCCCGGCAGCTTGCAAGGCAGCCTGCGCGCCTACATAGCCGGGCTCTTCCATCCATGCCTGATCGCCCGGATCGGCCAATAACCGTGCAGTTAACTCCAGCGCCTGCTGCGCACCCTGCACCACCAGAATCTGTTCCGGCTGACAGCGTACCGAGCGGGAGAGTTGCAGATAGGTACAGATGGCTTGACGCAATGCTGGCAGGCCGCCTTCTTGCTGGTAATGCCACCAGTGCTCTGGTGCTTGCTTATTATGCTGATGCTGCAGGCGCTGCCAGATGGCATGTGGAAACTGGCGCAACTCCGGCAGGCCGGGAGCAAAGGCACCTGTCAGGCCGGTGGGTAAGCGGCATTGAGTGGTTAGATCCTGGCCGCGTTGTGACAGGCCCGCATGTCGGGTTTCTGCTTCTGGTTTGGGCGACTGCGTGGCAAACGCCGGGCTGATAAAGGTTCCTGCCCCGGCACGACTGTAGAGATAGCCCTCTGCCAATAACTGATCGTAGGCGGATAAAACTGTATTGCGACCGATCTGCAAGGCGCTGGCCAGAATGCGGCTGGCAGGCAGGGCACTGTTGGCGCTGAGCTGCTGCTGGCGGATGGCTTCACGCAGTAGCCGATACACCTGTTGGGAAAGTGTTGACTTGCCCTGACGCTGCAAATGGCCTTGCAGATATTCGATGATCCAATCGGCATGCATGAAGTGGTTCCTGCGCAACGGCGTAGAGTGGTTCTTTTGATGGAATCAATTTGCCCGTAATCTGCAGCTATTGCAAATGCATCAGCAAGGATGAAATCGATGACACAGCTGGAGTTCTATCAGGCCAAGCTGGCCTATGAAATTGATGCTGCCGATGTCAAGGCAGCGCTGGAGGCTGGTGAGAAGCTGATTTTGATCGATACCCGTGCAAGCGCGGCATTTGAGCGTGAAAGCATACCCGGCGCATTATCCCTACCACATCGCACCATGTCGGCAGAGACAACCGCCGCATTGCCACGTGATGCCCTGCTGGTGCCGTTTTGCGATGGCATTGGCTGCAATGGTTCCACCAATGGTGCCATCAAGCTGCTGCAACTGGGTTTTCGGGTGAAAGAGTTGCAAGGCGGGCTGGACTGGTGGAAGCGAGATGGTTTTGCCACCGTTGGCAGCCATGCCTCAGCGGGTACGTCCATCCAATGTGCTTGCTAGGAGAAAATATGTCTGATGAATTTATCGCACAGCGCCTGGCGCAGGGTGAATTAAACCAGTATGAGCAGTTGCATGGCCTGAGTTTGCCGGATTGGCAGGCTTGCCCTGCACCGCAGCCGCAGGTGATGACCGGGCAGTATTGTCGGCTGGAGCCATTGTCGGCAGCAGGCCATGGGCCAGGACTTTATGCAGCCATGCAACAGGATGGCGCAGGTGCCAACTGGACCTATCTTGGCTATGGGCCCTTTGCCAGTCTGGCTGACTACAGCGCCTGGCTGTACAGCATGGAAGGGCTGGCCGATCCGCAGTTCTATACCATTATCGATGTACTTACCGAGCAGCCGGTGGGCCTGGCCAGCTATCTGCGTATTGATGCAGCCAATGGCGTGATTGAAGTTGGGCACCTTAATTATTCTCCCTTGTTGCAGCAGAAACCTGCCGCTACCGAGGCCATGTATCTGATGATGCGCCATGCCTTTGAACTGGGTTACCGCCGTTATGAATGGAAGTGCAATGCGCTGAATCTGCCATCGCGGCGTGCGGCAGAGCGGCTGGGCTTTCTGTTTGAAGGGCTGTTCCGGCAATCCATGGTCATCAAGGGGCGTAATCGTGATACCGCTTGGTATTCCATATTGGATAACGAATGGTCTGCCGTGCGGCAACGGCTGGAACAGTGGCTGGCTGTGGAAAACTTTGATGCTGCAGGGCGGCAGCGGCAGGCATTGTCCGCATTGATGGCCGACTGGCGTAGCGAAATGGCTGCCGCTACATAGGCGAATCAGCATCCGGGCGGTTTCGCCTGATGGGGGTGGCGGGTACAATGGGATGTTTTTGCTGATTTTCTGGTTGATTGATGACACCGCATCCCCGTAATGCCCGTATCAAGGGTGAATCGCAGCCGCCTAGCCGTTTTATCTTTGGTGATGCCGTGGACGCGTCCGGCCTTGAGGCTACCGAATATCTGGTGCATACCACGGCACCGGCCTTTGTCTGTCGTCTGATCGGCAATGATTTCACCGAGTTTGCTGGTCGCGATACCGAGGCATTTGCCAGTGCACTGCTATTTGAGGCTGATGCCAATCGCAGTGTCTATGTGTGCAATCGTGGATTGCGACTGTTTGATTTTGTCTTCAGTGGCGACATCCCCACGGCGGCGCGCCTGCAGGCAATCTGCGATGAAGCCATGAGCACTTATCAGCGCCTGCATGAAGCTTATGCCGAGCGCGAGGTTGGCCCGCGACCGCGTGAAATGCGCCAGGGGCCAACCGAGCCCTTGCCGCCAGCGGAGCGCAGTCTTGCTATTCGCACCTTGCGCGATGCAGCCCGTGCTGCGAGCCTTGACCCCATGCATCGCGCCGGTTTTGCTGCCCAGGTGCAACAGGCCTTGATGGGTGGTGATCAGGCGGTGTTCACCGAAGCCCAGCTTTCCCTGCTAAGCGAACCGGCAGCGCGTGCCTTGCTGGTGAACAGCGCACGGGATGCCATTGCCTTTCCCGAAGTGGTGCGCGCCGACGGCTCTGTCGTGTCTTTCGAATTATGGGCACTGCCTTTTGCCTTTTCGCGCGCGCAGGGCGGGGTGTGGTGGCACTTCCCCTTGCTGGAGCGGCTTGAAACACCGCTGGCCGATGCGCTGGATGTGCCGGAAAAGGCCATCCTGTGGATATCTCCCACCCTGTTTACTGTCGACATGCTCAATGAGCGCGCCTGCCAGAACCTGATGCATCTGGCCAGTGTGATGGATGCCGGCTGTGATTTTGCACCGCTGGATCCGGCCTCTTCCCGTGCCACTTATGAAGCTGCGCGCAAGACACAGGAAGCGCAGTTGGTGATTTCCTGGCTGCCTTTCCTGGTTGAGCGCGGAGCATTACCAGTTGATCAGGCCCGGCAGCTGTCGCGCAAGGCGCTGGATGCGGTGATGCCGCTGGTGCAGCAGGCTATTGGTGCCGAGATGGAGTATGGCGAGGCCGAACTGTTTGCCCCGCTGCCGTGGTGGGAGGCGCTGTCTGCCGGTGTGCGCGCCTGGAACCGCAAGCGCCTTGGTTTGACTGTGGCATTGATTGCCAGCAAGGTGGGTGGGTTGCAGGATCTGGAAGCCGTGGCTGAATATCAGCCGGAGCTGCAGGGCTATGAGGTTGGCCTCAAATTGCAGGGTAGTGACGCGTTACTGGCACGTTCTCCCTGGCTGATGGTGCCGGATGTGGCGCCGGACAAGGATGCTACCTGGAAGGACTTGTGCGATTGCTTGCGCGAAGCGGATATTCCACTGTCGGAAACCATCGTCAAGCTGCATTAAGCTGTCGCTATTGCAATAATAAAAAAGGCCGCAAACGCGGCCTTTTTTTGTGGTGGCTGAACTTATTTGTCCAGGCCGCCCAGCAGGACATACTTGATTTCCAGGTAGTCTTCAATACCGTACTTGCTGCCTTCACGGCCCAGGCCGGATTGCTTCACGCCGCCGAACGGAGCGGCTTCGTTGGATAGCAGGCCGCTGTTGACGGCAACCATGCCATATTCCAGGCCTTCGGAGACGCGGAAAATACGACCCACGTCACGGGCATAGAAGTAGCTGGCCAGGCCGAATTCGGTATCATTGGCCATCTGGATGGCTTCTGCTTCGGTGTGGAAGCGGAAAACCGGGGCCAGCGGGCCGAAGGTTTCTTCCTTGGCTACCTTCATGGCCGGGGTCACGCCAGTAATGACGGTCGGCTCGAAGAAGCTGTGGCCCAGTGCATGGCGTTTGCCACCGGTAATCAGTTTGCCGCCCTTGGCCAGTGCATCGGCGATGTGCTCTTCCACCTTGGCAACGGCATTGGTGTCGATCATCGGGCCTTGGGTAATACCGGCTTCCAGACCATTGCCCACGCTCAGCTTGGCCACGGCGGCGGCAAACTTCTCGGCAAAGGCATCGTACACGCCGTCCTGCACCAGAATGCGGTTGGCACAGACGCATGTTTGGCCGGCATTGCGGTACTTGGAAATCATGGCGCCTTCAACAGCAGCATCCAGATCGGCATCGTCAAACACGATGAACGGTGCGTTGCCCCCCAGTTCCATCGACACTTTCTTGACGGTGTCTGCACATTGGGCGATCAGCTTGCGACCCACTTCGGTGGAGCCGGTGAAGGAGAACTTCTTCACGGTGTCGCTGCCGGTCAGTACGGCACCGATTTCGCTGGAGCTACCGGTCAGTACCGAGAACACGCCAGCCGGAATGCCAGCACGTTCAGCCAGTACGGCAATGGCCAGGGCGGACAGCGGAGTCTGGCTGGCCGGGCGCACCACCATTGGGCAGCCAGCGGCCAGTGCCGGGGCTGCCTTGCGGGTGATCATGGCATTGGGGAAGTTCCACGGCGTGATGGCAGCGGTAACGCCGATCGGCTCTTTGGTCACCAGAATGCGACGGTCGGATGCCGGGGCCGGGATGGTGTCGCCATACAGGCGCTTGGCTTCTTCGCCATACCATTCGATGTAGGATGCGCCGTAAGCGATTTCGCCCTTGGCTTCTGCCAGCGGCTTGCCTTGTTCGCTGGTGAGGATGACCGCCAGGTCGTCCTGGTTGGCCATCATCAGTTCAAACCAGCGGCGCAGGATGACCGAGCGCTCTTTGGCCGATTTCTTTTTCCAGGTTTTGAAAGCTTCGGCGGCACCGGCTACAGCACGTTCGGCTTCAGCCTTGCCCATTTTCGGTACGCTGGCGATGACTTCGCCGGTGGCCGGGTTGGTGACCGGAATGGTTTCGCCATTGTCGGCATCCAGCCATTGGCCGTTGATATAGCACTGCTGCTTGAGCAGGGAGGGGTCTTTCAGATTCAGCATGTGTCTCTCCAGAGTGGGCGGAGGATGGTGTGTGTGCAGACGGCCAACCCCGTTGCCGGGATTGGCCGTCATCATCAGCCAGTGACGGATCAGGCCTTCAGGGCGGCTTCCAGCTTGGCCAGCGCTTCAGCAAAGATTTCGTCTTCGATGGTCAGCGGGAACAGGAAGCGAACCACGTTGTAGTACACGCCGCAAGTCAGCAGGATCAGGCCGGATTCCAGCGCCTTGGTCTGTACTTTCTTGGTGAAATCAGCATCCGGCTCGTGGGTACCCGGCTTGTTGAATTCAACGGCAACCATCGCGCCCAGGCCACGGATATCGGCGATCTGCGGGATGTCCTTCTTCAGGCTGTGCAGTTTTTCCTTCAGCAGCTCGCCCAGCTTGTTGGAGCGATCCAGCAGTTTTTCTTCCTGAATCACATCGATAACGGCATTGGCGGCAGCCAGGCCCAGCGGGCTACCGGCATAAGTACCACCCAGGCCGCCCGGTGCCGGTGCGTCCATCAGTTCGGCCTTGCCTACCAGCGCTGCCAGCGGGAAGCCGCCAGCCAGCGACTTGGCCATGGTGGTCAGGTCGGCAGCAACGTCGAAGTGTTCCATGGCAAACAGCTTGCCGGTACGGGCAAAGCCGGCTTGTACTTCGTCGGCAATCATCACGATACCGTTGTCGTCACACAGCTTGCGGATGGCACGCACCCATTCGGCCGGGGCGGAGTAGAAACCACCTTCGCCTTGTACCGGTTCGAAGATGATGGCGGCAACGCGCTTGGCTTCGATGTCGAACTTGAACAGTTTTTCGATGCTGGCCAGCGAATCTTCAACCGAAACACCGTGCAGGGCGTTCGGGTAGGCGGCGTGGTAGATCTCGCCGACAAACGGGCCAAAACCGATTTTGTACGGGGCAACCTTGCCGGTCAGTGCCATGCCCAGCATGGTACGGCCGTGGAAGGCACCGCCAAATGCGATCACACCCGGACGACCGGTGGCCGCACGGGCTACCTTGATGGCGTTCTCGACCGCTTCAGCGCCGGTGCTGAAAAAGGCGGCTTTCTTGGCGAAGTTGCCGGGGCTCAGCTTGTTCAGCTTTTCGGCCACGGCAACATAAGATTCGTAAGGCACAACCTGGTAGCAGGTGTGGCTGAACTTGTTCAGTTGTTCGGCTACGGCAGCCTGTACCTTGGCATGCAGATGGCCGGTATTCAGTACGCCGATACCACCAGCAAAGTCGATGTAACGATTGCCTTCAACATCCCATACTTCGGCGTTCTTGGCCTTGTCGGCAAAGAAAGTACACATTACGCCCACGCCGCGCGGGGTTGCATCGGCCTTGCGTTGCATCAGATCTTTGTTGCTCATTCCATCTCTCCTAAGATTGGGGTGCCTGGTGGCAATGTCCTGGACATGAATGCTGGTGCACCTAGGGGCATTTAGCGCTGCTTTTGTCAGTGTCAACCAGTTGCCGGGGGCAGACTTCGGCGTTTTCCAGAGTGGTTTGATTCTAATCAGGTGTTTAGCAAAAAGCTACACCTGCATTAAAAAGTTAAACACTTGTTGCAAGACATGCACACCATGAAAAAAGGGCTGCTGCGCAAACAGTAGCCCTATTTGATCACAAATAACAAATTTGTTTAATGGCGGATCGCGGCATTCACCGTCTGCAGCCTGCTTTCATCCAGTGTGCCGGCCACTTGCTCCAGTTGCAGGCAGGCGGTCAGGTAGTCGTATTTGGCGGTGGCCAGGCTGGTAATGGCATCGTAGTAGGACTGTTCAGCCTGCAATACGTCCAGATTGGTACGAATGCCGACTTCCTTGCCCAGCTTGGTGGAGTCCACCTTGCTTTTGGCAGACACCAATAATTGCTGTTGCGCACGCACCAATGCTGCGCCATTGGTCACGCCCAGCCAGCTCTTGCGGACATCTTCCTGTAGCTGGCGGCGCGCGGACTCCAGCTTGTCGCGGGCCGACTCCTTCTTGGCCAGTGCTTCGCGAATCTGTGAATCAATCCCGCCGCCGGCAAACAAGGGCAGGCTGACACTGACCCCGATGCTGCTGCCACGGGTAACCGGCAACGCGCCGCTCTGATTGCTGCGGTTGTCGTTATAACCGGCACTGAGCGATACCACCGGCAGCTGATTGCCACGCTTTTCGGTCACTGTCTGGCTGGCGTAGTTCAGTGCTTGTTCGGCGGCACGCAGAGCCAGGCTGTTGTGCGTGGCAAGGTCTATCCAGCTGGGCAGATTGCCGCCAGGTGGTGGTGGCAGCTGGTCGCGTAGCGGCTGGATGAAACGGCTGTCCAGTCCAGTCAGCCGTCGCAGATTGTTCTGGCTGATTTCCTGTTGGCTTTCGGCCACGATTTCCTTGGCACTGGCGGCGTCAAAACCGGCCTGGGCTTCGTGGGTGTCGATGATGGTGGCAGTGCCCAGCTCGAAGGCGGCTTTTGCTTGCTGCAGTTGAGTCTGGTACGCCTTTTTACTGGCGCGGGTGGCTGCCAGGGTGTCTTCGGCCAACAGGACATCGAAGTAAGCACGGGCGATGTCGACTATCAGTTGCTGCTCTGCCGCGCTGAAGCTGATGTCGGCCTGCTGGCTGGCGATCTTGCCTTTCTGGTAGGCGCTGTATTTGCTGATGTCAAACAGGGGCTGCGCCAGCTGGATGCCATAGCCCGAGCTGTCGTAGCTGGCTTGCCCCGCTGGCTGGGTGGGGTTGGTATGACTGTAGCTACCCGTCAATGCCACTTGTGGCAGCAACTGGGCGCGGCCCTGCACGGCCTGTTCGTGACCGGCCCCCAGGTCGGCGCGCGAGGCGGCATAGTCGCTGTTGTAACTGCGGGCGGCCTGCCAGGCTTCGCTCAGGTCGAAGGCAGACGCACTGTTGCTGGCCAGTAGCAGGGCCAGTGCGGGCAGCAAGGGGGCGAGGCGGGCATGATGTTTCATATTGTTCTCTTTTGCGGGCGAGCCACCTTGAACCATTGGGCGTACAGGGCGGGCAAAAACAGCAGGGTCAGTACCGTGGCGACCAGCAGGCCACCCATGATGGCGACAGCCATCGGCCCCCAGAAGGTGCTGCGGGTCAGCGGAATCATCGCCAGGATGGCCGCCAGTGCGGTGAGCATGATGGGGCGGAAGCGGCGTACCGTTGAGCCGATGATGGCCTCGTGGCGGTCGATGCCCTCGCGGATATCGTGTTCGATCTGGTCAACCAGGATAACTGAGTTGCGCATGATCATGCCGGACAGGGCAATCACCCCCAGCATGGCAACAAAGCCAAAGGGTGCCTGGAACAGGATAAGCGTGAGGGTGACACCTATCATGCCCAGCGGTGCGGTCAGCAATACCATCAGCGTGCGCTGGAAGCTTTGCAACTGCAGCATCAGCAAGGTAAGTACCACCACGATCATGAACGGCGCAACAGCGGCGATGGCGGTTTGCGAATTGCTGCTGGATTCCAGCGAGCCGCCCAGTTCGATGTGATAGCCCAGCGGCAGGGTCTGTTCCAGTTGCTGCATCTGCGGCCACAGTGCGGACGAGACATCATCGCCTTGCACCCCGTCAGCCACGTCGGCATTCACGGTAATGGTGGGCAGGCGGTTGCGCCGCCAGATGATGGACTCTTCCGGCTGATAGTCAATCTTGCCCAGTTGCGATACCGGCACGAAACGGCCACTGCTGGTCTGCACCTGCAAGTTGCCAAGGGCGGAGACATCGCTCTGCTCTTGCTTGTTCAGGCGGGCGACGATACCGACGGTACGGTTGCCATCACGATAGTCGGTGACGGTGGCTCCGGAAATCAGCATCTGCAGTTGCTGGGACAAGGACTGGCTGTTAATGCCCAGCAGGCGGATTTTGTCCTGGTCCAGGGTAATGCGCAGTGCCTTCAACTGCTCACCCCAGTCGATGTTGACGTGGCGGGTGGACGGGTTGGCGCGCACGCGTTTTTCCACTTCGGCAGCAATGCTGCGGATTTTGTCGTGATCCGGGCCCATGACGCGGAACTGCACCGGATAGCCGACCGGCGGGCCGTTTTCCAGCCGGATGACGCGACCACGCACCAGCGGGAAGTCATGATCGAAAATCTGCTCGATACGGCTTTTCACCAGTTCGCGCACATGTTCGTCGCCGGTCATCACCATCAGCTGGGCGTAGTTCAGGTGCTGTTGTTGCTGATCCAGTGGCAAATAGAAGCGCGGGCTGCCACTGCCGACATAGCTGGTGACGCTGTGCACATTCTTGTCCTGGCGGATCAGTGCCTCCAGTTTTTTCACTTCTCTTTCGGTGGCGGCGTAACTGGCACCACGTGGCAGCCACAGGTCTACCATCAGCTCTGGGCGGTTCGATGATGGGAAGAATTGCTGGGCCACCAGCAGACGGAAGGCCAGCAGGGAGAGGATAAAGATGCCCAGCGTGATGGCAATCACGGTTTTGCGGTAGTGCAAACACCATTCCAGCACGGCGCGGAAGCGGATGTAGAAGGGCTTGTGGTAGACATCATGCTGCTGGTGGTGAATGGCTTGTTCCGGCAGCAGTTTGTAGCCGAGGAAGGGCGTGAAAACCACGGCCACAATCCAGGACAGGATGAGCGCCAGCCCCACCACGGCAAACAGGCTGAATACATATTCGCCGGCATCGGATTTGGCCAGCCCCACCGGTAAAAATGTGGCGGCGGTAATCAGTGTGCCGGTCAGCATGGGAAAGGCGGTGCTGGTGTAGGCATAGGTTGCGGCCTGGAATTTGTTCCAGCCTTGTTCCAGCTTCAGCGCCATCATTTCCACCGCGATGATGGCATCGTCCACCAACAGGCCCAGCGCGATGATGAGCGAGCCCAGCGAAATGCGTTGCAAGTCCAGCTTGAAGAAGTACATGGCGAGGAAGGTCATCGCCAGCACCAGCGGTATCGACAGTGCCACCACCACGCCGGTGCGCAAACCCAGGCTGAAGAAGCTGACGGCCAGCACGATCAGCACTGCCTCGATCAAGGAGCGCATGAATTCGCTTACCGCCCCCTTCACCACCTTGGGCTGATCAGAAACGGCATGTATTTCGATGCCCACCGGCAGTTTGGATTGAATCTGCTTGAGGGTGCTGTCCAGATGCTCGCCCAGTTTCAATACATCGCCACCGCTTTTCATGGTGATGGCCAGGCCGATGGCCGGATGGCCGTTGAAACGCATGCGAAAGCTGGGGGGCTCGATAAAGCCACGGTGAATCTGCACGATATCGCCCAGGCGCAGATTTTTGCCATTGGCGACAATAGGCGTATTGGCTACGGCCTCCACCGTGTTGTAGTTGCCGCTGGGGCGTACCCAGATGCGGTCGGTGGCGGTTTCATAGGTGCCGGCTGGCAGCATGGCATTTTGCTGCTGCAAGGCGGTCCAGATGGTGCTGGTGTCCAGCCCCAGTGAGGCGAGCTTGCTGCTGGACAGGTCGATATAGATATTCTCGCTCTGCTCGCCCACCAGGCTGACCTTGGCGATATCCGGCACCCGCAGGATCTCCTCCTTGGCCCGGTCTACGTAGCGGCGCAGTTCTTCGTCACTGAATCCATCACCGGTAAAGGCGTAGATATTGCCGAAGGTATCGCCAAACTCATCGTTGAAGAATGGCCCTTGCGTGGTAGCGGGCAGGCTGCTGCGTACATCGCCCAGTTTTTTGCGCACCTGATACCACAGCGACTGCACATTCTTGGGCGGCACGTCTTCGCGCAGGGTGACCAGCAGCAGGGATTCGCCCGGCTTGCTGTAGCTCTGCACATACTTGATTTCCGGCATTTCCTGCAGCTTTTCTTCCAGCCGGTCGCTGATTTGCTGTTCAACCTCCACCGCCTTGGCACCTGGCCAGTAGGTTTGCACCAGCATGGCCTTGAAGGTGAATTCCGGATCTTCCTTCTGGCCCAGCTGGGTGTAGGCCCACAGGCCGGACACCATCAGCATCACCATGAAGTACAGCACCAGTGCCTGGTGGCGCAGCGCCCATTCCGACAGATTGAGCTTTTTCATTTACTGCCCACCTTGCAGCAAGGTGACGCGCTGCTTGTCGTGTAGCAGATGCACACCGGCGCTGACCACTTTTTCGCCGGGATGGACGCCAGCTTGTAGCGTGACGCTGTTGCTGTCGATGCTGGCCACACTGACTGGGCGGCGGATAACGCGTAGATCCTTGTCGTTTACCACCCAGACATAGTGCTTGCCCTGCTCATCCAGTAGTGCAGTCAGCGGCAGGCGCAGGGTTTGGGATAACGGTGTCGCGCTTGCGTCCAGTGTGATGGTGGCGGTCTGGCCCAGTGCGAGCGCGTTGGCATCCGGCAGGCTGATGCGAGCGGCGTAGGTGCGGGTGGCCGGGTCGGCATCGCCGGCCAGTTCGCGCAGCTTGCCCTGGAATTGCTGCTTGCCCGCCCATAGGGTGACGGCAAACTGCTTTTGCTGGCGCACTTGCTGTAATGCATTTTCCGGCACCTGGATGGCGGCTTCACGTTCACCATCGTGCGCCAGTCGTGCCACGGCCTGTCCGGCAGCCACTACTTGGCCAGGCTCGGCGGATATCTGGCTGACAATGCCGTCGGCGTCGGCCAGCAACTGGGTGTAGCTGCCCTGGTTGCGGCTGGCAGCCAGCTGGGCGCGGGCCTCATCCCGCTTGGACCGGGCGGCGTTGACACCATTGAGCTGGCTGTCTACCTGGGCCTGGCTGATGAACTGCTTGGCCAGCAATTGTTGATAACGTTGCAGGTTGAGCTGCTGCTGGGCCAGGTCAGACTCGGCGGCAGCCAGCTGTGCCTGCTTGGCGTTGATGTCCAGGCTGGTATCGCTGGGGTCAAGCCTGGCCAGTAGTTGGCCTTTCTTCACGTATTCACCGCTGTTTACCAGCTTGGCGATGATCTTGCCGCCAATGCGGAAGGCCAGGTCGGTTTCGGTGCGGGCGCGAATCTGACCGGCAAAGCTATTGCTGGGCACGCTGCCATTTTGACTGGCAGTGACCACCCGGACGGGGCGTACTTCTTCGACCGTAGCGTTGGGCTGAGAACAGGCAGTAAGCAGCACGGCCAGCAGGGCCGGGCTGGCAAGGCGTAGGGGCATGGGCATGGGCAGTGTTCCTGTCAGTTCTTTTTCAGGCCGTGCAGTACCAGATCGAGCGCATCCTTGAGGAAGCCGAGCGGGTCTTTGGTGGAACCGATGCAGCAGCCGGGCAGCTGTGCGAAGGAGTGGTTGAAAATCATGGTGGTCAAGAGCGGTGCCAGCAGGGCATCTACAGTATGGATCAGCGGTACTTCACGAAACTCGCCACTTGCGATGCCGCGCTCCAGTACCGTGCTGAGCATCTGGTTGCTGGGGGCAATCACTTCTTCAAAGTAGAACTGTGCAAGTTCGGGGAAGTTGGCCGCCTCTGCAATCATCAACTTGCACAGGCCTGCTGAGGGGGCCGAGCCAACTTCCTGCCACCAGTGCTCTACCATGTGATGTAGCAGGGCGCTGGTGCTTCCCTGAAAGTCGGCTGCCACCTGTGCCAGTTGCTGCAGATTGGCAACAATGGTGCCACGGGCAATCGCCTTAAAAATCTCTTCTTTGTTTTGAAAGTACAGATAGGGCGTGCCCTTGGTAACGCCTGCTGCACGGGCGATGTCTTCCATCTTGGTGGCGCGATAGCCTTTTTCGACAAATTGGACTAGAGCGGCATCCAGGATTTCTGTGGGGCGTGCTTCCTTTTTCCTGCGCCAGCGGGCGATAGGGCATTTTTCGGTCATTGATATATCTGAATCTTCATTCATTAATGGCCTGCAATGTAGTGCAAACCTGCTGTCATTACAATTAATAAATCAGTGTTCAGTAGTTTGATTGATTAGAATGCAACACATCATCGCCCCATGGCCGGAGTGCTTCCGGCCCCTACCCAGCAGAAGGAGATCGTTGTGTCTGTAAATGCCGCTGAAAAAGCGTTGGTTCTCGCCGAGGCCCTGCCGTATATCCGCCGTTTTTCCGGCAAGACCATCGTGATCAAGTACGGTGGCAATGCCATGACCGACGATGCGCTGAAAGAAGGCTTTGCCAAGGACATCGTGTTGCTCAAGCTGGTAGGCATCAATCCGGTGGTGGTGCATGGCGGTGGCCCGCAGATTAATGAGCTGCTGGAGCGTGTCGGCAAGGAAGGCAAGTTCGTGCAGGGCATGCGCGTGACCGACCAGGAAACCATGGACGTGGTGGAAATGGTGCTCGGAGGCCTGGTCAACAAGGAAATCGTGTCGCTGATCAACACCCATGGCGGCAAGGCGGTTGGCCTGACCGGCAAGGATGGCCACTTTATCCGCGCGGAAAAAATGTTCCTCAGCGATGAGAGTGAAGACAAGATCGACATTGGCCAGGTTGGCGAAATCTCCAGCATCGACCCGGCGCTGGTGTCTTTGCTGGATCGCCAGGATTTCATTCCGGTGGTTGCCCCCATTGGCGTGGGCAGCAAGGGTGAGGCCTACAACATCAATGCCGATCTGGTGGCCGGCAAGCTGGCGGAAACCCTGAACGCGGAAAAACTGATCCTGATGACCAATACCCCCGGCGTGCTGGACAAGGAAGGCAAGCTGCTGACCGGGCTGACCGCCGAGCAGGTGGATAGCCTGTTTGCCGATGGCACCATCCACGGCGGCATGCTGCCCAAAATCAGCTCGGCACTGGATGCCGCCCGCAGCGGCGTGAACACCGTGCACATCATCGATGGCCGCGTACCGCACGCACTGCTGCTGGAAATCATGACCGACGATGGTGTTGGCACCATGATTCGTGCCGGCTGAGCCGACACCGTTACTCTGACAGGCCGGGGGCTTTGTGCCCGCCGGCCTTTTTCTTGTCTGTCGTGGGGGATGCTGTCATCCATTTTGCTGATCAATCTTGTTCTATAGTATTGAAACAGATTGTTTCAGGTTCTCTTGGCCGACAAGGAGGGTGCAATGCAGACAGTCAGACAGTTGCTGGAGCAAAAGTCAGGGCGCGTGCTGGTTACGGTAACGCCGGAAAGTACCGTATTTCAGGCGCTGCAGGTGATGGCCGAGCATGATATCGGTGCGGTTCTGGTCATGAGTGCTGGGGAAGTGGTGGGGATTTTTTCCGAACGCGATTATGCCCGCCGCATCGTATTACAGGGACGCACTTCGGCCGGAACCCGCATTCACGACATCATGACCAGCAAGGTGGTGTATGTGACGCCCGAGCAGAATTCCGACCAGTGCATGGCGCTGATGACCGAAAAACACATCCGCCACCTGCCCGTGCTGGAAGGCAAAACGGTGCTCGGCATGCTGTCGATTGGCGATCTGGTGCATGCCACCATTCAGGAGCAAGAGCAGGTGATCAACCAACTAGTGCACTATATCCAGAGCGCCTGATCACGCAAGCAGATACAAAAAAGCCGCCATCTGGCGGCTTTTTGCCATCTTGCGCAGCAGATCAGGCCACTGGCACGATGCGCTGACGCAAGCCAATCAGCGCCGGGGCTACTTGTTGTTGCATTACCTCGGCACTGAAGGCAAAGGCCGGGCCGCTGGCGTTCAGGCTCATCGGCGGCTGGCCCGGTGTGGGGGAGGGCAGGTGTACGCCAACGGCCATCACGTCCGGTTCGTATTCGCCAAACGATGCCGAGTAGCCACAGCGCTGGTATTCCTCCATCGCCTGTTGCAGCCGTTGCTGCAGTTCCGGCCAGCGTTCGCCATAGCGTGTGGCCAGTTCGCCATCCAGTTGCTGGCGCACATTGTCGGGCAGGCCGGCATAAAAGGCGCGGCCAATGGCGGTGGTGGCAATCGGCACACGTGAACCCACGGTCAGCTGCACGCTGACGCGCGACTGACTGCGACAGGTTTCCAGATACACCATGTCCGTGCCGTCGCGCATGGCCAGGCTGATCGACACATTGTTTTCCAGGGCAAATTCGCGCATCAACGGCCCGGCTACCTGGCGGATGTCGTAACTGGCCAGCACCACCGAACCCAGTGCCAGCAAGGCCACACCCAGCCGGTAAAAGCCGCTGTGTTCATCCTGTGACAGATGCCCCAGCTTGGTCAGGGTGTAGGTCAGGCGTGATACGGTGGACTTGGGCAGGCCGGTGCGCTTGGCGATTTCCAGATTGGACAGCGCCGATTCGCCTGGCCGGAAAGCGGCCAATACTTGCAAGCCACGCGCCAGCGCGGTGACGAATAGCCGATCCTTGTCATCCTCTTCCTGCATTACTTTCCTCATTTCTATCGTGATGGTCTGGATTTTTCAGCCTGGCGTTGCGGCGAGTGCGGCAAGCATAGCCTGCTTGCGGTCAGGATCAAACAAAACGCTTTACAGCCGAATTTGGAGTTGTTAGTCTATTCTGCAATGTAAAACGAAATTCCGCAATGCGGAACAAGAACACTCAAGGAGAACTCTCGATGGCCGCATCCAACAGCCGCGCACCCTTTGCCTGGGAAGATCCCTTCCTGCTGGCCGATCAGCTGACCGAAGAAGAACGTCTGGTGCAGCAGACTGCAGAAGCTTATTGCCAGGATCGCCTGATGCCGCGCGTGCTGACGGCTAATCGTGAAGAACGCTTCGACCGCGAAATCATGAGCGAGATGGGCGAACTGGGCCTGCTGGGCTGCACCATCGACGGCTACGGCTGTGCCGGTCTTAGCCATGTGGCTTACGGCCTGGTGGCACGTGAAGTCGAGCGTGTCGATTCCGGCTACCGCTCTGCCATGAGCGTGCAGTCCAGCCTGGTGATGCACCCGATCTGGGCCTACGGTTCCGAAGCACAGAAAGACAAATACCTGCCCAAGCTGGCCACCGGCGAATGGGTAGGCTGTTTCGGCCTGACCGAACCAGATGCCGGTTCCGACCCCGCCGGCATGAAAACCCGTGCCCGCAAGGTAGACGGCGGCTATGTGCTGTCCGGCAGCAAAATGTGGATTACCAATAGCCCGGTAGCCGATGTGTTTGTGGTGTGGGCCAAGGATGACGAAGGTGAGATCCGTGGCTTCGTGCTGGAAAAGGGCATGAAAGGCCTGTCCGCACCCAAGATTCACGGCAAGTTCAGCCTGCGTGCTTCCATTACCGGCGAAATCGTCATGGACGAAGTGCTGGTGCCGGAAGATGCCATCCTGCCGGGTGTGAAGGGCTTGAAAGGCCCGTTCGGCTGCCTGAACAAGGCCCGTTTCGGTATTGCCTGGGGTGCGATGGGTGCTGCCGAGTTCTGCTGGCACGCCGCGCGCCAATACACGCTGGACCGCAAGCAGTTTGGCCGCCCGCTGGCCGCCACCCAGCTGATCCAGCTGAAACTGGCCAATATGCAAACCGAAATCGCCCTGGGACTGCAGGCTGCCATCCGTGTGGGCCGCCTGCTGGACGAGGGCAAGGCTGCGCCGGAAATGATTTCGCTGATCAAACGCAACAACTGCGGCAAGTCGCTGGACATCGCCCGTATCGCCCGCGATATGCACGGTGGTAACGGCATCGCCGACGAATTCCATGTCATCCGCCACGTGATGAACCTGGAAGCCGTCAACACTTATGAAGGCACGCACGATGTGCATGCCCTGATTCTGGGCCGCGCCCAGACCGGTATTCAGGCATTTGCCTGATAGCACAGCGGGGGTGTGGCTCCACCTGCCCCTGTTGTTGGTTCCTGTCTGTCCTTGCGAGGCCCGGTGCTTACCGGGCCCTTTTTTTGGTGCACAGCGTCATGTGGCTGCTTGCGCGGCGGCATTGCACTGTCCATCCGGCCATCACACGGCCACTAACGAATCAATCAGGAGAACACCATGGCGGGCGCACTTGCAGGCATCAAGGTTCTGGATCTTTCCCGGGTACTGGCCGGGCCGTGGGCGGGCCAGTTGCTGGCCGATCTGGGTGCCGAAGTGCTCAAGGTGGAGCGCCCCGGTGCTGGCGACGACACCCGTCAATGGGCACCGCCCAGCCTGGCGGATGGCACGGCGGCCTATTTTTTGTGCGCCAACCGTGGCAAGCGCTCGGTGACGGTGGATATCACCAAGCCGGAAGGCCAGGAAATCGTCCGTGCGCTGGCGCGCGATGCCGACGTGGTGATTGAAAACTACAAGGTGGGCGGGCTGAAAAAATACGGGCTGGACTACGACAGCCTCAGCCAGCTCAACCCACGGCTGGTGTATTGCTCCATCACCGGCTTTGGTCAGGATGGCCCTTATGCCGAACTGCCGGGCTATGACTACATCGTGCAAGGCATGTCCGGCCTGATGAGCATTACCGGCCCGGCCGATGGTGAGCCGCACAAGGTGGGCGTGGCGGTGACCGACCTGTTTACCGGCATCTATGCCAGCAATGCCATTCTGGCCGCCATCATTGCGCGCAACAGCAGCGGCAAGGGCCAGTACATCGATATGGCACTGTTTGATTGCGCACTGGCGTCCCTGGCCAATATCAATATGAATTGGTTGATCGGTCAGCAAGTGCCGCCACGGCTGGGCAATGCCCACGCCAACATCGTGCCGTATCAAGTATTCGCCTGCGCCGATGGCCACTTTATTTTGGCTTGCGGCAACGACAAGCAATTCCGTGCGGTATGCCAGGTGATCGGCCTGCCAGCACTGGCGGATGACGAACGCTTTGCCAGCAATCCGCAGCGGGTAAAGCACCGCGACAGCGTGGTGCCGCTACTGGCAGAGGCCTTCATGGGCAATACCCGTGAACAATGGCTGAAACGGCTGGATGAGGCGGGTGTGCCGTGTGGCCCGATCAACACAGTAGACGAGGCGTTCAACGATCCGCAGATTCGCCATCGCGGCATGGAAATACACATGCAGGACAGCGTAGGGCAAAATGTGCCGCTGGTAGGGTGTCCGATCAAACTTTCCGGCACGCCAGTCGAGTACAATCAGGCCCCTCCCAAACTGGGTGAACATACCGACGACGTACTGCGCGCGCTGGGCTACGACGCTGCCAGGATTGCCACACTGCGTGAGCAAGGCACCGTTTAAACGCTTGTTTGATTTTGACGAGCGAGGCCGCTTCATTGCATGATGACTGCCAGCCAATAAGGACAGCCCACCGGGCGCAAAGGAGATGTGGTGCAACGCGATTATATGGAATACGACGTAGTAATCGTCGGCGGCGGCCCTGCCGGGCTGTCTGCCGCGATTCGCCTGAAGCAAGTGGCCGAACAGAACGGCCAGGAAATCAGTGTCTGTCTGCTGGAGAAAGGCTCGGAAATCGGTGCGCATATCCTGTCTGGTGCCGTGATCGAAACCGGCGCGCTGGCAGAGCTGATTCCCGACTGGAAAGAAAAGGGCGCACCGCTGAATACCCCGGCGCTGTCCGACCGTTTCCTCTACCTGACGGAAACCGAGTCCATCCAGCTGCCGACTCCGCCGCAGATGCACAATCACGGCAATTACATTGTCAGCCTGGGCAATTTCTGCCGCTGGCTGGGCGAGCAGGCCGAAGCGCTGGGCGTGGAAATCTACCCCGGTTTTGCCGCCGCCGAAGTGCTTTACCATGCCGACGGCTCGGTCAAGGGCGTGGCCACTGGTGCCATGGGCACCGGCAAGAACGGCGATGAGCCGGGCGAACCCGGCATGGAGTTGTGGGCAAAACAGACTATCTTTGCCGAAGGCTGTCGCGGCTCGCTCACCAAGATGCTGTTCGAGCGCTTCCAGCTGCGTGACGGTGCCGACCCGCAAACTTACGGCATCGGCATCAAGGAGCTGTGGGAAGTGAAGCCGGAAAACCACAAGCCCGGCACCATCACCCACACCGTGGGCTGGCCGGTGGATACCGCCACTTATGGCGGCTCCTTCATGTATCACCTGGAAGACAACCAGGTGGTGGTGGGCTATGTGATTGGTCTGGATTACACCAACCCCTATCTGTCGCCGTTCGAGGAATTCCAGCGCTTCAAGACTCACCCGGCCATCAAGGGTGTGTTCGAGGGTGGCCGTCGTCTGAGCTATGGCGCACGTGCGCTGTCCGAAGGCGGCATTCAGAGCCTGCCCAAGCTCACCTTCCCGGGTGGCTTGCTGGTGGGGGATACTGCTGGCTTCCTCAATGTGCCCAAGATCAAGGGCACCCACACTGCGATGAAGTCCGCCATCCTGGCAGCGGATGCCGTGTTTGCGCTGTTGCAGGCCAATCCGGAAGCGCAGGGCCAGGAAGCCGTTGGCTATTCAGCCAGCTTCAAGCAAAGCTGGTTGCATGAAGAACTGCACCAGGTGCGCAATATCCGCCCGTCCTTCCGTTGGGGCCTGTGGCCAGCGATGATTTACTCGGCCATCGACACCTTCCTGTTCCGTGGCAAAGCCCCGTGGACGCTGCGTCACAAGCATGCCGACCACGAAGCACTGCGCCCGGCCAGCGAATGCACCCGCATCGACTATCCCAAGCCGGACGGGGTGCTGACCTTCGACCGCCTGTCTTCGGTGTTCATCTCCAACACCAATCACAGCGAAGACCAGCCGCCGCACCTGAAGCTGAAAGATGCCAGCGTGCCGATCAGCCTCAATCTGGCCAAATACGATGCACCGGAGCAGCGCTACTGCCCGGCTGGTGTGTATGAAATTGTCGGCCAGGAAGAAGGCAGCCCGCGCCTGCAGATCAACGCACAGAACTGTGTGCACTGCAAAACCTGTGATATCAAGGACCCCAGCCAGAACATCAACTGGTGCACGCCGGAAGGCGGCGGCGGTCCCAACTATCCCAATATGTAAGCAGAACTGGCGATATGGTCAGACTGTTGCAAAAACCCGGCCTTGGCCGGGTTTTTTTGTGCAATGCAATGATTTGCAGGTTTCTGCCTTGACAGCATGCTGTCCTTGTTGGCAGGATGGTCGACATGAATACCTTCTCCGCAGTCTTTAGCACCTATTTTTATTGGTACCGCATACCACGGCGGCTCCAAGGGGTGTTTCTGGACTAGGAAAAAGTACTAAGAAAACACAGAATCCCGAACAATGCCGCCGCGGTCAATCCGGCGGCATTTGTTATTTCCAGACAAATCAGGCGCCGGACCCACCCAGGCAACCAGACTGGAGATCCAGGTCATGAATGAAGTCAGTGATGCAAGGCAGATCGCCCGAGAAAGTGCCAATTTGGCACTGGACGGTGTCGTATGGTCCGTAACCCTGTTGACCGATGGTGAGGCACTGGCCAACACCGTTGCGCCGCAGACGGACAGCCTGTATCGCTACCTGCAACAGCATGACCAGGCTGCCGCCACCCCGGTGCTGGAGTCCTTGCTTCCCGATATCCGGGCCTTTGCTATGCTGCTGGCCTCGTTGCGCAGCAAGGCAGCGTGCTCTCCCAGCCGATTTGCCGATGAAACCGACTGGCTGGCCGCCCGCATCGCCGTGCTGGAATTAAGTCACGTCGCCATTACGCTGCCGGAACTGAGCGTGCTGGACGAAGCAAATCGCCGCCTGCGGATGCTGTCCGAGCAACTGCGCCTGCCATTGCCTGCCGCTGCCCCGGTATTGTTGACGGCACCGCAGCGCAGCGCGGGAATATTGCAGGGCTGGAGTCGTCAGCGCACAAGCGGCATGGTGGGCGTGGCGCATGGCATGCAGTCGCTGTTCATGGCATCGCGCCTGGCGGCCCAGCAGTGCCGCGACCGCTTGCAGCCCCTGTGGCAAAAAATGCAGGCACCGGCCAGCAACTGAAAGGAAGGCATGGACATCTTGACCCGTGACGATGAACGCAGGCTGAACAACCTCACCCTGCTGGTTTATGTATTGCAGGGCATCAGCCTGTTTACCGGCTTGCCCATGGTGGTGGCGGTCATCATCAATTACCTCAAGCGAGACGACTGCCGAGCTACCTTGTACGAGAGTCATTTCAACTGGCAGATCCGCACCTTCTGGTTCTGTCTGCTGGGTACCGTACTGGGCTATGCCCTGCTATGGATACTGGTCGGCTTCGCCATTCTCGGTCTCACTTGGCTGTGGTGTCTGTACCGGGTGTTGCGCGGCGTGCTGGCCCTGAATGATGGCAAGCCCTTGCCGATCTAGCCGGTAAAAAAAGAAGGGCAACCAGAGCCGGCTGCCCAAAGAGGCCTTGAGCGCGAAGGCAGGCCAAAGCCTGCATCCATGAGCACCGTGTGCTGACACGGTTTGTGCGCCAAAGAACCTACGTCGCTATCACAAAACTGACTTCGTATTGCGGCCTTGGTCTGTACAGACCGGAAGCCCGTGACGAATGGCCATCATGCTAGCCTGTCCTCCCTTGTTTCTGACAGAAAAATGACAACGGCACTTGTCGTAGGTCAAATCAGGCGGTCGCACAATAAAAGTCCGACAAAACAAGGCTGTGGCGTAAAATGGCCGCCTTTGGCACAATGCGCAACCTTCAGTCCGGTGTGAAAGCATGCAACAAGAAGATCTGCAGCGTCTGGTGACAACCGTAATGCCCTTTGGCAAACACCAGGGCGTGCTGATTTGTGATTTGCCGGGCAATTATCTCAATTGGTTTGCCCGGGAGGGTTTCCCCAAGGGGGAGATCGGTCGTCTGCTGCAATTGATGCAGGAGATTGACCACAATGGACTGAGTTATTTACTGGACCCGTTAAGAAAGCGTTAAAGCATGGCAATTCAATGGTTTCCCGGCCACATGAACAAGGCGCGCAAAGATGTGATGGAGCGCCTGAAAGACATCGATGTGGTCATCGAAATGCTGGATGCACGCTTGCCGGCGTCCAGCGCCAATCCGATGCTGGCGCGCATGGCCAAGGGCAAGCCGCGCCTGATGATCCTCAACAAGCAAGACCTGGCCGACCCCGCCATCACCAGCCAGTGGCTGGAATGGTATCGCGCCAAAAAGCAGACCCAGGCCATCGGCCTGGATGCCGGTGAGCGCGCGCCGTCGCAAAAGCTGGTGGCAGCCTGCCGCGAACTGGCGCCCAACCGTGGCGGGCTGGATAAGCCGCTGCGGGTACTGATTTGCGGTATTCCCAATGTGGGCAAGTCCACGCTGATCAACAGCATGAGCAGCCGCAAGATTGCCAAGACCGGCAATATGCCTGGGGTAACCAAGAACGAGCAGCGCATCATCCTGGACGATGATGTTGAGCTCTACGATACGCCCGGCATGCTGTGGCCCAAGATCGAAGTGGAGGAGGGTGGCTATAATCTGGCCGCCAGCGGTGCCGTTGGCCGCAATGCCATGGACGAGGAAGAAGTCTCGCTGGAACTGCTCAAATATCTGCTGCAGCACTATGTGCCGGAACTGACCGCACGCTACAAGCTGGATGAGGTTGACGGCCTGCAGGACTGGCAGGTGCTGGAAATGATTGGCCGCAAGCGTGGTGCCATGCTGGGCGGCGGTCGCGTCAATATTCAAAAAGCGGCTGAAATCGTGCTCACCGATTTTCGCGATGGCAATACCGGCCGCATCACCCTGGAACGTCCGCAGGAATGGGTGGTGTGGGAAAAACGCGCCAAAGAACTGGCAGCCCAGAAAGCCGCCGCGCGCGAAGCCATGATGAGCGAAAAGGAAAAGCGCAAGCACGCCTCGCGCAACGGTTGATGTAGTATCTGGCCCCATGCCATCCGGTGTGGGGCCGTGGCTGTCTTCGGGCGGCCTGATGACTCCTGTTCTTGCTGCCGGTGTCTGTCGGCACTGCCGTCACCCCTTCCCCATTTTTCCGTAAGCGATCATCTCCCCGGTTTTTGTTTTCTATCATGGGCTTGTCAGCCGTGATGTCGGTATTTGCACATCAGGGACATGGCTGTTCGCTGCCACATCAGTCGATAGGTCAGTAGCATACTGCCCATCCCCTCTCTACCTTGCAGGACTGTTTCGTCCGATTTCACGTTCCGGCAGTTGGCCGGTCAGGATCGGCAGTCCAACCAGCTGGCATGAGGTGGCAAGGTGAATCGCGCGCACAAACCGGTTTCTCGCAAACGGCAGATCATTGCCGCCGTTATCGGCAATACCCTGGAGTGGTACGACTTCATCGTCTACGGCTTCATGACCGAGATCATTTCCAAGCTGTTTTTCCCGGCAGATGGGAATAAGTTCATCTCCCTGCTGATGGCGACGGCCTCCTTTGGCGTGGGTTTCTTCATGCGGCCCGTCGGTGGGGTGTTGCTGGGCATTTACGCAGATCGCAAGGGCCGCAAGGCGGCCATGCAACTGATCATGACCATCATGGCGCTGGTGTCGCTGCTGATTGCCTGTGCGCCGCCGTATGCATCCATCGGTATTGCCGCACCATTACTGATCGTGACGGCCAGATTGCTGCAGGGCTTTGCCACCGGTGGTGAATACGCCAGCGCAACTGCCTTTCTGGTGGAAACGGCACCAGCCAATCAACGTGGGTTGTATGGGTCCTGGCAACTGGTGGGCCAGATGCTGGCCATTCTCGGTGGTGTCGGCATGGGGGCTCTGATTACCCATAACCTGGATCAGGGGCAGCTTGAAGCCTGGGGCTGGCGGCTGCCATTTCTGGTCGGCCTGCTGATTGCGCCGGTTGGTTTGTGGATCCGGCGCTATATGGATGAAACCGAAGCGTTTGTGGAAGCCTCCCCCGCTGATGCTGCTGGACTGGGTGGGCAGTTGCAGCAGAATCATCGTCATATCCTGCTGACCATCGGGCTAACCATTCCGGGAACGGCTGCATTTTATATCCTGTTGGTGAACATGCCGGGCTATGTGCATCGCCAGTTCGGTTTGCCGTTGGATCAGGCTTTTGTCATGCAAATGCTGGCCGTGGGGTGGATGACCTTGCTGATTCCCATATCAGGGGCTTGGTCCGACCGCATCGGTCGCCGCCCGCTGTTGCTATGGCCCTATCTTGGCCTGTTGCTGCTGGCATACCCCGGTTTTTCCTGGCTGGCGGCAGCCCCCAGTATGGAAAGATTGCTCGTGGTACAGCTGCTGTTCTGCACCATGCTGGGCTTGAGTTTTGGCCCGGCGCCGACGGCGGTATCGGAGTTGTTTCCAGCCAAAGTACGTTCAACGGGTGTGTCTATTGGTTACAACCTGGCGGTCATGATATTTGGCGGCTTTGCCCCCTTCATTGTTACTTGGCTGATTGATGCCACCGGCTCACCGATTGCGCCGGTCTACTATTTGTTACTTTCCACTGCCTTGGGTGTCATCGCCTGTTATTTCCTGCCGCGCGGTCATGTTGCGGCTACCGACGAGCAGGGTATCCCACTGAGTCAGAACCCACACTGATCCGAGGTGGACTACCAGCCGGCCATACCCGCTTTGTTACAGCAATTGAGCCACCCGCAGCCGGCAATGTTTCTCATGCGTCACCGGACGGTAAACACGGGCAACAGTTTTCATTTTCTTCTCGGGAGTCAACATGCTGGCTAGTAGCGCTGCGCTTCACCCAATTGTCGCCATGGATGCACTTGAACTGTCGCATGCCATCCATCGGCGGAATTATTCCTGCCTTGAAGTGATGCGTGCCTATCTTGTTCACATCGATACCGTTAATCCCTCTGTCAATGCCCTGGTATCCCTGCAGCCTGCCGAGCTGCTGCTGCAGCAGGCTGCCTGTTGTGATCTGGAGCTGGCTCAGGGCCTGTCGCGTGGCTGGATGCATGGCATGCCGCAAGCGATCAAGGATCTGTCTGCAACGCGGGACATCGCCACCACCATGGGCTCGCGTTTGTACCAGAATCATATTCCTGCATCGGACAGCATCATGGTGGGGCGCATGCGTAACGCCGGGGCAATCATTATCGGCAAGAGCAATACACCGGAATTCGGTGCTGGCTCGCATACGTATAATGCGGTTTTTGGTGCAACCGGCAATGCCTATGCGCCGGATCGCTGTGCCGGAGGCAGCAGTGGCGGTGCTGCGGTAGCACTGGCACTGCGGCTGCTTCCTGTTGCTGATGGCAGTGACATGATGGGTTCGCTGCGTAATCCAGCTGCATTCAACAATGTGTTTGGCTTCCGTCCCAGTTGGGGGGGGATTCCTTTGGGACCAACGCCCGAGCTCTTCTTGCAGCAGTTGGCCACCGAAGGGCCGATGGGGCGAAATATCCCAGATATCCTGGCACTGCTGAAAACACAGGCAGGTCCAGATCTGCGGGTTCCGCTGGCCAGTGGCCTGCGTGATCTGGATCAGGCTCTGGAGCAGGATTTCAGCACCTGCCGCGTGGCTTGGCTGGCGGACTGGAACGGCTACCTGCCAATGGAAGACGGCATACTGGAGCAGTGCGAGCTGGCATTGC
Organism: Aquitalea sp. FG25; assembly: GCF_057809375.1. NCBI lineage: Bacteria > Pseudomonadati > Pseudomonadota > Betaproteobacteria > Neisseriales > Chromobacteriaceae > Aquitalea > Aquitalea sp. FG25. The sequence goes on from NZ_JBMDJV010000027.1 coordinate 26,598, forward strand.
AAGACATCAGGGCGCTTGGTTGCCAGCTTGAAGCGGCTAGCATCGATTTTGATCCCTCTTTGTTGTGGGAAAGCTGGGAAGTACATCGCCACTGGCTGATGGCGGGCAGCCTGCATGCCGATTACCATGATGCGTCACGCCGTAGTCAGTTAAAGCCTGAATTGTTGTGGGAGATCGAAGGGGGCCTGCAACTGAGTGCACTGGATGTTTATCGCGCGTCCCGCATACGTAGTGACTGGTACCGTGCGGTTTTACGCATGTTCGAGGAGTATGACTTCCTGATATTGCCCAGTGCCCAGGTTTATCCCTTTGCGCTGGAGCAACACTGGCCGCATATGGTGGCTGGTCGGGCGATGAGCAGTTATCACCGCTGGATGGAGGTGGTAATCGGGCCGACCATGGCTGGTCTGCCGGTCATGAATGTTCCGGTCGGCTTGGGCCGTAATGGCTTGCCGATGGGCATGCAGCTGGTGGGGCGACCTCGCGCAGATATGGCGGTACTGCAATTGGCGCATGCTTATGACCAGCAACGGCAGTGGGTAAAAAACATTCTGCCGCCGATATTGCAAGCCCGGGTTGCCTGATGTGGCGGCATGAAAAAACCGCACGCAGATGGCTGCGTGCGGTTTTTTCTATGATATTGCCGGGTGGCTTATTTCAGGGCGTGAATTGCCGGCAGATTGCGCCAGGCACCACGTACGTCCATGCCATAACCGAATACGTAACGGTCGGGTACGTCCAGGCCGACAAAGTCGGCAGCAATCGGCTTTTCCTTGGGGATCAGCTTGTTGGCAAACACGCCGCTGTAGAACTCCTTGGCACCCATGCCCATTACCTTGTCGCGAATAGCGGCCATGGTGTGGCCTTCATCCAGGATATCATCCAGTACCAGTACCACGCGGTCTTGTACATCTTCCTTCGGGGCTTGCTTCCATACCAGTTCGCCGCCATGGGTCTTGTCGCCATAGCGGGAAACATGCACGTAGTCGAAGTCCAGCGGAAAATTCAGGCGCGGTAGCAACTGGCCGGTAAACACCACGGCACCACCCATTACGGACAGTACCAGCGGATAGGTTTCCCCCAGTTTTTCGGTGATTTCCACGGCCATACGGTCGACGGCAGCGCTCACCTGTTCTGCAGTGAACAGAATGTCCGAGCTATTGATCAGTCCGCGAGCTTCGGCAATGTTGGGCATGTTGACTCCTCAGGAAAATGCAAACGCCGCTCCGTCGCTGGAGCGGCGTGATGGAAAATATCGGGATCAGTCCTGCAGTTGTTGCAGGTAAGCTGAAAATTCTTTGGCTACTTCATGGTGCTTCAGGCCGTAGCTGACCGTTGCTTTAAGATAGCCCAGCTTGGAACCGCAGTCGTAGCGGATTCCTTTGAAGGGGAGAGCCAGTACTGCTTCTTCCTTCAGCAAGGCGGCAATGCCGTCGGTCAGCTGGATCTCGCCACCAGCACCCGGGGTCGTATTCAGCAGCTTGTCAAAGATGCGCGGCGTCAGAATATAGCGGCCAACCACCGCCAGATTGGACGGAGCCACATCTGGGTGCGGTTTTTCCACAATGCTGACCACGCGTTGCTGTCCATGGGGATCGCCGCTGACTTCAACAATGCCGTAGGAGCCGGTTTCTTCCCGTGCCACGGTTTCCACGCCCAGAATGGAGCTGTGCGTGGTATCGAACAGGCTGACCATCTGCTCCATTGCGCCGGGTTCTCCGGCAATCAGGTCGTCCGCCAGAATGACCGCAAACGGTTCATCTCCTACCACGGGGCGGGCGCATAGCACGGCATGGCCCAGTCCCAGTGCTTCGGTCTGGCGGATGTAAATGCAGCTGACCGATGGCGGGATGATGCCGCGTACGGTATCCAGCAGCTTCTGCTTGTTTTTGTTCTCCAGCTCGGTTTCCAGCTCATAGGCCTTGTCGAAATGGTCTTCGATGGAGCGCTTGTTACGGCCGGTGATGAAGATCAGCTCGGTGATGCCAGCTGCAATAGCTTCTTCCACCGCGTACTGGATGAGTGGCTTGTCCACAACGGGCAGCATTTCTTTCGGGCTGGCCTTGGTGGCCGGCAAAAAACGGGTGCCAAGTCCGGCAACGGGGAATACCGCCTTGCTGATTTTTTTCATCGTCGTAAAAAAGTCTTCAATTGAAAATATTTCTGACTGGCGCGCATTCTATCCTGACTTGCGTGCCGCTCCAAACAACAACTTAATCTCGTGGCAATTGCCGCAGCGTTTTTGCCACGCTGACAATCAAGGGCGACCAGTCGCCGGGCGAGGACTGCCGCCAGATGTGCATACTGGCATACCAGGGGGAGGTTTCACCCTGTGCCATGAAAAAGGGGGCGCTTTCCGCACGCATCATCACCCACACCGGTTTGCCAAGGGCACCGGCGAGGTGCACCACCGAGGTATCGACGCTGATGATGAGATCCAGCTGATCAATGATGGCTGCGGTATCGGCAAAATCGCTGATTTGCGGCGCAAATACCCGGCCCTGCAGTTCGGCAGGCAGTGTCCCGAGCTGTAACGAGACAAAATCCGCTTGCTGATTGTCCAGCAAGGGCAGGAAAGTGGCGAGCGGGATGGATTTGTTCTGGCGGCCATGATCGGCGATGCCCACCCCCCAGCTACCGGTTTCCCACACAATGCCCACGCGTAACCGGCCCGGCTGGCGTGGTGGCAACAGCTTGTCCCATGCTGCCAAGAGCGCCGGATCGGCCTGCAGATACGGCAGATTGGACAGCGTATCCAGCGTGATATCCAACTGCAGCGGCAGGGACATCAGTGGCAATTGCCAGTCATGCGCGGGCGGTGCGTCTTCCAGTGGCGTCAGCGTGATGCCGTCCAACTGGCGGAACAGCCGCAGGCAGGCAGTCTGGCAGGCCAGGGTGATGCGCGCAGCAGGGTAGCGCTGTTGCAGGCTGGGCAGAAAACGCACCATCTGCAAGGTGTCGCCCAGGCCTTGTTCTGCCCAAACCAATAAATGCTGTTGCCCCAGATCCTGGCCTTGCCAGGCGCGCTCGCGATAACGGGGCTGCATGATGGTGCGCCAGCGCTGTTCGTAAAGCGGCCATGCTTCCCGATAGCGGCCTTGCAGCAGTAACGCGACGGAGAGGTTGAAGGCCAGATAGGCATCATCTGGCTGTAAGTCCAGCCCCTGGCGATAGGCATCGACCGCTTCGTCCAGGCGTAATGCACAGGTGAGGGCATTGCCCAGATTGTTAAGCCGTCCGCCGCTGTTGCCCGCCAGTTGCAGGGCATTCTGGTGGCAGATCACCGCGTCGTCATAACGCAGGGCGTATTGCATGACCACGCCCAGATTGCTCCAGGCTTCGGCATGCTGCGGTTCTGCCTGCAACACCTCCCGTAACAGGTTTTCGGCTAGCGCCAGCTCGCCCAGCTCTTTCAACAACACCGCCAGATTGCATTTGATATTGCTGGAGGCGGGATTGAGCGCTGCGGCTGCCAGGTAGTCATCCAGCGCCTGCGGGTATTGCTTCAGACGCATCTGGGCAGTGCCCCGGTTGAACAATGCCTGCCAGTCTTGCGGATTGTGCTGCAGACATTCGCTGAAGGCGGCAATGGCTTGCGCTTGCAGATTGGCTGCGGCCAGGCGGTTGCCGCGTTCGAATGCTGTTTCGGTCATGGCTTTCCTTGCCTTTCTTTCAGCCTGCGGCTTGCTGCAACATGGCTTGCAGCGCCGCTTCGTCCAGAATGACAATCCCCAACTCTTCGGCCTTGGCCAGCTTGCTACCGGCTTCTGCGCCAGCAAGGACGAAGTGGGTTTTCTTGGAGACGCTGCCGGAAACCTTGCCGCCGGCGGCTTCGATCATGGCCTTGGCCTGATCGCGTGACAGGGTGGGCAAGGTGCCGGTGAGCACAAAGGTTTTGCCATCAAATAGCGGGTGTGCCGTTGTGGTTTCCTGCGGCAGGCTGGCCAATATCTCCTCGCGCAGGGAGGCCAGCTGTTGCAAGGCGCTGCGCTGTGCCGGCTGATCCAGCCAGTCGGCCAGCGCGTTTACCACTTCGGCGGGCAGCTGTAGCAGCATCAGCTGGCGGCGTTCCATGCGGGCAAGTTGTTCCAGGCCACTGATCTGTGCTGCCAGTTGCTGGCTGCGCACTTCGGTCAGGCGCGGAATATTCAGCCGTGCCAGTAACACGGCGGTATCAAGGCGTTCGGCCAGTTTGGCGGAGGGCGGGTGTTCATCTGCCGGCTGGACGTGCTGCAGCAGGGCATCCAGAGCGGCTTCATTGTTTTCTTCGGCAAAAAAATCGGCCAGTGACTGGGCCACCACGGCACCGATATCCGGCAGGGCGGCAAACAGGGCTGCCGGTGTATGGCGGATCCGCGCCAGTGAGCCCAGCCAGTCAGCCAGGGTCTTGGCGGTGGACTCGCCAACATGGCGAATGCCCAGCGCAAACAGCAGACGTGCCAACGGTGGTGTACGGCTGGCGGCAATGCCTTCCAGCAGGTTTTCTGCCCACTTGCTGGCAATCTTGCCGGTCTTGACGGTTTCAGGTGTCACGCCATCGTCTTCGTCGGCGCGGCGTTTCATGTCCAGCAGATTATCCAGGGACAGGCAGTACAGGTCGGCTACGCTGTGTACGTAGCCATATTCCACCAGCTTGTCGATGTAGCGCTCGCCCAGCCCGTCGATGTCCATCATGCGACGGCCAGCAAAGTGTTGGATGGCCTGGCTGCGCTGGGCGCGACAGGACAAACCACCGGAACAGCGGGCAATGGCTTCGCCTTCTTCACGTACCACATGGCTGCCACAAACCGGACACTGCGTGGGCAGGCGATAAGCCGGATATTGCGGCTCTTCGCCCTGGCTGAACAGGTCGCCACCGGCTGCGGGCTGCATGGGACGGCGCTCCAGAACCACAGCGACGACTTCAGGAATCACATCACCGGCACGCCGAACAATGACGGTATCGCCAATACGTACATCTTTGCGGCGGACTTCGTCTTCATTGTGCAAGGTGGCATTGGTGACGGTGACACCACCAACAAACACCGGCTGCAGGCGTGCCACCGGGGTGATGGCACCGGTGCGGCCAACTTGTTCCTCGATGGCTTCAACCAGGGTCAGTGCTTCTTCGGCCGGAAACTTGTGGGCAATGGCCCAGCGCGGTGCGCGCGAGACAAAGCCCAGTTCTTCCTGCAGTGCTCGGTTGTTTACCTTGTAGACCACGCCATCAATTTCAAACGGCAGCGCCGCCCGTCGTTGCAGTACGGTTTCGTAATAGGCGGCCAGGCCGGTTGCCCCTTCAACGACAGGGCGCAGCGCCGGTTCTACAACCGGGAAGCCCAGTTGCTGCAGCCATTCCATTTCACCGACATGTGTTGTTGGCCAGGCTGCGCCCTCAACCTGGGCGATGGCATAGGCGAAGAATGACAGGCGGCGTTGTGCGGTAATGCGTGAATCCAGTTGGCGCAGACTGCCTGCGGCCGCATTGCGCGGGTTGGCGAAGCTTTTGTCGCCACGCGCCAGTTGCTCGGTATTGAGGCGCTCGAAGTCGCGCTTGAGCATCAGTACTTCGCCGCGCACTTCCAGTAGCGCAGGAGGATTTTCTTGCTCCAGCTTGAGGGGAATGGCATGGATGGTACGGATGTTTTCCGTCACGTTCTCGCCGGTAATGCCATCGCCACGGGTCGCTGCTTGCTCCAGCACCCCGTTGCGGTAGAGCAGGCTGATGGCGAGTCCATCAAACTTGGGCTCGGTGGCGTAGGCAATGGTTGATTCGCCCAGTTCACGGCGGATGCGTTCGTCAAACTGGATCAGCTCTGCGTGGCGCAAGGTGAAGTCATCAGCCTGCATGTCGGAAAACGCATTGCCCAAGGACAGCATGGGTACGCGATGAGTAAGCTGGCTGAATTCCGGCAGCGGCTTGCCACCTACCCGCAGTGTGGGAGAGTCCGGGGTTTTCAGTTCCGGGTGCTGTTCTTCCAGTTGCTGCAATTCCCGGAACAGCCGGTCGTATTCGGCATCGGGCACGCTGGGGGTATCCAGCACGTAGTATTCATGGCCGTAGCGGCTCAGCAGCTGGCGCAGTCTGCTGGCATGGGAAGCAAGGTCGTTGGTGCTCATTGCATGATCTCAAACAGAAAAAGGCCGGCATAGGCCGGCCTGTGTGCAGCAGGTGTCAGGCAAACAGCCTGAGTGCAGCAACACTGCCGGGTGCAATGCCCCGGTCGTCCATGCTGCTGTAAATATGCACCAGCTGGTCGCGGATGCGCGACAAGCCCACATCGGACAGGACGCGGCGGTTGTCATCCACCAGTTGTGCGTCGAACTCCACCGCCAGTTGCTTGGCAAACTGTACGGCGCGATCGAAAACCTCTACACCGCCTGCTACGCGCGGCACATCGAACAACAGCGTCAGGGCCGGGAAGGACTTGTCCAGCAAGGTGTGGAAGGTGAAGGGCATCTGGTCGGCCGCCATCAGCGAATACAGGGTATTGCCGGAATCTGCCAGATAATGGAAGGCACCATCCGGCTCCAGTTGCAGGCCTCCGGCTTCCACGAAGCTGCGCAGACGGGTGCCTTCCACTGCCTGGCGGGGAACCACATTAATGCCGATCAGCACGTCTACATCGGCACAGAAGCGGTCCAGCTCGCGGGCGGCCACCAGCTTTTGCTGACGTTGCGGAAAGCTGACGGCAGCATCGTGTTCTTCGGCAAAGTGTGAAACCTGCTGGCAGAAGCCAGCCAGTTCCTGTTCGGTAACCGAGCCGCTGCGATCCACCATCTGCATGCCGATGTTGATCTGCTTGTAGCGGGTGCCGGGCAGGGCTTCGGCTGGCTTCCACAGCCCCTTTTCAGTACGGCCAATGATATGGGTGCGCTTGCCGACATTGAAGCGTGGCATGGCCGCCAGTTCGTGCGGTTCGTGGAACACCACCTCGGCAATAAAATCAAGCGAGGGGTCTAGCAGGGCGGCAACCAGTGCTTGGTGGTCGGCGGATTCGAACTGGTTGTTGTCTTCGTCCTCACGCGGCGGCAGCGGCATGGGTTCGGGAACCGGGGCCGGGCGTTCAACCGGCGGCGGCATGATCAGTGAGGTGTCTTCCGGAATTTCCGGTTCGAACGGTTCATCGTCATAGCCGGCTGGGACATGGATGCTGTCTGCCAGCACCGGTTCCATCCGGTCATGACGGGCACCGTCCCGCACATTGTTTTTGGGTACGTTCAGCAGTACGTCGTCATGAGGGCGCGCGAAGGCCTGACTGGTTTTCTTGCGAAAACGCCACTCTTGAAAAACATTGAATCCGAACACCAGGGCGATCACTGCCACGCCCAATATCAGTACACCGATCTGCAATTCGCTCATTAGGCCGTCCGCGTTAAGGCGAATAATTTGCCAATAGTATAACGAAAGCGGGCTGTTGCAGGCTATGGCTGGTGCAAAGTCGCAGCATTTGAGCGCATTAGCCGCCGGTCATCGACATGATGCGGATGAGTTTGCCCGGTTTTTCGCGAAATTCGTGGCGTTCCGGCTTCAGCTCGATGGCCTGGCGTATGGCCATTTCTAGTTGCGTATCGCTAATGCCGGCCCGCAGCAGGGGGCGCAGTTCGAAACGCTCTTCCTGGCCCAGGCACATATACAGTGTGCCATCGACAGACAGGCGCACGCGGTTGCAACTGGCGCAAAAGTGCTGGGAGATCGGAGTGATCAGGCCCAAGGTAAAGCGCCCGTCGGTGCTGCGCCAGTAACGGGCCGGTCCGCCACCCATTTCGCTGTGTTGAGGCAACAGACCAAAACGTTGGCGCAATTGTTCCAGTACCGGCTGCAAATCCAGAAAACGGGTGTTGCGACCGCTGTCGCCCATGGGCATGGCTTCGATCAGGCGTAGGATAAAGCCGTTTTCGATACAGAAACCCACCATGGTTTCGATATCGGCTTCATTTACATCTTTCATTGCCACCATATTGATCTTGATCGGAGCAAGGCCGGCATCTCGCGCGGCCTGTAGGCCAGCCATCACCTGTGGCAGGCTGTCGCGGCCAGTAATGCTGTTGACGCATTCGCGGCGCAGTGAATCCAGGCTGACATTGACCCGTTTTACGCCAGCCGCGTGCAGTTCGCGTGCGTGGCGCGCCAGCTGAGTGGCGTTGGTACTGAGGGAAAGGTCTTCAAGCCCGGGCAACGCCGAGAGCCGGGCTGCCAGTTTGGGTAGGTCACGGCGCAATAACGGCTCGCCGCCGGTTAGTCTGACCCGGCGTGTGCCCAGCCGGGCAAAGGCAGCGACCACCCGTTCGATTTCATCGAAGGTCAGCCAGTTTTCCGGCTCTTCGAAGTCCTTGAAGCCCTTGGGAATGCAGTAGCTGCAGCGCAGGTCGCAACGGTCTGTGACGGACAGGCGGAGATAGTCGATGCTGCGGCCGAAGCGATCCTGCAGGGTAGTCATGGTAAGCAACCGGATTGAAGACGCCAGGGGCTTCTTTGGTGGGGTGGATACTGTTCAGAATAGCGCCAAATGGGCTTTCCTGACAGTAAGCAGGAATTATTTTCGTTTGCTCTGGTCAACAGCGGTTCGCCCTGTGTCATGGCAGACTTGTGTGTTTTTTGTCAGCAAATACGAGAACGGTTCTCGTATGGCTTGCAAAATTGTACTAATACGAACTATACTCGTTCGAACAAAAGGTTGGCGCAATGAGTCATGCAAAAAAGGAGCCGTCTCTGTCGGTCATTCGCGAGTTAGCCCGGACATTCCAGGCCTTTGAGCAATTGTCCGCTTTTCATATCCGGCAGATGGATCTCACCCCGCCACAATTTGATGTTGTGGCGACATTGGGCAATACCCCGGGCATGAGCTGCAAGGAGCTATCGGAAAAAACGCTCATCACCAAGGGGACGCTGACCGGGGTGATCGACCGGCTGATCGAAAAAGGCATTGTCAGCCGCTGTGCGCAGGAGCAGGACCGCCGCAGTGTGATGGTGGCATTGACCGCGCAAGGTGATGCTTTGTTCCAGCAGGTTTTTCCGGAACATCTAGCCTATATGAAAACGGCGTTCGATTTGCTGGAGCCCTCAGACATGGATGTGCTTTGCCAGCAACTGGCGCGTTTGCGCGCAGCCTTCAATCAGGTACTGGAGCAGAAGAAACATGAAACCGAATGAGCGTTATGCAGTGCCCGCCATTGTGCTGCACTGGCTGGTGGCTGGACTGATCATCGCGACTTTTATCTGGGGACTGGTGGTTGCCGACATGCCGCTGTCACCCGCCAAGTTCAAATATATTGCCTGGCATAAATGGGCCGGCATTACCGTGCTGGCTCTGGTGGCCGTTCGTTTGCTGGTCCGCGTGCTGAAACGTCCGCCGGAATTACCGGCGCACATGAATGGCAGCGAACGCCTGCTGGCGCATGGTGGCCACCTGGCCTTGTATCTGCTGATGTTTGCTGTGCCGCTCACCGGTTGGTTGATGAGCTCGGCCTATGGCTTTCCGGTGGTGCTGTTCAAGCTGGTGCAACTGCCGGATCTGATCGCCCAGGATGAACAGCTGGCCGCTACGCTGAAAAGCGTGCATGAAACCCTGAACTGGATCATGGCGGCCTGTGTGGTGGGGCATGTGCTGGCCGCCATCAAGCATCATGTCATTGACAAGGACGGCATGCTTTACCGCATGAGTCTGCGTAGCCCGCGTCAATAAATCGATATCTCAAGTGAGAACAAGCATGAAACAACTGAAACTGATTCCGGCGGTGCTGCTGCTGGCAGCCCCCCTGTTGCAGGCCGCTCCGCTGGACGCAGGCAAGAGCCAGATCAACTTCACCATGAAGCAGCTGAATGTCCCGGTGACTGGCAGCTTCAAGAAATTCAGCGGCAATGTGGTGCTGGACCTGAAAAAGCCGGAAGCCGGCAAGGCTGACATCAGCATTGATACCGCCAGCATCAGCCTGCCCACCGCCGAAGCCGTGGGCGAGGCAAAAAAGGCCGACTGGTTCAATGTGGCCAAATTCCCGACTGCGCGCTTTGTCAGCAGCAGTATCAAGAATCTGGGCGGCGGCAAGCTGCAGGTGGCTGGCAAGCTGACCATCAAGGGCAATACCCGTGATGTGACTGCACCGTTCATCGCACATCAGGAAGGTGCGCTGACCGTGGTGGAAGGCGTGCTGCCGGTTTCGCGCCTGGCTTACAAGATTGGTGAGGGTGACTGGGCCGACACCGGCACGGTGGCCGACGAAGTGCAAATCAAGTTCAAAGTGGCCATTCCGGCCAGCAAATAAACACTCTGGAGAGTTGAAGTCATGATGAAGAAAGCCCTGTTCGCTGCCGTGTTTTCCGCCATCGCAGGTGCTGCCGTTGCAGCTCCGGTAAGCTATAGCGTGGATCCGACCCACACCGTTGCCCAGTACGATGTGCGTCACCTGGGTTTCTCGGTACAGTCCGGTGTATTCACCAAGACCGCCGGCACCGTCGTGCTGGATACCGAAGCCAAGAAGGGTGCTGTTGATATCACCATCGATACCAATTCCCTGCAAACCTACCTGGCCGCCCGCGATACCCACCTGAAGAGCAAGGACTTCTTCAATGTGGCTCAGTTCCCCACGATTACCTTTAAGTCTACCGACCTGAAGTTTGCCGGTGACAAGCTGAGCGCCGTAAACGGTAACCTGACCATCCTGGGCGTAACCAAGCCGGTTACCCTGACCGTAACTAACTTCGGTGGCGGCAAAAACCCGATGAGTGGCCAGGAAACCTACGGTGCCAATGCTGAAACCACCATCAAGCGTAGTGACTTCGGGATGAAGACCTTCCTGCCGGCAATCGCTGATGATGTGACCCTGAAAGTGACCATCGAAGCTGTCAAGGCTCAGTAAGCTGTCACCAGCCGGTCAAATGCAAAAGCCCGCATGCTGCGGGCTTTTTCTATGATGACTTCTCATCGCTATGTTCACATTTCAAGGCGACAGCACGAAACTGACAGGCACCAGCAGGGTGGATTCGATGGCAACACCATCCTGCCGGGCCGGCAGAAAGTGCCATTCTGCCACCGCCAGCCGGGCGGCTTCATCCAGGCGGCGGCTGTGGCTGCTGCTGATGACTTCCACCTGCAGCGCCTTGCCCTGCGTACTGACACGCACCTTGAGCTGCACGCGCCCCTGCTCACCCAGCTCGCGTGAGCGCTCAGGATAGGGTGCTTGCGGATTGTGCAGGTAAGCGCTGCGATAGATGGCCGGTTGATTGTCGCTGGCCGCAGGGCTGGCCGGTGGGCTCGTGCTGCTGCCGCTGCCTGGCGCGGTGACGGTGGCTGCCGCGGTGGTGGCGGCACCTGCTACCAGGCTGGGCGATGGGGTGTCGTGTGACTGCGCTGCCGGATTTGGCTGCGCACGCGACAACCCGGCCTGCCGCAGCGGCTTGGTAACGGTTTTTACGGCAGGCATGCCCGCCCTGGCGGGAATAAGCACTGGCTGATGTGCATTTGGCTGGAGGGTTGGCAGCAATCGTAAATGCAGTGAGGGCTGCGGCAATGTTGGCTGTTTTGCCAGTAGCATATTGATTAACACGGCAAGCAGGGCCGCGTGTACCAGCCCGGATAGCAACAGCGCAACGGATAGGGGCTGGCTGGAAGATGGCAAGGTGTCGGTCAGAGGCAGCTTCATGAGTCATCAGCAGCGCATGCTGGCTGTGGGACGAGCATATTGCCACCATGCTACTGCCATGGAGACCAGATAAAAAGCCAGAAACAACATGAAGGCCGGGACAAAGCTGGAAAACCACTCCAGTGCGTTGCCAAATGCCTTGGGGATGAAAAAACCGCCCAGGGTGGCTGAAACCGAGCTGATGCTCATCGCCGCCACGCCACGGCGGCCGCCACGCGTGTAGGCATCGGCTACGCTTTCACCGCTGAGCTTGGCTTGTCGCCCGGCTTCGATCAGAAATACCTTGGGCGAAAGCTGGTAGGACGAGCCATTGCCCACGCCTGCTGCAAAGAAAATCAGCTGGAAGGCAATCAGGAACAGACTGAAGCTGCCGCCGTCGTGATCACCGGGCAGGCTGGTCAGAATACCCAGCGTGCCGATGGCCATCAGCAGATTGCACACCAGCGTGGTGATGCCGCCGCCAATGCGGTCGCCACACCAGCCACCAATCGGACGGGCCAGCGCGCAGATCATCGGGCCCAGGAACAGGTAAGGCGTGGCATTCACCAGTGGAAACAGCGCATGGGCCAGCAATGGAAAGGCGGCGGAAAAGCCAATAAAGGTACCGTAGCTGCTGAGGTAGAGCAGGCAGATATACCAAGTATGGCGTTCTTTCATCATCAGCCACTGGTCGCGCAGGGTCAGGCGCATCTTGGGCAGATCGTGCGCATACAGCAGGCAGAACGTGGCAATCAGCAGAATGGGCAGAATCCAGATATAGCCAGCGTTTTGCAGCCAGACGGGATGGACCTGGGCACCACGTCCCCAGATTTGCGCATCGCCGGCCAGGCTACCAAACAGCGGCAGGCTGATCACCAGCGGTACCACAATCTGCACCACCGATACGCCAAGATTGCCCATGCCCGCATTCAGCCCCATGGCAAAACCCTTGGATGATTTGGGAAAGAAAAAGCTGGTGTTGGACAAGTGGGAGGAAGACGCCGCACCACCAATGCCGCAGCAGGCCGCCACCAGCAAGAGCAGCGGAAAGGGCGCGCTGATATCCTGCACCAGCCAGCCCACGCCAAGCGCCGGAATCAGCAGGAACAGGGTGGAGATGCCCAGCCAGGTACCACCGCCCACCCAGCTCCAGATGCAGGCGTAAAACAGCCGCATGATGGCCCCCACCAGCGGCGGAATGGATACCAGCAGAAACTGCTGCTGACCGGTCATGGCAAAGCCCACTGCCGGCAGATTGCTGACGACAATGCTCCACATCATCCAGACGTTGAAGTTTAGATGTAGGGCGAGGGTGGAAAGCAGCAGATTGCGGTTGGCAATTCTGCGGCCACGGGTCAGCCAGAAAATGATGTTTTCCGGCTCCCAGCGCTTGATGCTGACGGTCATGCCAGAGGTCTCGCAGAAGTCAAAAGGCGCGTCATTGCAACGCAAGTCGCGCAGTATGAGCGTGACAGTCTGAGGATAAATTGCGATGTATCAACTGGGCTACGCAGAAACTTGCGTAGATGCGTCATGCAATTTCGCGCATCTTCAGGGCTTCCACGATATCCACCGCCACGATGCGGCTGACCCCCTGTTCCTGCATGGTCACCCCCACCAGTTGCTCGGCCATTTCCATGGTGAGGCGGTTGTGCGAAATATAGAGGAACTGGGTGCGTTCTGACATCTGTTTCACCAGATCACAGAAGCGGCTGGTGTTGGCATCGTCCAGCGGGGCATCCACTTCGTCCAGCAGGCAGAAGGGGGCCGGGTTGAGCGAGAACAGCGAGAACACCAGGCTCATGGCGGTGAGGGCTTTTTCACCACCGGACAGCAGGTGGATGGTGCTGTTTTTCTTGCCCGGTGGCTGGGCGATGATCTGCACGCCAGCATCCAGCAAATCCTCGCCGGTGAGTACCAGTTCGGCGCGGCCACCACCAAACAGGGTGGGGAAGAATTCGCGCATCTTGGTATTAACCGCTTCGTAGGTACTTTGCAGCATCTGGCGGGTTTCACCGTCTATCTTCTGAATGGCTTCTTCCAGTGTGGCCATGGCCTGGTTCAGATCCTCGGCCTGGCTGCCCAGGTATTCGCCGCGTTTGCGTGCTTCTTCCAGCTCTTCCAGTGCGGCCAGATTGACCGCCCCCAGTCCTTCCAGCGCACGCGCCAGCCGGGCGATTTCCGCTGCCAGCGCATTGGGCTTGATGGCCTCGGTCAGGTCGGCCAGCAGGGCGGCTTCATCGGCCTGGGCTTCCTTCAGTTCTTCGGCAAAACGCTCCATTGCCAGGCGGGCTTCCTGATGCTTGAGCAGCCAGTCGGAGCGACCTTCGCGCAGCGCGGGCAAGGCGGCATTGATATCGTGCTGACGCTGGGTAAGCTGGCGTAGCTGCTCGGTCAGGCCATTCAGGCGGTCACGGGTGGCGGCCAGGGCGGCTTCATGTTGCTCGCGCAGTTCGATCGCCAGTTGCATGGCTTCTTCCGGCACGGTTTCATCGACCGTTTCGGCTTCTTCGGCCAGGGTTTCCAGCCGTTCGGCCAATTGCTGGTCACGTTCTTCCAGCTCGCGGGCGCGGCGCGCCAGTTCGGCGGTTTTTTGTTCGGCGGTGTGTAGCTCCAGGCGGATTTCATGCAACTGGCGCTCGGCATCGCGCGTTTTGTTGCGCGCCAGTTGCAGCCCGGTTTCGGCATTCAGGCGGTCCAGCCTGACCTCTTCCAGCTGGACGGCCAGCTCTTCCAGCGTCATGGCAGATTCTTCAACCAGTAATTCGCTTTCTTCGATTTCCAGCTGGGCGTGTTGCTGTTCTTGCTGCATGCGCTGGCGCTCAGCCTCGATGAAGCTGAGGCGGGCGGCACCCTGACGCGCGGCCTGGTCCAGCTTGACGTGTTCCAGCGTGACGGCATTGAGTTCGGCTTCCAGCCGGGTAAGCGCGCCTTTTTGCGCACGTACTGCTTCGGCCAGCATGCCGTTCATGCTTTGCAGCGATTCGCGACGCTGTTGCAGGCTGTCGATTGCGGGCTGCAGCTGTTGCTGGCGGGTACGGGCTGCCTCCAGCTGCTGTTTGCGCTCCATCACGCCGCTGCCACTGGCCGCACTATAGAAACACACGCTGCTGGCGCTGACCCGGTGTCCTTGCGGCGTAAGCAGGCATTGGCCGGCGTGTAACTGGCTGCGCTGGCTGATGGCCTGGGCCAGGTCATCGGCCAGGTAAACCCCGTCCAGCCAATCGGCCAGGGCGGCATCAAATGGTGCGCTGGCGGTCAGTTGATCCAGCAGCCGTGGCCAGTGGTGAGCCGGGCCAGTGCTGGGGGGCAACTGGCCATCCACCAGGGTCAGCGCAGCGGGCGGTGTGTGCTCGCTGTGTGCTGCCCGGGCGGTAAGACGCTCGCCCAATACGGCTTCCAGCGCGGTTTGCCACTGTGGCGCAACCTGTACCGCCTGCCATAGCTGAGGCGTAGCGGCCAGGCCCTGCTGTTGTAGCCAGTCGCCCAGCTTCTCTCCGGCGGCTTCGCGCTCCAGCACTGCTGCCAGGGCGGCGACTTCGGCTTCGGCGCGGGCCAGTTCGGCGCGTTGCTGCGCCAGTTGTTCGTCCAGCTTTTCGCGCTCGGATGCCAGATCGGCCAGCTTGGCTTCATCGGCCACCACGCGGGCGCGCACGGCATCCAGTGCGGCACGGGCGCGCTCTACTTCGGCCTGTGCAGCTGCCTGCTGGGCATGGTCGGGCAGGTTCAGTT
Source organism: Aquitalea sp. FG25 (assembly GCF_057809375.1). Taxonomy (NCBI): domain Bacteria; kingdom Pseudomonadati; phylum Pseudomonadota; class Betaproteobacteria; order Neisseriales; family Chromobacteriaceae; genus Aquitalea; species Aquitalea sp. FG25. Next base: position 41,928 of record NZ_JBMDJV010000027.1, read on the forward strand.
CGGTCAGCTCGCGCTGCAGTGCCTGTTCGCGGCTGGCCAGTTGTTCCAGTGCCCGGCGCTGGTGTTCCACTTTTTGCCGGGCCAGGTCGCGTTCGCGGGTGAGATTGGCCTGCTGGGCCAGTAGTTGCCCTTGTAGTTGGTCCTTGGCGCGGAAGTCGGCTTCGGCGGCGGGCAGCAGGTCGGCGCCATCTTCCAGTGCCATTTGCGCTTCTTCCAGCCGCATTTGTGCTTCTTCGCGCCGTGGCAGCCAGTCGTCCAGCTCCATGCTGGCCTGGTGGCGGTTTTCTGCCAGTTGCTGGCGCTCACTGCGGGTGGTGGCCAGTTCGCGCTCGATACGCACATGGTTCTGTTGGCGGTGGCGTTGCTGTTCTTCCAGTCGGGCCAGTGCTGCATTGGCTTCAAACAGGCGCTGCTGGGCCTCATGCACGGCGTCGCTGGCGGCATAGTGGCTTTCGCGCACGGTTTCCAGTTCGCTGTCCAGGTGGGTGAGCGCCGCTTCCATGGAGGCTTCTTCGGTTTCGATGCGTGACAGCTCGGCACGGGCATGGGCTTCGTTGCGGCTGGCTTCTTCGCGTCGGGCCAGCGCCAGCAGGTTTTGCTTGTGGGTGAGGGTGCCGCGCAGATCGTGGTACTGGGCGGCCACTTCGGCTTGTTCGCTCAGCCGCTCTACCTGGCGTTCCAGCTCTTGGCGCAGGTCTTCGATGCGCTCCAGATTGGCGCGGGTGTCGGCTATGCGGTGTTCGGTTTCGCGGCGGCGTTCCTTGTATTTGGATACCCCAGCGGCTTCTTCCAGATAGGCACGCAGTTCTTCTGGCCGCGCTTCGATGATGCGCGAGATCATGCCTTGTTCGATCACCGCATAGCCACGCGCACCTACGCCGGTGCCGAGAAACAGGTCGGTGATGTCGCGGCGGCGCACTTGCTGGTTATTGATGTAGTAGCTGGATTCGCCTTGCCGGGTCAGCACGCGCTTGATGGCCACTTCGGCATATTGCCCCCACGGGCCGGTAAGCTGGCCATCGGCATTGTCGAACACCAGTTCCACCGAGGCGCGGCTGACCGGCTTGCGGGTGGAGGAGCCGTTGAAGATCACATCCTGCATCGATTCGCCGCGCAGCTGCTTGGCGCTGGATTCGCCCAGCACCCAGCGTACCGCGTCAATCACATTGGATTTGCCACAGCCATTGGGGCCGATTACCGCCACCAGCTGGCCGGGGACCGGAATGCTGGTGGGATCGACAAAAGACTTGAAGCCGGACAGTTTGACGTGGGTGAGGCGCAAGGCGTTCTCGCAAGGAAAGGAAAGCAACGGGGCATTTTATCAGGCTGCCGGCTTTTGTTTGCTTTTGCTGTAAGACAAACGCGCGTGCGGTGCCGTTGGGCGGCAGAACTTTTGTCAGATTTGTTGTGCCATAATGCCGATATGGAACCGTTATCGCTCACCGATCACTTTCTGATTGCCATGCCCAATATGGCCGACCCGCTGTTTGCGCGCTCGCTGGTGTACCTGTGCGAGCATGGCGACCACGGGGCCATGGGCCTGATTGTCAACAAGCCTTCCGGCATCGCCATGGCGCAGCTGTTCGACCAGATCGACCTGCCGCTGGACATCGACCCCTTGCGTGGCGAGTCGGTGTTTTTTGGCGGCCCGGTACAACCGGACCGGGGCTTTGTACTACATGCACCCGCCGGACATTGGCAGTCCAGCCTGGTGGTAAAGGACGATATGGCCTTGACCACTTCCAAGGATGTGCTGATTGCCGTTTCAGAAGGCCGGGGTCCTGCGCGCATGCTGATTACCTTGGGCTATGCCGGCTGGTCGGCTGGGCAGCTGGAGCAGGAAATCAGCGATAACAGCTGGCTCACCGTCAAGGCTAATCCGGACATCCTGTTTGATCTTCCCGCCGAGTCGCGTTACGACGCTGCCATGGCCTTGCTGGGTTTCGACCCGTCCCTGCTGTCCGGAGATGTTGGTCATGCCTGAAGGAACCATACTGGCTTTTGATTTTGGCGAACGCCGCATTGGCGTCGCCATGGGCGAAACCATGCTGGGCATTGCCCATCCGCTGCTGACCATTGATACCGAAATCACCGATGCCCGCTTTGCCGCCATCGGCAAGCTGATTGAAGAATGGCACCCAAGCCAGCTGGTGGTGGGCCTGCCCATGCACCAGGACGACACCGAGCACCAGATGACACAACTGGCGCGACGTTTTGCCAATCGCCTCAAGGGCCGCTTCGGTCTGCCGGTATGGCTGGTGGATGAGCGGCTGACCTCGGTGATTGCCGAATCCATGCTGGCGGAGGCCGGTGTCCGTGGCCGCAAGCAAAAGCCGGCGCTGGACCAGGTTGCTGCCCAGGCCATTCTTGCCACCTGGTTCGAGAGCCCCGGCATCGCCGTCTGAATCCCATCATCATGCATCTTTCCCCCCGTTGGCAGACTTCCATCCTGATGTTGGCTTTCTTGCTCAGCCTGTTCGGGCTGGTCAGCCTGATGCTGGACCCGGCTCACAACGCCCGTCACTGGCAGGCTGCACCGGGCCATGTGGAGTCCAGCCGCATTCTGGTCATCAGTCCGGAAAAACACCCCGACCAAATACGCTGGGAGCCATACGTACAGTACTTGTACACCGTTAATGGCGAGGTCTATCACGCTGATCAGCTGTATGCCCTTGCCACGGCTTTACCGGGCGATCACAGCAGTGCCGAAGACATCACCCGCCGTTTTCCGGCAGGCAAGGCCGTGGTGGTGTACTTCAATCCACAGGAACCGGGCCGGGCGGTGCTGATCCGCGAAGGCGACAGCAGCATTGGCAGCGGGCAATTCATTCTGGGTGCACTCAGTACCTTGTTTGGCTGGGCATTGCTGGACCGGCTGCTGCAGCGCTGGCGTCATGGTCGCCGCCACCGGGTGGCTAGTCATGGTTGAAAAACTGCTGCAGTGCCTGATGCTGCTGGCCGGGCTGGCGGCGTTTGCCTATCTGTGGTGGCTGGGGGCCAAGGGAGATGCTTCGGCCAGTTGGCCCAGTGCCGTTGGTACCGTGCAGGAAAGCCGGCTGGAACAACGGCAGGTAAATGCCGGCGGCGATCGCGACAATACCTGGGAATATTTCCCGCAGCTGCGTTATCAGTATCAGGTGCAGGGTAAAACCTACCAATCCGGCAACCGCCGCTTTCCCAATCCGGGTTACAGCCGTAGCCAGCAGGAGGTGGCGGACATCCTGAGCCGCTATCCGGCAGGCGCACAGGTGCGGGTGTATTACAACCCGGCCAATCCGGCCGAAGCCTGTCTGGAAACCGGTCAGCACTGGACTGCCTGGGTTGGCAAGGCGATTGCCTTGCTGATTGTCCTGGTTGCCGGCTGGCTGCTGTGGCGGGGTTCTGATCAGGGCTGAGCGGAATGCTGTGTGCCTGCCCGCCTGTCTTGTCCTGATCCGCCGGCCGGATTGCCTTGCCGCTGGAAATTCCCGTCAGCCAGATAAAGCAATGTATCCCCTCGTCCGATTCAGCCATAATGCGAGTAAAACCAAGCCGCATGGCGTTTGCATCTCTGCCATGCCATTACAAGGGGGACCGACTATGTTGGCCATTATCGGAGGCAGCGGTCTAGCCAAGCTGCCCGTTCTGGAAGTGACCCACCGCCAGGTGGTGAGAACGCCTTATGGCGACCCATCCTGCGCATTGACCTTCGGCCATATCGGCCAGCAAAACGTGGTGTTCATCGCCCGTCATGGCCATGGCCATTCACTGGCACCACACGAAATCAATTACCGCGCCAATATCTGGGCGCTGCACAACCAGGGTGTCAAAGGCATTCTGTCCATCGGCTCGGTTGGCGGCATCCGTGCCGACATGGGGCCGGGCACGCTGGTGGTGCCGGACAACATTATCGATTACAGCTGGGGCCGCAAGCACACCTTTTTTGATGGCCCGGAGCGGCCGGTGGTGCATGTCGACTTTAGCAATCCCTATGACGACTGCCTGCGCAGCAAGGTGATCGCCGCCGTCAATGCCACCGGCAAGCCGGCGGTGAATCAGGGCATTTACGCCTGCACCCAAGGCCCCAGGCTGGAAACCGCAGCGGAAATCCTCAGGCTGGAGCGTGATGGTGCCGATATCGTCGGCATGACCGGCATGCCGGAAGCCTGCCTGGCCCGCGAAATGGACCTGCCTTACGCCCACCTGTGCCTGGTGGTGAACTGGGCGGCAGGCAAGGGCGGAAGCGCTACTGTTGATTTCGACCCGGCCACGGCGGAGGCGGGAATGAATGATGTCACTGCGGTATTGCTGGCTTTGCTGTCTGCCAGTTCTGCCGTGTGATCATGCCCCGGTTTTGCTGCCCGCACCTATTTTCCGGAGAGCCTCATGTCCTCGGTACGCTATGATTTTTTTGACGCCATCTTTGCCCCGCGCTGGGATCAGCCGCTGATCCTGCATGGTGATGAATCCATCAGCTACGGCAAGTTTTTCGACCGGGCACTGCGTCTGCTCAATCATCTGGTGCAGCAGGGCGCGCGCCACGGCGATCGCATTGTCATCGGCCTGGAAAACCGTCCGGAATATCTGGAGCTGATGCTGGCGCTGGCGCTGGGTGGCATGACGGCCTGCCCGGTGGACCCGGAAATCAGTGTCGAGCAGTTGAACAAAACCCGTCAGGTAGTGAAGGCCGCACTGAGCATTACCTCCTACGATCAGCTGGCTTATGCGCTGGATAACAGCGTGCCGGACTGCGTGGCACAAGGGGGGCTGGACGTGCCTTTCCTGGTGGTGTTCTCGTCTGGTACCACCGGTGCGCCCAAGGGCATTGTCCAGTCGCTGGGCAATTTCTTCAGCGCGGCAGCCGCCTTTGCCGGCGCGGTGGGGCAGCAGCCAGGACAACTTACCTTGCACAACTGGCCGATGTTCTACAACGCTGGCTTGTTCAATCTGTTTGCCTGCCCGTTGATGACTGGCGGACGCATTGCGGTCTGCCCGCGCTTTAGCGCCAAGTCCATGGGCGGCTTCTGGGAGGATGTGGCGCGTCATCAGCCTGACTATCTGTATTTGTCGCCCACCATGGCGGCATCGCTAAGCAAAACCTACAAATTCTTCAAGGCTGATCTGGCGCCGTTGCAGCGTGCTAGCGTGATTTCCACCAGTTCCATTTTGTACCCGGCCATCAAGGATGAGTTCATGCAGGTGACGGGCGTTGGCATCCGCCCTTGCTTTGGCATTACCGAGCTGGGCGGCTCTTTCACCATCGGCGGCAAGGACACGGCAGCCTTTTCCGTGGGGCAGGTCATGGCGGGCGTTACGGTCAGCATCGACAGCGAGGCAGATGGTGAGCTGCTGGTGCAGTCACCTTACATGGCGCTGGGTTATCTGGGAGCCGAGGGCCATCTTGATCTGTTTGATCGCAACACGCCGTTCCGAACGGGGGACCTTGGGCATCTGGAGCAGGACGAGCTGTTTATCTCTGGCCGGCGCAAGGATTCCATCAAGAAGGGCGGGGAGTTGATCAGCCTGTCGGAAATCGAGGACATGGTGCATGCCACCGGTCTGTGCGAAGAGTGCTATGCAGTGGGCAAGCCTGATCTGTTCTGGGGTGAAACCTACGACGTGTTTTTCATTCTGCCGGTCGGTGGCAATGCCGAGGCAGTGCGTGATGCCTTGATTCGCCTGTTCAATAGCAACTTGCCGCAAGTACAGCGGCCGGATCAGGTGCATGCGGTGGACAGCATTCCGCGTACGGCCTCCGGCAAGCCAATCAAGCGGCTCATCAGCTATCAGGCGCTGCAATGACCGCACATGTTCTTACCACCTTTGATCCATGCACTGGCCAGGCCGTGGCCCATTATTCCTGCGCGGATCAAGAACAGATTGACCAGGCCTGCCAACGGGCACGGCAGGCTTTCTTCCAACACTGGCGCAGCATGCCCGCAGCCCGTCGCAGCCAGGCCCTAAGCAGCGTGGCGCAGCATTTGCGGGCCAATCTTGCCGCCTATGCCGCCGCAGAAGCCGCCGATACCGGCAAGTCACTGGCCGGGGCCAAGGGCGAGGTGGAAGGGGCCGCTGCCCTATGGGACTATGCGGCGGCACTGGCGCGCGTGGAGCATACCGAGACGCTGGGCAGCTCCATGGACAGCGGCCTGGCACTGACCTTGCGCGAGCCCATGGGCGTGGTCGGGCTGATCGTCCCCTGGAATTACCCCTTGATTACCACTGCAGAGCGCATGCCGTTTGCCTTGGCTGCGGGGTGCTGCGTGGTGCTCAAACCCAGCGAACTGGCGGTAGGGTCGCTGGCCATGCTGGTGGCGCATTTGCAGCAAAATCCCTTGTTCCCGGCTGATGTGGTGCAGCTGTTGTATGGCATTGGCAGTGAAGTGGGACGTGGGCTGACCACGCATCCGGCAGTGGACATGATTGCCTTTGTCGGCTCCACCGCCAGTGGCCGGGCGATCGAATCGGCAGCGGTGGCCTGTGGCAAGCGGGTGAGCGCCGAACTGGGTGGCAACAACCAGGTACTGGTGTATCCGGATGCCGATCTGGCCGCTGCTGCCGATGGCGTGATTGCCGGTGCCTTGCGCAATGGTGGCCAGGCCTGCATTGCCGGCACCCATGTGCTGGTTGACCCCGCCGTGGCCGATGCCTTTGTTGCCGCGCTGCAGCTGGCCTTGCAGCGTCGTCATCCGGCGAGCGCAAGGGATGAAAAACCACATGGCTTGCAGCCGATGATCACCGTCGGACACAAGCAGCGCATTCAATCGCTGCTGCAGGAAGGGCTGGCAGAGGGCGGCAGTTTGCTGCCCGGCTCCCGGCTGGATGGCCCAGGGCAATATCTGGGACCGGTGCTGATCGACCATGTTGCTGCGGCGTCGGTATTGCGCCGGCAGGAGATTTTTGGCCCGGTCATCACCATCTGTCGCGTGGACGCCAGTCAATTTAATGCCATTGTTGCCGATAACCAGTATGGGCTGGCCGTTTATGCATGGACGGCAGCAAGCAAAACATCGTTACAGGTGGTGCGGCAGTTGCGTGCCGGGCGGATATGGGTCAATGCCAATCCTGAGTTCTGGCTGCCGGAGCTGCCGGTTGGCGGCTTTGCCGATTCCGGAGTGGGGCGCGAGGGTGGCGTGCGTGCGCTGGACACTTACTCCCTGCCCAAGTCAGCCATCATTTACTGAACAAACGTGGCTCGTGCGCCGCACGGGCAACACGCCCCGGAACTGCCGACAATGGCGGCAACATGGTGTCCGGGAATATCAAGGAGTGAGTCCATGGGTCAGATTTCGCGCCCGCTGTCGCTGGTTGAAAAGCTGAAGCAGGAATCCGTGCAGGAGTTCATCAACAAATTCCTGTGGAACAAGAGCAATAGCGCCCCTTTTGTGGTGGAGCTGGATCCCACCACGGCCTGCAATCTGGCTTGCCATGATTGCATTAGTGCCAATTTGCTTAATCAGGGCGGTATAGACAATGAGCGTCTGATGAGGCTGGCCGAGGAGTTTGCCCAGCATGGCGTGCGTGCGGTGGTGCTGATTGGCGGCGGCGAGCCGATGGCGCATCCCAAGTTTGGCGCGCTGGTCGAGTCGCTCTACCAGGCTGGCATCAAGGTGGGTGTCACCACCAATGGCACCCTGATGCCACGCTATATGGACCAGTGCATCAATATGACCAGCTGGCTGCGGGTATCGGTGGATGCCGGTAGCGAGGAAGTATTTGCCGAGTTCCGCCCCCATGCCAGCGGCAAATCACAATTCAATCTGGTCATCGACAATATGCGGCAGATGGCAGCCAGCAAGAAGGGCCTGCTGGGCTATTCCTTCCTGCTGCTGTCCAAGTTCAATCCCGATGGCAGCCTGCACCGCACCAATGCCGTGGATATCGAAAAGGCAGCCCAGCTGGCCAAGGATATCGGTTGCGACTATTTCGAGGTCAAGCCTGCTTTTGACATGATGCACTTCCTGCAGCAGCAGGATCTGTCGGTGGTGGACCTGGTCAATCGCAATCTGAAGGCCATTCACGCACTGGCCGACGACAATTTCAAGATCATTGCGCCGTTCACCCTGGAAGAAGCCTTGCGTGGCGTGGGCACCCAGGTGAAGTCCTACAACCGCTGCCTCACCGCCGAGCTGCGCACGGTGATTACGCCTAGCGGTGCTTATGTCTGCCCCTACCATCGCGGCAACCTCAACATGCGCATTGGCGACATCGCCAAGGTATCGCTGGAAGAACTATGGCAGGGCGACCGGCGCAAGACGGTGATGAACCGGGTGGATCCGGCCCGGCACTGCACCTTCCACTGCATTCGCCACGAATCCAACCTGCTGCTGGAACGCATGGCGGCAGGAGAGGTGGTGGACACCGTATCCGATTTCGACCTGTTTATTTAAGCGTGCCCATGGAACTACTCAGTCGGGAAGAACTGCTGGCCATTGGCTTTCATACGGTGGGTGAGGGGGTTCGGGTCTCGCGCCGGGCCGTGTTCTATGTCATTGACGGCAGCATTGGCGATGGTGCGCGTATTGACGACTTTGCCATTCTCACTGGCCGGGTGGAGATCGGCCCGCGTACCCATATCTCGCCCTTCTGTTTTCTGGGCGGTACCGGCGGGCGCATCGTGCTGGAAGAGGGCGTCGGCTTTTCCACCCATGTCAGCGTGTTTACCAAGAGCGACGATTACCAGCAGCAGGCGGATGGCCCGCGCGGCAAGGTGGAAGGCGATGTCCTGATCGGGGCGCATACTATTTTTGGTGCCCAGTGCGTGATTCTGCCCGGCGCCGATGTAGGGCCTAACTGCTCCATCGGGGTGGGCTGCGTGATCAAGGACAAAGTGGCTGCTGGCGGCCGCTATGTCAGCATGGGGATACGCTCGGTACAGCTGCCCTGAGCGGTGTGCTGCTGCACGGAATATTGCCGCCGCCGCCAACAACAAGGAATGAAAATGGAAGAAATCCGCAGCTGGATTGCAGATTACCTGCGTGAAGAGGGCAAGACCGAGCTGTTGGCCGATCGCCCGCTGTTTGAACAGATCGACTCCTTCAGCGTGGTGGGTTTCCTGATGGCGGTAGAGGAGCGTTTTCACTGTTTTGACGAACTCACCGCGCAGACCCTGAGCGGGCTGACCCTGGAACAGATGGCCAGTGTGCTGGCACAGTACCGCCGTACATGAAGCCCGTGTGGCATGAGCATGGTCATAGGCCAGCCCGTGTGCGGATAGCAGGATTTGTGGAGCATTTCTGTGGATAAGAACAGTTTCGACGCTGCATTGCGCCCCGGAGTACGCGCTGCGCTTGCCCCGTCCAATTCGGCATTACGCCGGGCGGAGGACGAGACATTTCGCCGCTTGCTGGACGACAACGGCCAGTTTTTGCCCGGTGCCAGCTTTGCACGCGATTGTCCCTACTGTCATACTGCGTCGGCCACCGCCAGCCTGGTGTTGCAGGCATATGGCATGCACCTGATGCGTTGTGCCGGTTGTGCTCTGGTCTACAGCCGTGAAGTGATCAACCGTGCTTTCGAACAACAGCGCTACCAGGCCAGCCAGGCGGCGGATGCCAATATGGCGCTCAAGATCGACCCGCACTATGCCGCGCTGGAGCAGGACAAGGCGCGCTATGTGATGGCCAGGCTGGGTAGCCTGGCGGGAACCGGCAGCGTGCTGGATATCGGTTCCTCCACCGGAGCCCTATTGCAGGCCGCCCAAGCCGCAGGCTGGACGGCCCAGGGGGTGGAAATCAATCCGGCAGCGGTTGCCCACTGCCGCCAGCAGCAGCTACAGGCGGTGTGTGGCGAGTACCCATGTGCGCTCCCCGCAGACTGGGGGCCTTTTGATGCGGTACTGATGCTGGATGTGCTGGAACATCTGCCGGATCCGCTGGCCTTTCTGGCAGGGGTGTCTGCCGACATGCAGCCCGGTGGCTGGCTGGTGATCCAGGTGCCCAATTTCCGCAGCCTGCTGCTGACGATTGAAGGTGGGCGCAATAACAATATCTGCCATGGGCACTGGAGCTATTTCGAAGAGCAGACCCTGCCAGGGCTGATGCGCAAGGCCGGTTTTGAAATGCGCTTCTTCGAAACGTACATCAGCGAGCTGGACCGCATCCTTGCCTATCCAGACGCGGTGATTGCCACTGCATGGCAGCAACTGACGGGACAGGCGCTGGCACACCCCCGGCAGTTGACTGTGGAGCATGTGCACCAGGCCATGCTGGGTTACAAACTATTCGGAATTTTCCAGAAAGTGGCGGCATGAGCCTTCCGCGCATCCCGTTTGGCAAACCGTTCATCGTTGGCAAAGAGCTGTTCTATATCGCACAAGCGGTCATGAGCAGCTCCATTGCCGGAGATGGTGTCTACAGCCGCAAGTGTCAGCACTGGCTGGAGGAGCATCTGGGCACCCCCAAGGCCCTGCTCACCCACTCCTGCACGGCTGCGCTGGAAATGGCGGCCATCCTGGCTGATATCGGCCCGGGTGATGAGGTGATCATGCCGTCCTTCACCTTTGTTTCCACCGCCAATGCCTTTGTGTTGCGAGGTGGGGTGCCGGTTTTCATCGATATCCGCCCCGATACGCTGAATCTGGATGAAACGCTGGTAGAGGCAGCCATTACGCCGCGTACCAAGGCGGTGGTTGCCGTGCATTACGCTGGCCAGCCCTGTGCGATGGAAGCGCTCAAGGACATCTGCCAGCGCCATGGACTGTTATTGATCGAAGACGCCGCCCAGGCCATTCTGGCGCAATCCGACGGTCGATCGCTGGGGACGATTGGTGATCTGGGCTGCCTGAGCTTCCACGAAACCAAGAACATCATCTGCGGTGAAGGCGGTGCCTTGCTGATCAACAACCCGGCATTGATGGCCAGGGCCGAGGTGATCTGGCAGAAGGGTACCAACCGCAAAGCCTTTTTCCGTGGCGAGGTGGACAAGTACACCTGGGTAGATATCGGCTCCTCCTTCCTGCCCAGCGAACTGAGTGCTGCCTTCCTGTACGCCCAGCTGGAGCAGGCCAAGCGCATCAATGCGCATCGCCGCGTGCTGTACGGCAAGTACCTGAGCCTGCTGGAGCCATTGGCGGCACAGGGCTTGTTCCGCCTGCCGCTGTCGCCGGGAAACCGGCCGGAAAATGGACATATTTTCTACCTGTTGTGCCGCAGTGCTGAAGAGAGAAGCGCGCTGATCGCCCATCTGCAACAGCAGAACATCTCAGCGGTATTCCATTATGTTCCCTTGCATGACTCGCCGGCGGGGCAACGCTTTGCCCGTAGCTGCGGCAGTTTGTCCGTCACGGAAGACCTGGCTGGCCGCTTGCTGCGGCTGCCCTTGTATTCTGAAATGACCATGGAACAGGTCCGCCGGGTGTGTCTGGCGGTACAGGCTTTCTATCAGACGCGCGGTTAAGTGCGCATTACTACTCCAATTCGAGGCCCCTATGTCTCAAGCCCTGTCTACAACTGCTGATCTGGCCAACTCGCCTTACTACATCTATGCGCCCCCTTACCGTGAGACCTCCGGCGGGGTGCGTGCGCTCTATCACCTGTGTCACTGGTTGAACGAGAAAGGCCAGGAAGCGTATGTGATGCATCAGGAGGCCAGTCACGGCCTGAACACACGGGTTCTCACGCAGGAAATCTATCAGGCACACCGGGAAGCCGGGCGCGAGCCGGTTGTCATCTACCCGGAAATCATCCGAGGCAACCCGCTGCAGGCACGTCATGTCGTGCGCTATCTGCTGAACTACCCCGGACGGTTGTCCAATACCCCGCTGGACAAGCTGGGCTGGGCGGCCAGTGACATGGTGTATACCCACGGTTGGGATATCGTGCCGGATGGCTGGTCTGCCGCCTTGCTGCAAGTGCCTTTGATCGATACGCAGGTTTACAACAGCGATGGTGTCGGAGAGCGCCATGGCAAGCTGGTGTGGCTGCATCGCTACCTGGAAAAGGGTGGCGTGCCGGGCGAGGTGGTGGCCGATGCCACGGAAATTTCTTTCCGTGGCAAGGTGCGCAGCCCGCGTGAACTGGCTGCACTCTACCGTTCGGCTGAGTTGTTCTACACCTATGAGCACAGCACCGGCTGCTTCGAGGCGCTGCTGTGTGGCTGCCCGGTGGTGTATCTGCCCAATCCGCTGATGCTGGACAAGCCCTTGCACAGCTATCTGGGTGACGATGGTGTGGCCTGGGGCGATAGCCCGGAAGCCATCGCCCATGCCAAGGCCACGGTACACAAGGCCAGGGAGCGTTACGAGGCAATCCACCAGGAATTCCTGCAAGAGCTGCGTGACTTCATCGACACCACACAGGGCCGGGTACGCGCCAAGTCCTATTCCAATGTCGCCGTTCAACTGGCCATTGGCAAATCTGGCCGTACCGAACGCCAGTTACCCAAGCTGTCGGTAGCCACGGCAACCGACACCCTGCCGGCGCAACGCCTGCGTCTGGGTGTGCTGTCCGGGGATTTCCTGGATGGTGCCTGCATGCGCCTGCGCCTGCATGATGCTTTCAGCTTGCTGTCGCCCTGGATCGACACCGCGTACTTCCCAGGCAATTCGGCAGTTGGCTGCCGCCGGGAAGAGTTTGATATCGATACTCTGGTGGAGTGGGCCGATGTATTCATCATTCAGCGCGGCATTCTGAGCGAACGTAACAGCAGCTTTCTCGACAAGTGTTTTGCCAGTGGCAAAACCATGATTTTTGAAGCTGACGACTGGCTGCCGGGCATGCCGGCATCGCACCGTCAGTTCTATGAATTCGATCCTTACGGCCTGCTACGTTTCTGGCGCGACAAGATGCATCTGTTTGCTGCGGTAACGGCCAGCACCGAGCCGCTGGCAGTGCGCCTGCGCGAGCTGAACCAGAATGTGCATCTGATTCCCAATGCGCTGTCTGCTACGCGCTACGCCAGCCTCAAGCGCGAGCCCAAAGGCCCGGATGCGCCTATCACCATCGGCTTTGCCGGAACCTCCACCCACGCCGACGACATGAAGGTCATTGGCCAGGCCCTGCTCAACATCCAGCAAAAATATGCACACCTGGTGCAGTTTGTGTTCTGGGGTTGCAGCCTGAGCGGCTTGGAGGGGGCAGCCAACGTCAAGGTGGTGGGCAAGTCGGTTACCTACATCGAATACCTGCAGGAGCTTAACCGGCTGGAGATCGACATCGGTATCGCTCCGCTGGAAGACACCGTCTTCAACGAGTCCAAATCCGATCTGAAATGGCTGGAGTACACCGCCATCGGCGCAGCCTGTGTGCTCAGCGATGTCCCGGCTTATCGTGAAGCCAAGGAGCTGGGCCTTGCCGAAGTGGTGGGCAACGATACCGCCAGCTGGGATGCTGCCCTGTCGCGGCTGGTGGAGGACGCCGAGCGCCGTCACCAGTTGCACACGGCCTCACGTGATTACCTGTTGCGCTATGCCACGCTGGAGAGCCAGGCCTACCGTTGGGTAGAACTGCTGCGTGAAGTGTTGCCGACCCCGTTTCTGGACACCCTGGCCAGCTATCACCCCGAGCGGCAGGCCGTGGTGGAAAACAATCGCCTGCAGTTGATGTGGCCGAATACCTATCGTGCCTGGCAAAGCTGGGACAAACAGCACCAACTGCGCGAAATCGATGCTGAGATGATGGCCGAGCGCATGCTGATGCAATGGCAGCAGCAGCCACAGTTTCTGCTGTTGATGCCCATCCGTGCCAGTGAAGCGGCCCTGCTGGCCAATACCATCGATGCCTTGCAGCAGCAGCTGTACAAGCACTGGAAGCTGATTGTGGTGGCGGACTGGGAAATGCCAGATCCCATCTTCAATCAGAATGACACGCTGGGCTGGCTGCAACTGGACTCTCTGGATGACCCGCAGTTGTTCAGCATGGCGCTCAACGGCCTGCTGGGGGAAATCCCGGCAGACTGGGTGCTGCTGTTGCCGGCCGGGGCCATGATTGCACCGCAATTGCTGCTGCGCATGGGTGACTGCATCCACGCTAACCCGCAGGCGCTGGCCATCTATACCGATCACGACAGCTACACGCAGCCGGAATGCCGTGTGCTGCCGCAACTGAAGCCAGATTTCTCGCTGGACTACCTGCGGGCACAGGACTATGTCGGCGCTGCTGTTGCGCTGTCCTATCAGGGCCTGGCCAGCTTGGGAGGCTTTGAAGCGTATCCGGGCTGCGAAAGCTGGAATCACCTGCTGCGTCTGGCGGAAAACTACGGCCTGGGTGTGGTGCAGCATCTGGATGAAGTCCTGATGCACTTCCCGGCAGAGCCGCTGGGGGTGCAGCATGAACGCGAGGCGGCACGCCGGGTGGCGCTGGAAAATCACCTGCAGCGACTGGGTATTGCGGCCAGTGTGGTCAACGGTTATGCCGACAACACCCTGCATGTGGAATACCAGGTTAGTGGCAATCCGCTGGTGTCGGTCATCATCCCCACCCGCGACAAAATGGAATACCTGCAGCCCTGCGTGGAAAGCCTGTTTGCCCGCACCGGCTACCGCGAGTTTGAGTTGCTGATTATCGACAACGGCTCACAGGACCCGGATACCTTCCGTTTTTATCAGGACTTGCAGCAGGATTATCCGGATCAGGTCCGCATCATCGATTATCCCCATCCCTTCAATTTTTCGGCCCAGTGCAATCTGGGGGTGGAGCAGGCGCGTGGGGATTACATCGTGCTGCTCAATAACGATACCGAAATCATCCAGCCCGAGTGGCTGGAGCGGATGATCGGGATTGCGCAACGCCCGGAAGTAGGTGCTGTGGGCATCCGGCTGGTGTACCCGGAAAGTGGCTGCATCCAGCATGCTGGCATCGTGCTGGGCTTGCCGGGCGGTGTCTTGTCGGTGGCTGATCATGTGTTCGAACAGTCGGAACTGGATGCGCCGGGCTATATGAACCGCCTGCTGACCGAGCAGAATTACTCTGCCGTCACCGCCGCCTGCCTGATGGTGGCCAAGGATAAATATCTGGCCGTGGGTGGCTTTGATGCCGAGCAGCTCACCGTGCTGTTCAACGACGTGGACTTCTGCCTCAAGCTGCAGCGACAAGGGCTGCTGAACGTGTTTACGCCCTATGTCACCATGGTGCACCACCATGCCAAGAGTATCGGCAAACTCACGTACGAACCTGCCGTTGCACTGGCGGCGGCCGTGCGCGAACAGCAGGAGCTGGCCGTGGTGCTCAAACGCTGGCTGCCACAACTGGCGCATGATCCGGCCTACAACCGCCACCTTACCTTCCGTACCAAGGACATGGCTTTTGAGCCGACGCGGGATACCAACTGGTTGCCGCGCCAGGCCGGGCGTCGCAAGGTACTGGGCTTGCCCATTCCCGGCGGCAGTGGCGAGTACCGCGTGTCGCTGCCCTTCCATGCCCTGCAAGAAAGCGGGCGGCTAGATGTGACGATGATTTCGCCGGAACGAGGCGCTGCGCCGCTGCTGTCGGTGGTGGAAATGGCTAGATTCAATCCGG
Organism: Aquitalea sp. FG25; assembly: GCF_057809375.1. Taxonomy (NCBI): domain Bacteria; kingdom Pseudomonadati; phylum Pseudomonadota; class Betaproteobacteria; order Neisseriales; family Chromobacteriaceae; genus Aquitalea; species Aquitalea sp. FG25. The sequence goes on from NZ_JBMDJV010000027.1 coordinate 57,362, forward strand.
ATGTGCTGTTGATTCACACCATGCTTACCGACGGTGTCCTGCATGCGGTCAAGCAGTATCGCGAATACCTGCCGGGCTTGCGTCTGGTGTTCGGGCTGGATGACCTGGTGGGGGCGCTGCCGGAAAAAAGCATTCTCAACCGCGTATGGCGCAAAACCATGCCCGATGCGCGTCCACGTCTGCGCGCCATGCTCAAGCATTTTGACACGCTGGTGGTTTCCACCGAGCCGCTGGCCGATGCCTGCCGCGACATGATTGCCGACATCCGCGTGGTGCCAAACCGCCTGGCCCGCCACATGTGGGGTAAGGTTTCCTCACTGCGCGGCCAGGGCAAAAAGCCGCGTGTGGGCTGGGTAGGTGCCCAGCAGCACCAGGGCGATCTGGCGTTGATCATCGATGTGGTCAAGCAGACAGCAGATGAAGTGGAGTGGGTATTCATGGGCATGTGCCTGCCCGAGATGCGGCCTTATATCGCCGAGGAGCACCCTTGCGTGTCCTTCCAGGAGTATCCGGAAAAAATGGCCAGCCTGAATCTGGATTTGGCCATCGCACCACTGGAAATCAATCCCTTCAATGAATCCAAGAGCAATTTGCGCCTGCTGGAATATGGTGTGATGCGCTGGCCGGTTATCTGCACGGATATCTACCCCTACCAGACCAATGATGCACCGGTATGCCGTGTGCCCAACACCACGGAAGCCTGGGTGGACGCCATTCGCAGCCGCATCAGCGATCTGGATGCGGCCTACCGGGAAGGCGATGCCCTGCGTGCCTGGGTAGACCGTCATTACTGGTTGGAGGATCACCTTGATGATTGGCAGCAAAGCTTGAGTGCAGAAGTCGGCAAAAAATAATTGCCGAACTTCTAAAGTTTGCCAGCGGGGGGCCGATAACTAGTCAAGGCCCACACAGTCGCCCCCCCGAATGCTCTAAGGAGAATCATCATGGCACTTACCGTCAACACCAATATTGCGTCGCTCACCGCACAGAACAACCTGAGCAACTCCAGTTCTTCGCTCAACCTGTCCCTGCAACGCCTGTCCTCCGGTCTGCGCGTAAACAGTGCCAAGGATGATGCTGCCGGCCTGGCTATTTCCCAAACCCTGACTGCCGCCATCCGTGGTAACAACCAGGCCATCCGTAACGCAAACGACGGTACTTCCGTAGGTCAGACGGCTGAAGGCGCGCTGGGTCAGATTGGTAACAACCTGCAGCGTATCCGTGAAATTGCTACCCAATCCGCCAACGGCTCGGTTAGCGACACTAACCGTTCGCAGCTGCAAAAAGAAGTTGACCAGCTGACCCAGGAAATTTCGCGTATCGTGCAAACCACCCAGTTCAACGGCACCAAGCTGTTGTCTGGTGGTAACACCCTGACTTTCCAGGTAGGTTCCTCCGGTTCTACCGACAACACCGTATCGGTATCGGCTTCCGACCTGACCACCCAGCTGTCTTCGTACAACTCGTCGCTGACCAATAGCGCCACGATCAACGTACTGACCCAGACTGGTGCTCAAGCTCAGCTGTCGGCGCTGGATGCGGATATCGGTACCGTATCGAACATCCGTTCCACCTTCGGTGCGGTACAGAACCGTTTCGATGCCGTGGTTGCCAACCTGCAAAACTATGTAACCAACCTGACCGCAGCCAACAGCCGTATCGTGGATGTAGACTTCGCGTCGGAAACGGCCAACCTGACCAAGAACCAGATTCTGCAACAGGCTGGCACTTCCATCCTGAAACAGGCTAACTCCTTGTCTCAGTCTGCCCTGACGCTGCTGCAGTAAGCTACATTGATAGCATAAGCTGAAGAACCGGCCTCGGTTGGCATGCTGACCGGGGCCGTTTGTACGGGAGTCGCTGCAATGCAAATATCATCTACAAATGGTCCTGTCCTTCCCATGGCCAGTACACCGACCGCGCGCCAGCAGAACCAGCTGACTCAGGGAAATACAGCCGACGCCACCGCCAGTTCGGTGCTGCCGAATACCACCAACGGTGTCGTTGCCGTAGGGCAAAGTCAGGCGCAAAATGCCACCAGTGATGGAACGAAGCAGAAAAACCCCGATCCACTGGAGTTGCAGAACTCGGTCAAGCAGTTGAACGACGTGGCCAAGCTTTACTCCAGCCAGCTGGAGTTTTCTGTAGACAAGGAAACCAATATCCAGGTCGTCAAGGTCGTGGATCAGGAAACGCAAAAAGTCATCCGGCAGATTCCGTCGGAAGATGCGATCCGCATCGCCAAGGCGATCGACGATTTCAGGGGCTTGCTGCTCAAGGACAAAGCCTGAGAGCGGCAATACCCAGTCAGTAAAGGAGGTAATGCAAGATGGCTTCGATTACGACCAGTGTCGGCACACTGGATGTCCAGTCCATTGTCAGCCAGTTGATGACCATCGAGCAGCAGCCTCTGCAAGTCAGTCAGCAGCGTTCCAGCAAGTACAATACTCAGCTGAGTTCGATCGGCCAGATCAGCTCTGCCCTGTCAGCCTTGCAAAGCTCCGCCAGCAAAATGTCGACAGGAGCATTCCTGCAGCAGTTCAAGGCCAGTTCCACCGATACCAGCATTGCCAACGTGGCGACAACCACCGGTGGGGTTGCTGGCAGCTATGCGCTGAATGTCACCCAACTGGCCAAGTCGCGCCAACTGGTGTTCGACCGTGTTGGCAGCAGCGCCGTCACCGATCCCAAGGCAACCCTGAGCGGTGCGCCAACCTCGCTGACGCTGACCGTAGCCGGCAAGGATACCGTCATCAATCTGACGCCCAGTGCGACCGATACCGTCAGCCTGCAGTCCATCTCTGACCGTATCAACCAGAGCGGTGCCGGCGTCAATGCCTCTGTCGTACAAAATAATGGTGAGTACAAGCTGGTACTTGCCTCATCCAACTCGGGTAGCGACAACGCCTTCACCATCAAGGCCGGTGGCACCGATTCCGGCTCGACCTCTGGCTCGACGCTGGCCGGCCTGAGCCAGAGCAGCACGGCGGCAAGTGAGTCCTCTGGGGCTAGTGACGCCTTGCTGACCGTCAACGGTGTCAGCGTGTCCTCCGGTAGCAATCACCTGACTAACGTCATTTCCGGGGCCAATGTAGACATCACCAAGCTGGGTCAGTCCACCATCACCATGACATCGGATAGCAGCGGCATTGCCACTTCGCTGCAAGGCTTTGTTGATGCCTACAATCAGGTGAAATCTGCGGTAGACTCTGCACGTTCCGGCAGCCTGAAGGCCAATGCCTCGGTACTGGCGATCCAGCAAAAGCTCACCAGTATTCTGAGTACTCCAATCCCGGGTGTTGATGCGACCACTTCCTATGCCTATCTGGCACAGGCCGGGATTTCGATCCAGAAGGATGGCTCACTAAAACTGGACCAGACCGCCTTCAACAAGGCGCTCAGCGCCAATCCGACTGCGGTGGCCAATTTGTTTGGTAACACCAGCAGTACCGGTTTTGGCGACCGGCTTAGTTCGGCGGTGAATGATTTGCTGGGCCCGAACGGGGTGATTGAAACCAGCAAGACGTCCATCAACACCCTGATCACGTCGGAAACCAGTTTGCAAACCAGTCTGAGTGCCAAGCTGAGCGCACGCCAGACCATGTATACCCAGCAATACACAGCGTTGAACGCCGTATTGTCGAAAATGCAGCAATCGACCAGCAATCTGGCCAACTTGCTGGCCTAGGACAGAACCAAACGGTAAAGAATCATGCTGAATTCCAAGATGCTCAAGCAGTTCAACAAGGCTTATGAAGATGATGCCCTGAAGGCTGCAGTGTATGGTGCCAGCCCGGTCGGACTGGTGGTGTTGTTGTATGAAGGTGCGATCAAAGCCATCAACCAGGCCGGCTATGCCATCGAGGCACAGCGTTACGATGAAAAGGCGCGGCTGGTGTCCAAAACCATCGACATCATCGATGGCCTGCGTGAATCGCTCGATCTGCAACAGGGGAGTGAAGCCGCCGGTAATCTGAACGACCTTTACATCTACATGAAGCAGCGGATGAGCATTGCCAACCTGAAGAATGATCTGGAAATTCTGGCCGAAGTACGCCGCCTGCTGGAAACCATTCTGCCTGCCTGGCAGGAACTCAACCGCTCCAGCATGTCAACCAGTGCCGCCAGCAGTGCCTACTGAGATTGCTCCGATGAGGTGTCGCCATGAAAACTAGCATCCAGCCCGCGCAAATCGATGCCATGCTGGCGACACTGAACCAGGCGCTTGCCGCCTGTGAAGCCCGCGATTTTGATCTGGTTACCAGGCTGTCCGAACGACAGGAAAGCGAACTGGCCAGTTTGTTGCCGCAATTGCAAGCTGATGTAGCCAGCTTGCCGGATGCAACGCGTGAACGCGTTATCTTGCTGATTGCCCAGCGCGAACAGTTGCAGCAAGAAATTGCCAACTGGATAGGCCAGATGCGTGATGAGATGCAGATGGTCAGTCAGAACAATCGACTGCTAAAGACATACACTTCGTAAAGACCGGCTTGGGTTACTGCCGGTTTCACCATACACTTAGAAAAAGCGCTGCGTGAGGGTTTCATCATGTCCGGTTCGCCCTTTTTCTATATTGTTGTGTTGCTGCTGCTGGCATTGTCTGTCGTCTGCGGCTATCTGTACTGGCGTCTGCAGCGGCTGGAAAACCGGCGCGACAGTCTGACCACCATGTATCTGGATCAACAGCAGCAGCAAATCAGCACCTTGCAACGGGATCTCGCACGCCTGATGGCGCGGCTTGAGCAACAGTCTCGCAGCGAGCCTGCCAGCCTTAGCCCCTACAACCAGGCAATAGAAATGATCAAGAAGGGCATCTCTGCCTCCGAGGTGGCTAGCCAGTGTGGCATTTCGCGCAGTGAGGCCGAACTGATCATCTCCCTTTACCGAAACAATTCCACCTCATGATTCCGTCCCTGCCGCCCACCATTGCAAGCGGAACGCTTGCACCGCAAACCGTCTCCTCGGTACGGCTGTTGCTGGAAGGCGGAAAGGCCCTGCTGGATGCCAGTGTTGTACCGGCCAAACTGCCTCCGCTGATGCTCGGGGAGCAGGTGACTGCCCAGGTGGTGGACAGTAAAAACAACGGTCAGCAACTGTCTGTTCTGATCAAGAACAGCCTGTTCAATCTGGAGGTGCCGCAGGGCATGACCGTCAGCGGCAATACCTTGTCGCTCAAGGTGGCCAACCTGGCCCCGACGCTCAGTTTTGCCTTGCAGGAGCAAGCCACCGAAGCTGCGCAAGACGGTTCGGTCGAGGTGCAGCTCAGTCCGGCATCGAAATACCTTACTGGCATGCTGCAAACCAGCAAGCCCGGCCTTCCTGCTACCGATCTCAGCCTTGATGCAGCCAAGCAGCCTCCGGCAGCGACGGCGCAGGATCTGAAAAACAATATCAGCCAGAGTGGGTTGTTTTATGAATCCCACCTCAAGGAGTGGCTGGATGGACGCCATAACCTTGCCCAGGTGCAGCAGGAACCGCAGTCGCGGTTGTTGAGCAAGCTGAATGATGATCTGGCCAGTCTCACACCCGAGAAAGCCAGCAGCACCAACACCCTCAGCCCGCGTACGGTGGCTCCGGAGCTGGCCAATCTGGTCCAGCGTCAGCTGGATATCGTGGAAAACCAGCAACTGCAGCTCAATGGTTATGCCTGGCCTGGCCAGCCCATGCAGCTGCAGATTCAGCAGGAACATACCAATGAGCGCACCGCTAGCCTGGGTGCCGATGATGTTGGTGTCTGGAGTACATCGCTGTCGCTCAAACTACCGGCGCTTGGCGGCTTGTCGGCGCGGGTCCGGCTGGTGGGACAAAGCGTGCAGGTATCATTTGTGGCGGAAGAAGATGAGGCCAGCGGATTGATCCAACAGCATGCAAATCAATTGCAAAGCGGCATGGAGGCCGCGGGCCTGACGCTGGCCAATCTGGCGGTGAAAAATGGCACAGTCACCCAAGACTGAGGATCAGCGCAAGTCAGCCGTAGCACTGGCCTACCGGGAAGGCCAGCGCTCCCCAACGGTAGTGGCCAAGGGCTATGGCCAACTGGCAGAGCGCATCATTGACCGGGCCAAGGATGCTGGCGTCTTTGTGCATGATTCGCCAGAACTGGTGTCATTGCTGATGCAGGTTGATCTGGACCGGCATATCCCGGAAGAACTCTACCGCGCAGTGGCAGAAATTCTGGCCTTCGTTTATTTCCTGGAAAACAAGGCGACCGGTGCCGATTTTGAGTTTGAATCCTGGCTGACCGGACGGCGTGACAGCCTGCCATCTCCCTGATTTCTGCCAAGCGGCTTTCGGGCCGCGCCTGCCTTGCTGGTCGCTTCTGAAATTTCTGAACGCCATCTCCTTCATCACGCCAGATTGCGGTAATCTTATGCTTTGTCTCTGCATACTGCTGGAGTGGATATGAAAGTCGGTTATATCGGCCTGGGCATCATGGGCCTGCCCTGTGTGTTGAACCTGTTGAAAGCCGGCCACGCCGTTACTGTCTGGTCACGCCAGCGAGAGCGTGCTGCTGCGGCACTGGACGCTGGAGCCGCCTGGGCGGACAGCCCGGCGCAACTGGCAGCCCAGGTGGAGGTGCTGATTACCAATGTGTCGGACACCAAGGATGTTGACCATGTCCTGTTAGGTGAAAACGGTGCCGTGCATGGTGCCAGGCCAGGTCTGGTGTGTGTGGACATGAGTACCATCTCACCCATCGGTGCCCGTGACATTGCTGGCCGACTGGCTTCTGCTGGTGTGGATTTTCTCGATTGCCCGGTTTCTGGCGGCCAGGTTGGTGCGGTTAATGGCACGCTGACCATCATGGTAGGTGGCAAGGCAGATGCGCTGCAAAAAGTGCGCCCGGTCCTGGAGGCCATGGGCAAGACCATCACGCATATTGGCGATTCCGGTGCCGGGCAAGTGGCCAAGGCATGCAACCAGATCGCAGTCGGTGTTGGCGTGGCTGCTGTTGCCGAGGTGATGAAACTGGCCAAGGCCTGCGGTGTCGATCCGGCACCGGTCCGTGAGGCCCTGCTGGGCGGTTTTGCCCAGAGCCGCGTGTTGGATATTCATGGCCAGCGCATGATTGATGACAACTATGCGCCAGGTTTCAAGGCGCATTTGCATCTGAAAGACATGGGTATCGTGCTGGATACTGCCCAGCAGCTTGGCATCCGTTTACCGGAGGCCGAGCGCGTTGAGGGACTGATCCGGCAATTGGTGGAGCAAGGTGAAGGTGAGCTGGATTCTGCTGCTATCGCCCGCTTGATCTGGCAGCAAAACTGAGCCCTGTCGTTTTGCTCGCGTGAACAGGCCCGCTTAACGCGGGCCTGTTTCATGTGGGCTGGATGCCTCTGCTGGCCAGCCAGTGCGCATGCACCTGCAAATCGGCTGGCTGATAGACCTCCCGTGTTCCTGCAGGGTAGTGCTGCAGATCATTGCCATTACGACCGTCACGTTGTGGGCGGATAGGGCGTGCTACCAGATTACCGCCGCAATTGGGGCAGTAGTGCTGCAGTACTGCTGCGCAATCGGCACAGAAGGTACATTCAAATGAACAGATGCGTGCCTCCGTGGATTCCGGTGGCAACGCACGGCGGCATTGTTCACAGCTCGGTCGCAATTCCAGCATGATGTATTCCTGATTGGTCAAAATCACAGCCTAGTTCAATGTCAGCGGGTAGGGCAGTGCAGATACGGACTTCCTACAGCCCGATTCGGCCATTGCCCATTTGCATGCATCGAGTCGGGTTTAGTCCTGTGCGCTGGTGTACTACATTGGAAGTATTCGCCCAATGGCTGTCGGGGGGGCTGTAGATGACTACATTCAAACAAAGAAAACACAATGAAGAACGGCGTTCGGGCAAGGATCGTCGGCAGAAGGATGGCAGTTCTCCTACCGGGTATGAACGGCGGAAGGATGTTGAACAGCGCAAGCCGGATGTCGAGGAAATCAACCTGAGTCTGGATGAGTGGGAAGAGATTGTCCGCTGCAATGTCATCAATACCGTGCCGAAGTAACGTACGTGTTCAACTGAACGATATGCCGGGCCAGATGCTCTAACACTGCATTCCAGACAGAAAAACACTGGCAGGAGGTTGTGATGGATGCCATTGATATTCTGAGCCTGATGCAAACCCATCCACCGGCGGAGCCCGTCAGCCTGTCGGCCATTCCGTTATTGCTGGCACAGGCCATTGCCCCCATTACCGGCAAGCTCACCGTAGATGAACTGGGACGCTTGGTTGATGCAGGCGCAGCACTTTGCGCACATGAGCAGGACTTGCAGTTTCGCAGTGTGGAGGCCGACCTGCTGGTCAAGCAGCTTAGCGAGTCGGTTTGACAAGCTTGCCAGGCGTTGTCTTTACTGCGGCAGGCATACCCTGTTGCTCTGGTAAGTACTGCACAACCAGTGCCCGCAAAATCCGGTAACCGTTTTCCTGTGGAGTGCCCAAACGCTCCCGCCAGGCCATGCTGTCAATGGCACCGCGCATGCCACCGTTGCTGGTCAGTAAAATGGCGGCGCTACCGCCGGTACGCCTGACTTGCTGCGCAATAGCGCGCAGCATGGTGCCGTTTACCGTGGCCATGTCATAGTCACTGACACGGAGCATGCCCATGATCCGGTAACGATGAGGCGGGTCACCCGCATCCCAGATTTCCACGCCATCCACCACGCGCTTGCTGCCACCTTCACCATCAATGATCTTGCTGCCGTTACGATATTCAAACACCGTATATTCCGCTGTTGTACAGCCAGCCAGCAGGGTGGCACCGAGCAGCAGGCAGGACAGGGCCAGGCGGCACAGATACTTGAATTCAGGCATGGTCGGGCGTTGTGAAAGCAAAGCTGAAGTCCGTGATCGCGGTTGCGCATCCATGAAAATGTTCTGCCAGGGCGCTATTTCCGCCTCGGGCATTTTGCCGTAGGCATCTTAACGTGGCAGGGCGGTGGCAGCGCGCCTGCTGACCAGTAATCAAGGTAAAAAAAAGCAAAATGAAAAGATGTCGCTGCCGTCTGGGTGAGGCGTTGCTGCGATTCAATCATTCCAGCAACGCAACTGGATGGCTCGCATAAAGTCAGGATCACGCAGCAGGGCATCCGCAAACGGGCTGTCAGCCTGTATCTGACTTCCTTTACGGATGAAGGCGGCACGCATTTCCAGCCCGATGGGCTGGCCGTATTTCTTGAAGCGGATCAGATACTGGATATCAAAGCCGCTGGCCACCTTGTTTTGCCGGGATGCCACCGCCAGGGTCTGTGGGCTGTCCCAGCCGGAAGAGCAGTGCTGAATGAGCTTGAACAGGCTTTCACCATTGGCCAGGCGTATGTGTTTGGAGAAGTAAACGGCGGTCCGGACTTCATCCACCCACTGTTTCTTGGCCATCCCGGCATCATCGGCCAGTGCCGAGTTACGCGGGATGCGGGATTTGCGTACATCCGGATCGTCATGGATGAAACGATGAAAGCGATCACCTTCCCGGCACTGCATGCACGCATTTGCTTGCAGGAAGCTGGTTTCCTCCGGTGTTGGAGGCATGATCTGAACAGCGGGTGGCGAGGATGGTTGATAAGGCCGATGCTGGCCGGCAGGAATGGTATCCAGCATTTCCCCATAGCTGCAGCCACCCACGCTGCCGGCCAGCACGCTCAGCCATACCACCTTCATCATCATGTATTCCTTGTCTCCGAGCCGGCATTCTATGTCGTAATGGATTCCGGCATGGTGTTACCGATGTAAAGAACGGTAAGCGTGGCGAGGTGAGGCAGCGGCGGAAATCAAAAAAGCCCCGACTTGCGGGGCTTCAGTTGCTTCGGTGCCACGGTGTGACACGGTGCGAAAGCTTACTCGATATTCTGGATCTGCTCGCGCATCTGCTCTATCAGTACTTTCAGTTCTACCGATGCCTGCGTGGTTTCGGTAGAAACCGACTTGGAGCCCAGGGTATTGGCCTCACGATTGAGTTCTTGCATCAGGAAATCAAGGCGCTTGCCGGTCTGGCCACCGGCCTTGAGAATGCGTTTTACCTCAGTCAGGTGGGTGGTCAGGCGGGAGAGCTCTTCGTCTACGTCGATCTTCTGGGCGAACAGGGCAAACTCCTGCTTGATACGGTCGTCCTCCACATTGCCCAGCGCTTCTTGCAGACGGCCGGACAGCTTGTTCATATAGGCTTCCAGAATCAGCGGCAGCTTGGGCTTGATACCGGCGATGATGGTTTCCATTGAAGTGACGCGCTCTTGCAGAATGAGCTTGAGCTTTTCGCCCTCGCGGCCACGCGATGCGTTGAAGTCTTCCAGTGCGGTAGCCAGGCTTTGCAAGCAAAGTTGCTGCAGTACTTCCGGTGCCAGGGTGTTGCTCTTCAGGATGCCTGGCCAGCGCAGCAGTTCGCCTACCGACAGGCCTTTGGCTTGCGGAGCCTGCTTTTCCACCTGTGCTGCCACTTGCAGCAGGCTGGCCAGAAAGTCGGTATTAAGCTCCAGCGTGGGGTTATCCGACTCCAGCTGGTTAAGCCCGACACGGCATTCCAGCTTGCCACGGGTAACGCGAGATGACACCATCTCACGCAGCTGTGGTTCGATCACCCGCAGCTCTTCTGGCAGGCGCATCTGCACATCGAGATAGCGGTGGTTGACGGCACGGACTTCCAGGCTGAGCAAACCGCCGGGAAAGTCTCTGCTGATGGATGCAAAGCCTGTCATACTTAGAATCATTGTGGGCCCCCGTAGTGGTATCAGTAAAAACAGAACAGGGCCCGAATTGCTGTTGTAGCTCAATTCCGGGCCAACGAACACTATAGCAACTGCCATGTCATGACTCAATCCAGCCAACTGACTGCCTTGCCGGTGGGCTATCGCCTGGCCGAGTACACCATTGTCCGCCAACTGTCCGTGGGCGGTTTCAGCGTGGTTTATCTGGCGCTGGATGATGCCGACCGCAAATATGCCATCAAGGAATACCTGCCGCGCAATCTGGCCGAGCGCGATGATGAAGGCATGATCACGGTGCCGCACGAGCTGGACCGCGACGCCTTTAATCTGGGTCTGAAGTGCTTTTTTGAAGAAGGCCGCATTCTGGCGGAAATCAGCCATAGCAATGTGGTGCATGTCAGCAACTTCTTTCGGGCCAACCAAACCGTATACATGGTGATGGAATATGCCGATGGCCGTTCACTGGGGCGTGAGCTGGAAGTGGCGGGCGGGCGCATAGAAGAGCGCCGTTTGCGCAAATGGTTTGCTGCTTTGCTGTCCGGTCTGCGCGAGGTGCATCTGCACCGTCTGCTTCACCTGGATATCAAGCCGGCAAATATCTATCTGCGCCGTGGCGGCCACCCGCTGTTGCTGGATTTTGGTGCGGCCCGGCAAACCTTGTCGCGGCGTGACAAGCATTTTGCCTCCATGTACACGCCAGGCTTTGCTGCACCAGAGCAGTATGAAAAAGACCAGCCATTAGGGCCGTGGACCGATATTTACGCCGTTGGTGCCTGTCTGTATGTCTGCATGGGTGGCAGGACACCACAAATTGCGCATGACCGCATGGCGGATGACAAACTGGCACCAGCCAGCAAGTTGTTCCGCCACTATTATTCCAGAGAGTTGCTTGAATTGACGGACCAATGCCTGATGCTGGCTCCGGATGCACGACCACCGAGCGTGATGACCATCCAGAAGCGCCTGCTTGAAACCGACTACAGCAAACCCGAGCCGATGCCCGAATCTTCCCTTGCCGCCAAAAAACTGGTGGGATGGATCAAGGGCCTGGCTGGCGGTCGTTCTTCCTGAGGAGTACCCGATGAAACTATCCCTATATCAGGAAAGCCGTATCGGTGGCCGCTCCTATAATCAGGACCGTCAGGTCATTGCCCACTCCCGCGAAGCCGTGATGCTGGTGGTAGCCGATGGCATGGGAGGACATTTGCAGGGTGAGGTGGCGGCGCAGATCACCATCGATCTGATGAGCGAACTGTTTTACCAGCAAGCCACGCCGACGCTGTCGCATCCTAACCGTTTTCTGGTCAATGCCATCAGCTCCACACATCAGGCGATCCTCGACTATGCAGCCGATCAGCGCTTGCCGGAAATCCCCAGCACTACCGTGGTGGCGGCCATCATCCAGCAGGGCATGTTGTACTGGTGCCATGTTGGTGATTCCCGCCTGTATCTGCTGGACAGCAAGCAGGGCCTGCTGCTGCGCTCGCGTGACCATTCCCAGGTTCAACGCATGATTGATCAGGGCAAGCTCACCGAGGAAGGGGCGCGCACCCATCCGGAACGCAACAAGATCTACAACTGCCTGGGCGCCACCACCGATCCGGACATTGATATCGGTGAAAAACAGTTTTTGCAGGCGGGCTCGTCCGTGGTGCTGTGCTCGGATGGATTGTGGTCCCAGATCAGCGATGGCGAAATGGAAAAGGTATTCATCGGCCGCGCGGTTGGCCAGGTGATGCCTGCACTGATGAATGTGGCCGAACGGCGTGCCGGCAGTGCCGGTGACAATCTGTCGGCGGTAGCGATCACCCTGCTGGACGATGCGGCAGACATTGTCGGCAAGCCTGATGTACTGGATACCCTGGTGACTCCGCCGCGCCACAGTGGCCGGGTTATCCTGGATCCGAATCTGGAGCTGATGCATCAGGAGATTCTGGCCAGCCGTCTGGGCAGCCCTTCTGGCAAGCAGGGCTGATCTGTTTAGTCCGCTGTCTCAATTATTCAGGCTGCGCATGCCGCAAGACATGCGCAGCGCTTGTTTCATACTGGAATTATCACGATGCGACCTTCCCAAAGAAATGCCGACGCCTTGCGCGCCATCCGCCTTACCCGCCATTACACCAAGCATGCCGAAGGTTCGGTACTGGTGGAGTTTGGCGATACCAAAGTCATTTGCACCGCCAGCGTGGATGAGTCTGTTCCCGGTTTTCTCAAAGGCAAGGGCAAGGGGTGGGTGACTGCCGAATACGGCATGCTGCCGCGTTCCACTGGCAGCCGTATGCGGCGCGAATCGGCAGCTGGCAAGCAAAGCGGCCGTACTCAGGAAATTCAGCGCCTGATTGGCCGCTCCCTGCGCGCGGTGGTGGATATGGAAAAACTGGGCGAACGCCAGATTCAGATCGACTGTGATGTCATCCAGGCCGATGGAGGAACGCGTACTGCCAGCATCACCGGTGCCTTTGTTGCCTTGCACGATGCCATCAACGGCCTGATCGCCCAGGGCAAGCTACAGGAAAACCCGCTGCGGGATTTTGTTGCCGCCATTTCGGTGGGCATCCACCAGGGTGAGGCCGTGCTGGATCTGGATTATCTGGAAGACTCCGACTGCGAAACCGATATGAATGTGGTGATGACCGGCAATGGTCGCTTTGTCGAGGTGCAGGGAACAGCAGAGGGCGAGCCGTTCAGCGAAGAGGAAATGGCAGCCATGATGCGTCTGGCCAAGAAGGGCATCAGCGAACTGATTGCCCTGCAACGGCAGGCGCTTGCGCTGTAGTGCAGCCGACCGTTGGCTGCAGGCAATAGATGGAAACAGAGGCTGCGGCCTCTGTTTTTATTTTTTGGCCTGGCCTTGCTGGATGAACTGCTGCAGTTGCTGGTAGAACACCGGGCTGGACAGCGCCATATTGTCTTCCTTGTGGCGGCGGGATGCGATTGGGGCCGAGCTCTGGATGCCGATCAGCGTCATGCGGCCATTGATGTTGGCCAGGATGGGCGAGCCACTATTACCTTCCAGCGTGTCACAGCGGTGCGTTAGGCGGCCATCAGCCAGCAGCCCGGTAGCCTTGCAGTTATTGTGTACCAGCAGGTGAGTCAGATCGTCCAGCGGATAACCGCCATTGGTAACGGTATTGTTGATGCCCTGCAGCTGCTGCTTCAGTGCCTGGCTGTTGCCGGCAAAAACCGGAATCACGCCACGGCTGCGCCCCAAGGGCTGGCTTAAGCGGACAAAGGCAAAATCACGCCCGGCAATTTTTTTGGGGATATAGGTACCGTCCGGGCGGTGTTCCAGCCCGGCCAGAAACGCCTTGTCCACCTGTACTTCACGAATGCTGCTTTGCTCGCTGTATTCCTTGCCAGCCAGGCCCACGGTAAAGGTAATGGCCGGATCAAAGCGGCCATGGCGGTTGATAAAGCAATGGCCTGCGGTGACCACGACATCCGGTGCAACCAGGGTGGCGGTACAGACCAGATGGCTTTTGGTTTCCAGTTGGCCGACGGCCTGCCACAAGCCGTTGTCCGGGTCGGTTTTGACGCGATCATCCTTGCCAAAGAACAACACCAGCTGTTCGGCAGTGGGTTTGGCTTGGGCTGCCAATGGCAGCAGACATAGGCTTAGGGCCAGCAGGGTAGATCGCAGCATAAGGTGTTTTCCAATGCAATCGGGGCGCCGAAGCGCCCCGAAGGTATGACTTACAGCCAACCGGGGTCAGCTGTCGATTCCGTGCAAATTACTTGGCAGCGGAAGCGGCTTTCTTAGCCTTGGCTTTCTTGGCCGGAGCGGAAGCGTCAGCAGCTTGGGCTTTTTGAGCGGAAGCGTCTACTTTCTTGGCAGCGTGCTTTTTAGCGTGGTGCTTTTTAGCAGCGTGCTTTTTGGCCGGAGCGGAAGCGTCAGCAGCTTGGGCTTTCTGAGCGGAAGCGTCTACTTTCTTGGCAG